>JAAYFU010000041.1 GCA_012728095.1 Clostridiaceae bacterium
CGGCTATATTTGAAGTTACGATTTTCAGTTCGGCAAATCCATGGACAATGTTATCATTGTTGGAAAGTATCTCTATACCTTTTCTTTCTTTTATCGCCCTTATTCGTTCCTCTCCGCGATTGTAGAGGCTTACGTCAAATCCCAATAACGAAAGGTGCCCTGCCATGGCAGTACCGCCATGTCCTGCACCCAATATGGCAAATTTATACATTTTTTTAGCGTTTTCATTTTGCATATGATGACCTCCTGCCTTGTTTTATATATTCCCTGTTCCTTTTTTTTTTATTTAATTTTATGATTAACATTCGGGTGAACTGCAACAAGGAAGTACTGATCCGGTTTTTAAACTTGCGGAAAATACTGCAGTCCTTAAGGAATAAGATGCTCTTTAACCAGCGTAGTCGTATTATAAAAAAATAAATAAAAGCAATCGCATTAATCGGATTGCAACAATTTCTATTAATTTCTGTCTAGGATTATTATATCAGAGTGATTGGATATAGAATAGATATATTAAAAAATTTATGTGTATGTCCATTCTGATAATACCTTTATTTTGACGCTACACCCCATATTTCGCTTTCGACGTTCCGTTAAGAGCAGTGCAAATGGCTCATACCCATATACAAAGGATAAAACGATGCGACAAACACTCCAATAACAGAGAACAGGTAAAACTTTTTAAAAGCGGTCATTTATATCACTTCCTCAGAATGAAGGTTTAGTTTATAAACAGTAACCTTGCCTTAGGCAAAGCAGATTATCTCAATAAGAAATCTTGCACCTGACCGCTATTGTCATACTGAACGAAGCGTAGCGTAGTGAAGGCTCTTATGTTAACAATAAGATTCTTCACTGGCGCTCAGAATGACAACATTGATTTAACCAGATGTACCATCCCTATGTTTTAAATCAGTGTATATCGAGAAGTGAGGTATATAATCGCCAAATCGGGAACTGAACATTCCTCGCATAATATCGTTCCAGGTAACCTTGTTATCATCCACCAGTACATACCTTACATATGAAGAATAGACCGCATCTACTGTTTCAGCTTCTCCCTCATACTTCATCAGGTATTTGAATTCTTTCTGATACAGCTTATCTTCCTCGTAATATCTTAAGCGATATATATCTCCGGTATATTCAAGTTCAAGGATATACAGTACCGGATAATCGTCTTTTATACTCTCATAGTATTCCGGTTCATAACGCGCCGGATCACCTAATGTATAGTAGTGAACGACCCGAACTTTAGACGGTTTCTTTTTTGATGACAACTTCACAAAGTCTTTCCATATATTTTCTCCAAAGGTGACGTCTCCGTCCTCCATCACGACATAACCTTCATTCTTTGCGTCCTCTAAAGAAAAACTGTCGCTGACTTCTTTCAAGTCCTTCCATTCAGAAGGTAGTGCTTCCCCGCAGCCGGACAAGAAAAGCACGAATAGTACAGCCGCAAAGAAAGCTCGAAGAAATCTTTTCATATGACTCTACCCTCCTTTAATAAGCATTTGTCAGAAGCACATAGCCGGCGGTAATCGCAAAAATTGTGAAACTAATGATTGAAAAGACTGACAGTTTCTTATATGACAAAATATGGTCAATACGAACCCGTATCCTGGCACCGCCGAATGCCGAGACAAAAATATTCCTGCTTTCGGCGCAGTCTATAAGTACTTTTGCATAAGTCTTTTTTGCATCTTCACCATAGGTTGCCAGAACCTTCTCATCACATGCAAGCTCGGTTTCCTCCAGAAATTTTTTTAAAAACAGCCAGACCAAGGGGTTGAACCAGTGAACACAGGCAGAAATAACGGCTAGAATACGCCATAAATTATCCTTGCGTTTTATATGCGCCGATTCGTGTGCCAGGATATATTTTAGATCACCTGAGTCCAATCCTTCGGGAATAATAATTCTGGGACAGAAGACACCGTATGTTGCAGGTGTGGTTATTTTGTCAGATACATATACATTGTCCCTAAATGGTACAGCATCATTTAATTCAGATTTTGTAATAAAATAAAGGACTGCAGTCATGATCACAAGGGCAAGAGCGATAACAATCCAGATTATAGAGGCAATTTTAAAAACATCTTCAAGTATGTTCACCTTATAGGTAATTGGTGAGTAACTTTTGGCCGCCATAATATGATTTGTATAGGTAAGATCCAATACGCCGTCATATACAAGCACTGTCTTTGTAGTGAATTTTGAAAGCAGAGTCATAAGACTGTATTTACTGGTCATTCCTGCCGGAATCCACATTCTTAGAAAAGGAATTGCCCATAAGATATGTATTAGACGACGCGGAAACTTTCTTATTTTTCCTGTCAATAGAATAATTATCCCAACTATGGATGCCGATATGCTCATATTGAAAAGCCAATAGAATACTTCGGACAGCATACCGTCACCTCTCTTCAATCATCTTTCGCAATTCATCAATGTCGTCGGAAGAAAGTTTTTCATCCTCAAGCAAAGCAGAGAAAAGCGCTTTTTTCGAGCCGCCGAAAAGCCTATCTATAAGACTTTTGACTTCGGACTTGCAGACATCATCACGGGAAATCAGTGAGGTACAAATAAATCCGGGATCTTCTCTTTTAATATATCCCTTGCTTTCAAGTTTTTTGATAACAGTATATGTGGTGTTTTTATTCCAACCGATCTCCTCCGCGGCAATAAGGCTGATCTGTTTAGCGCTTATGGGCTCGTTTTCCCATATGATCTCCATAACTTTTATTTCGCTGTCGAATAATTTTTGCATTACTTCAACACCCCAGCCAGACTATTGCTATAGTCTATACTATCACAATAGTCTGACTTTGACAATATGTTTTTTCGAACAACCAGCATAACATAAGTTAGACAGGCGCAAGGCTTCTCATTGAGATAAGCCGATTTGCTTCGGAGGAAAGACCACCGAACGGTAACATTATTGAAAATGTATGAGCGACCCGTAAGAGGAAGACCTCTCGGCCGGGACATGACGGAGCGCAAGCGGAGGAATGTCATAAAACGGCGCTATTGATCTTATAGGCCTGGGTGCTTAAAGGCGTTCGAAATGAGATCCTTGCGCCCGCACACGAGTTGATACAATGAAAGGGGTGCAAGATTTCTCATTGAGATAAGCCAATCTGCTTCGGAGGAAAGACCATCGGACAATAAAAAAGCTTGGGATAGGTCGTTAATACCTATCCCAAGCCTGCATCAATGCTTAATATACTATGTTGATTGCTACATAAGCAAGATCTAATACATCTATAATATTATCTCCGTTCATATCTGCGATCTTAGCTTCAGACCAGTCTTCAGAAGAGGAATCCGTGCCGTAATAGTAAGCAACTATCGCAAGGTCTCCTACATCGGTTTCACCATCGTCATTAACATCAGGAGACTTATTCACAGCTGCCTTAAAGGCTTCAACAGCACTATTCAGGGCCGTTACGGCGTTGTTGACCTGCGATTGTGTCGCGCTTGAGTCATCCCTTACAGCTTTAGCAGCATTGATTGCCGCAAGCAGAGCATCCTTAGCCTCCTGTGAGTATTGGCCGGGTTGTGTGCCTACAACCGCAGCGTCATACAGGCTTTGAGCATTATTGATAGCCGAAATCAAAGCTGACTTGTCAACTGATGGTGTACCGCCGCCTATTGATATACTCTTTGCATCCAGTGTTGCCTCTAGGACATCTCCCGAAGGAGCTACGCCAAGTTTAGCCTGAGTAATTGCAATAGTTTGGGTTGTATTCACAACACCTGGCAACACCTTGAAGGTTAAATTCAATATATCGACGCTGTCGCCTGATATTCCTCCAATATTTGCTGCTATAATCCTTACTTTTCCGGCAGTTTCACTGTCCTCTCTGACTATCTGGATATCGCTGCTCGCTCCTTCTGCTCCCACATATTCAAATATGTTGGGATCGTATGTCAATGTAATATCCTCTGCATAAACCGACTGTGTAACATTATTCAGCGCTACTCCCACATTGAACGTGGCTCCCGGCTGTACACTGCTGCTTGCCTTAAGTGTAGCAGCAACTGGAGTTTCGCTGCCGGTTGCCTTGACCAGAATCTGTCCGTCAAATACAGTCACTTCACTGCTTCCGTCAATCTTTGCCAGCGGATGGCTGACTTTGATCTTGACACTGACTAATTTATCTTCCTCCGGCAGATTGATGGTACCATTCGGATTAATGCATTCATCGGCTTCAAAGGTGACTGTGTAGTCATACGGGACAGTAAGCTTAATATCGGAAGAAACTTCACTGGGAATTTCCCCTGCAAGATATTCTACAACATCCTTGAATGCATCATTAAGCACATCCTGATCTGTCTTGAGTACCTCACCGTTACGGCCGATTACATCAATGAATTCACAATAGGTATCGATGGTCGGTGATGTCGGGCTGGCTTTAGTGGCAAACAGACCCAAACGTACATCCTGCAGGTAGCTGGATTCACTTGCGCGCCGTCCGTCGGCACTCTGTACCCGTGTATAATTGATACCGTCGGTAGAGAACCATGCGGTGAACTTCAATCCTTCACGCTGTAGTTTTATATAGAATACCAGCGGATCAGGATCTGTGGAAAGTCCTGTGCTTGTGCTGATGCTGCCGTTGGAAGCTCCGCCGATGGTAGGTGCCATATTCATTGTAAGGCCCGCCGGTCCAAACCAGCTGAAGCCTGATTGCAGGCCAACACTAATAAAGTTATTGGGATCCTGCCATGCCATCAGTCTGACCTGCTGCGTCGCCTGAGTGGGACGGACAGGGAAGTAGAACTTTGTAACAATTGTCCAATCGCCTGCTGCAGGTCTTAAGAAGAGATTCTTGAAGGTATTGGCAGCTGAGATATTGTCCGGCAATGTTGGCAGTTTCAGACCTAAACCTTTCACTGCTTCATACAGCGAAGCATCCTCGTTGACAATGGTCCAGTTATCGTCAATTATACCTTTAATGAAAGAAGTTGCCGATATTTCTTCATCGAACTGTACCCTGTAAATCTGGTCAGCGATACCTTCACCTGAGATCTTGATGTAAACGTTTCCGGGTATGGAAGACGGTTTTACGCCCTTGCCGCTTGTATCAGGCTGGTATCCGATAGTACCCGAGCCGTCGTCAGTGGTGGAATATTCAACCGTATATCCTTCAAGGGCAGTTGCCTTGACAGCCAAGGCATCACTGGCCAGGTCAATACCGTCAGGAACATTGCATATATAATGCAGTGTATGGGGATCAAAATCTTCTATAAGTTTACCTCCCAATGTTAACTCGGTGATAACAGGTTCGCCCTCAACGCATACTACAAAATCGGTGGTCGCTTCCTCTCCGCTGGGAGCAGTAACTTTAACTGTTATGGTTGCCACACCGGGTGCTTTCATAACAATCGGTCCTTCGGCAAATACATTGGTACCGGCATCTCCTACCTGCACAACAGCGGGACGGTTGGAGGCGTAAGTTACTTTATAAGTATCGGGCAGAACAAATTTGGTTCCGATCCTGGGGAGTTGGTCGGAAGTCTTGCCGATGTCCAGACGCTCTATGTTAGCCGCACTGTCAGGCACGGTCCATTTTGCTTCGGTAGAGGCTGTATAAGCATTGACTGCAGCCGGATCAACACCGATGTCCTTGCCTGGTACATTGTTTATAACACGTGTTCCGTACAGTTTTTCGTTGGCCATTGTAACCGCGATATTGGGTAAAACAATGTTCTTTGACGGATCATCGGTGAGGGTGAAGATAACGCGTTCGCTTATGCCTTTGCTTTCGTCTCCATACTGAGTCGGCTTTACGGTAACAACCACAGGATCTTCGCGGATGGCTCCATTTTCGACTGTAAAGCTCTCGCAAAGGTCATCTTCGCCGAATTCGCTGCAGCGGGCTACCCAGATCTTCCACTCACCTGTGGGAAGCTCATAACAATCCTTCTCTTCATTGAAGAATGCCAAATCAGTAACCTTTATCGGTATGGTTACGATCTCGCTTCCGTTGGCATCTATAAAGACTTTGTCAAAGCCCACCAGACGCTTCAACGGAATTGTGGGATCAGTTCCGGCTCCCGGTGAAACGACATATACCTCTGCGACCTGCTTGCCGGCTGTATTGTTGGTATTGGTAATTTTGAAATTGACGTTGATAACGCTGTCCTTTGTGATTGGTGAACTGTCTGTTCCAATAACCAGGGAGCCAGCGGTATCAGCGCCCAGTATGGAACCGCCTTCTGCAACCGGTGCATACTCAACGTCTGCATAGCTCAAACCGAAACCAAACGGATAAATTGTCTCTTCGACGTTATACATATAAGTACGTCCGCCATTCCCGTCATTAGGGAACAGACTGTAATCAAAGAAGCCCGGGATATCATTGATCATATCCTTCAGCCATGTCGCATTTGTACGACCGGAAGGATTGTTCTTTCCGGTGATGGACTCACCAAAGCCTGTACCCTTTCTGAAGCCGTTGAAACTGGACCAAAGAATGGCATCAGCATTGTTGACGATATCGTCCACCATGTTCACCGGGCCATAAGTTTCCATGACAAGGATCAGCTTTTTAGGATTCTTGGCTTTTACTTGTTTTATCAGGTCAATCTGCGCCTGCGCCAAATTCAGATCAGTACGGTCGCCATCTTCACGTGAATCGCCGCTGCCCTGACCAACGACTACAATAGCTAAATCTACATTCTCCTCTATATCGTCAAGGCTGATATTTTCGCTTCTTAAACCAGTGAAGCTGCTTCTGTTTACCGGAGTATTGAAGCCATAGTGGTAAGAAATATCCAGTTTGCTGCGTGTGGCCTCATCATATGTATCCGGATCATTGAACGCTGCTTTGATGGCCTGCTCAATGGTAACTAAATTGGCTTCATTGGTCAGACGTGAAGAGTAGCCGCCGCGGAAATTACTCTGGCCAACAGGTCCTATGATGCGTACCTTGTATTCATCTCTGCTATTAATTTCTTCGGCAGTTATAGGAAGAGCTCGATTTTCATTTTTCAATAATACTACAGTAGCGCGGGATAGTTCATCAGCCAGTTCAATACGCTTCTGGGTCTGGCCTGCCGCACCGTTGACATAACCGCCTGCAAGCCCCTCTACCAGGCGTTGTGCACCCTCGGTCACATACGGGTTCTCCTTATCGAATTCACCCAGCTGCATGCGCTTTGTCATCAGACGGTGCACAGAGTATTCCAACTGCTGTTCGGTAAAGTACCCCTTGTCAGTAACGATGGGGTTTCCATCAGCATCCTTCAGCATTAGCTTAATGTTGGAAGCGTAACTGCCAAGTCCGTCAGTTTCACCGGCATTACACTGCAGATCCAGGCCGGACGCCATTGCATTTGCAAAAGCTTCTCCCAGTGTGTAGCGTTTGCCGGTATGCGGATTGATATTATGGACATTCCTGTTATAGGAAGTGGCTACCGAATCGCAGTCCGATACTATGTAACCCGAGAAGCCGAATATCTGCCTCAAGAGAGTGTCCATATAGTAACTGCTGTAGGAAATAGGAACACCGTCCACACTGCTGTAAGCCATCATTACCGAGGATACATCGGCATCATTTACAACGATCCTGTATGGACGGGTATAGTACTCTCGCATCTCCCGAAGAGTTACATTATCCGCTCCGCTTGTATAACGGTTCTTCTCAGTGTTGTTGGCCGAATAATGCTTAAGAGTGGTAACGGCCTGTTTAATACCCTGGTTATTGGCATTGGTAACAAGGTAATTGCCATTTTGATCCTTGCCTTCAACTCCATTGACAAAAGCTGCGCCCATTTTTCCCGCCAGGAAGGGATCCTCGCCATAGCTTTCATCATTTCGGCCCCATCTTGGGTCGCGGGCAAGGTTAACTGTTGGAGAGAAGAAAGTAAGATTGTACTTGTTCCCCTTGACACGCTCACGGATTTCAGCACCGATTTCCAGGGCCTCCTGATAATAGAGGTCGGGGTCCCACGAAGCCCCCATTGAATAACTGGATGGATATGACGCTCCATCAGATGTAATCCCAAACCAACCCTCCTGGGAATACCCATGCAGTGCTTCATTCCACCACATATAGCTTGCGATGCCGAGCCTGGGAATCGCACTGGAATTGTACCCTGCGGTTTGAGAAGCCAATTCTGGCAATGTCATGCGTGAAACCAAATCGGCAGCCCGCTCCTCATATGAATAGCTTTCGTCCTGGTAAATCGGTACTGTTGCGGCAGAAGCGTATAATTGTACCGTGTCAGGTTCCTTTTCGTTATCCATTATGGCAAATGAAGCGGGAAAGCATGTCAGAACCATTGCTACAGTTAAAATCAGAGAAATAATTTTTTTCATAAACCTCTCTCTCTTTCTTGATTGATAGTATTTTTTTTTACCGGTAAGATCATAGAAATCGCACCAGATGGAGGTAATATAACTGCTCCAAATAATGTCGCTTGAAATGCGGGCAAGTCTGCCGCCGAATCTGCCGTTCAAAGATTTGCGCCTCAAAAGCTGCAGCATATTAAGCCCCTTAGCTGTCTCTTTCACAGGATTTTACAGATGTAGGAAGAGCTTCTGAGTTAATATCTTGAGAAGGATTGGTTTGAGCCCAGACTAAATATATGCAAATTGCCGACGATAATAGTACCGCCGACTTCTTTGCCGGATAACACATGACATTTCCACCCAACGCAGGAATGTTAAAGTCTTAACAAGGTACATTAACACATATTTTTTAAGGTTTATAATAATATCTTTGTTAGATTGGCCACTATCAGTAATACTGTTTACAGGAATATTATGTATTATTTCCCAGATAACTTCCAGAATATTGCCACGGCACATTACCCAGAAAAGAAAAAAGATGATTTATTGTATCCGAGAAATGCATTATAATTATAATAAGGAACAATTTTAAGAATTTATTAATAAATAATTGTTTAAGGTTTAAAATAAAAAAAACCCGGAAATCCAATCAAGATTTCCGGCACTGTTTTTCCTATTCCCACTCGATTGTAGCCGGGGGCTTGCTAGTTATGTCGTATACAATACGGTTTATATGCCCCACTTCGTTTATAATCCTGTTGGAAACCCTCTCAAGCAGATCATACGGTAGTCTGGCCCAGTCGGCGGTCATAAAGTCAGTAGTTGTAACTGCGCGAAGCGCAAGAGTATAGTCATAGGTTCTTTCATCTCCCATGACGCCCACACTTCTCATATTGGTCAAAACAGTAAAATACTGGTTAATTTCTCTCATCAGCCCTGCTTTGGCGATTTCATCCCTAAATATGAAATCGGTTTCCCGCAAAATGTCCAGACGTTCCTTTGTAACTTCGCCAATTATTCTGATTGCCAAACCGGGACCGGGGAAAGGCTGCCTCCATATCATGCTTTCAGGCAGACCCAATTCGATTCCCACCTGTCTTACCTCATCCTTAAATAGATCCTTGAGAGGCTCAATTATTTCCTCGAAATCAACATGGGCCGGCAGACCTCCAACATTGTGATGACTCTTTATCACGGCGGCATCGCCGGCGCCGCTCTCAATAACATCGGGATATATGGTCCCCTGGACAAGAAAGTCAACATGGCCTATTTTTTTTGCTTCTTCTTCAAAAACCCTTATAAACTCTTCACCGATAATCTTACGTTTTGTTTCCGGATCGGTAACACCCTTAAGACGGTTTAGAAATCTATCCTGGGCATTTATTCTTACCAGGTTAACTTTAAACTGCTTTCTAAAAACTTCCTCAACTTCATCGGGTTCACCCTTCCTTAAAAGGCCATGATCTACAAATATGCATGTAAGCTGATCTCCTACCGCCTTGTGCAGCAGAGTTGCAGCCACAGATGAATCAACGCCGCCTGACAAAGCACAGAGAACCTTCTTATTCCCTACTTTTTTTCTTAAATCATTTATGGCTTCTTCCACAAATGAGCTCATTTTCCATTCGCCTTTAAGTCCGCATACTTTATATAAAAAGTTTTTCAGTATCTCATTACCCTTTGGCGTATGCGCAACTTCCGGGTGGAACTGGACTGCATAGAATTTTCTTTTATCGTCAGCCATAGCGGCTATAGGACAGTTTTGTGAGCTTGATATACCATAAAACCCGTCCGGAAGCCTGGTTACCTGGAAAGTATGGCTCATCCAGCAGCTTGTTTTATTCTCTATACCTGAAAAAATAATATTATTGTTATTGACACTTATTTCAACCTTGCCATATTCCCTGAGACTTGCTTTTGATACATCGCCGCCCAGCATAACGCTCATAAGCTGCATGCCATAGCATATTCCCAATATCGGAACACCCATTTCAAATACTTCTTTCGAACATTTGGGGGCATTTTCATCAAGAACTGACGCAGGACCACCTGTAAAAATTATACCTTTTGGTGACTTCTCTTTTATTCTTTCAATAGAAACGCTATATGGCAGAACCTCGCAATATACATTGGCTTCCCTTACTCTTCTGGCTATCAGACGATTATACTGACCTCCGAAATCTAAGATAAGAATCAAGTCTCGTTTCAAATCCACTCCACCCTTCAAGTTTGATATCTATTTCTATTCTTTCATAAAAAAACGTTATATAAAAAAATACTCCTGATTACATAAAAAATAAAAATATAGTTTCTTAATTGTCTATTCAATTTATAATTACAGAGAAAAACCGGTTTCAAATATTGCGGATTTCTTAATCAAATTATTATTAAAAGCCGGAATCAGATAAAACTGAATCCGGCTCTTCCTGGTGGGCGATAAGGAACTCGAATCCCTAACTTTCACTACGTCAAAGTGACACTCTACCAATTGAGTTAATCGCCCACGATTAATGCTAAATAGCATTTTGCGTGAAATATTATAGCATCATCGGCTCATTTTGTAAATATCCTTTTCAATGCAATTTATGACTTACCGTAATTAATCAGACTTGCTTTTATTAATACTCGGTTTCCAGGTAAATATCTCCTAAATCCACATCATCGTACCAATCAGCCGGAATTTCCAGGGCATAGTCCTCAGCTATCGGTAAATATCCGTCAGCATAAGCCAGGACAGAGTAGGAAGCGCCGGCAGGTATGTAATCGCATACAAAAATACCGTTCCTGTCGGACTCGCCGTATGCCAGGATCATCCACTCCTGGGGATTATAAGCAAACTCCCTAATAGTAACGCCTTCCTCAAGGATAATAAATATACCTCCCCTGATAGGTCTTTGTGTATATGAGTCGACCAGTCTTCCCGTAATGGATATTTCTGCCTTGGAACCAGGCTGTTCCTTACCCGGCCCCGGAGTCTGTGGAGTAGGAAGAGCAGGTTCATCACCCAGGGCAATCGCGTTCTCCAGGATCGGCAGAGCCTGATTGATAGGTTTCAGGTAAAACATGATATCATTGTCAGGCCCGGCTATTTTTGCAGTGGGAACGCCTATCATTTCACCTTTATTGTTTATTGCCGTCCCTCCGCTGTTTCCATGGTTTACGATTGCGTCAGTTTTTATCCAGTCAATTTCCGAATCCCCATCTTCATCAATAAATCCCGACACATAGCCTGCTGTAAAGGTTATAGTTTCTCCTCCAACGGCAGGATATCCGAGAATATTTATTATATCTCCTAATTCCACTTTGTCGGAGTCGGAAATAGTTATGGGAGAAAGATTAAGATCCCTTGCTGACACTGCATTCCAGTTTAGATCCGATACTATTTTTATTACCGCCAGATCCAGGTTTTCCACGCCATACCTGTATTGTGCGATATACTGAGGCTGGATGTTTTTCTTTACATCGTCGGTAATTGCAATAGCAACATATCCGTCAGAATTATAAAGCCTTCCGTTTTCACCTACACAATGAAAATTTGTCAGTATATAACCGTCTTTATTTATGATGGTTCCGGAACCCATTGCAATAACATTAAAATTATCATCCAAGGTATATAGCTTAATAGTCGATTTTGAAATTTTCTTCAGGTTAAATTCGCTCTGCCCTGCCTGAGGAGCATCAGGAGTTCCCTGTTGTGCCTGAGGTTCCTGCTGATTTTGCGGTGATTTTTCTCCCGATATTGTAACGCTTTGTTTTATACTCTTGGGTGAACGGTTGCCGGCTTTATCATAGGCCACTACATAATACTCATATTCCCCGCCGATTTCGACATCCCTGTCTTCATACTCTGTTTCCTTTACTTTAGCCAGAACCGAATTGTTTCTGTAAAGCCTGTATTCGTCAACACCCACGTCATCATAGCTCTCGCTCCATGCAAGCTCTACGGAGTCCTCGTTAACGCTCAATATAGTTAAAACAGGCGTAGTGGGTGGTGTCTCGTCTTCTTTCTCCAAAGCACATGATGTTAACAATGCGGCCATCAGGATTACGACGGCTGTTATAATAAATTGATATATTCCCAGTTTCCTTTTAACCATCAGAATCACTCCAATCTTTTATTCTTAAATAGCCGTCAGTATATGTTAAATGTATAGTCCATGTTTACCAGTTTATTATCATTACGGACAAAATTTTCATAACTTGTTGACAGTGTAATTATGTATAAATCATTATCCACAATACTCAGTACGTCCCTTCCGTATCCGATATCAGGCTTATTAATATCCCTGGCGGCCGATTGAGCGTTGGGAATATAAATATAGTTTATTATGTAGGTTTCCTTACCTTTGGTGTTAAGATAATATCCGTCTTCTGCCTGGTAGAACCGGTTCGTCATAGCTGCCTTTATTGTCCATGCGGCTGCAGCATTTTGCAATTTTTCTTCCTCGTCACTCGTATCTATAATCATCATACTGTCCAACGGAACTTTTTTTACGCTGATATAGTTGGTCCCGTTATCCTTATTAATATCCGACGCTTTAAAAAGCTCGGACTCGCTTCTGGATACAATCCAGCCGGACGGATAGCTTACTTCAATAAAATTGTCAACTGTAGAAATATTATTTTTTAAAGCCGCATTGCTGACTATAATTCCAATGCCAAGAGCAACGGCTAAAACAGCCCACACCGGAATCATCCCAATAAAAGCTTTTTCAGGCTCCTGGGGCACCAACTCGACTCCTGCGTCCTCTTTCTCATGTTTTGATGACAGGAATACCAGGACTCCGAATACTATGCATGCCACCACTGCCGCAGGTATCAGACCTAAAAGATAATTAACTTTAAAACCTCGTCTTATAACGGCATTCAGAAGGAATTGAGTTATGGCATTCAGTGCCGAAGCAATGAGCACAGCCATAGGCAACCTTAGAATATGAAATTTACTGTATTTTGAAACACCCAGAATATAACAGCTTAAACCTGTTATACTGGCATGGGCGAATGTTTCTATTACTACCAAAGCTGTAACATTAGTAAGCATGGCGCCGCCGGAAGCAATGATATCTCCTAAATTGGTCATAGCGGCAAATCCAAGTCCCAATGCAGATCCGTAAATTATTCCGTCAATTACCTCGTCAAATTCTTTACTGGGATATATACTGTATCTTACCGCGATTAATTTAAGCGACTCCTGAATTATTGCCAACAGTATAATATTAACAATCAGTCTCCCGCCGATTGATGTAATTCCGCTGTTACTTCCGGAAAAAACCAGGGATATAATCGGCGTATAAATAGCCTTCTGGACCAAAGCCCCCAATAACATAATCTTAAATACAAAACTCTTTGGTTCAGGATTGAGCCTATCCTGGCGATAAAAAATCGAAAGCCATAGCAGGGGCGGAATAAGCGCAATTATTACTGAAATAACAGTCAGTATTGTTTTATTGAAATTCGGACTGATTGTATTCTCAATGATGCATGCGATCAATACAATCAACAATAAGCCGGCCATTGAAATGAAAGTAGAAAGCCATAATCCAAGCTTGGTTCTGGAGCTCTTCATACTCATATAATTACCTCCGAATATACTGTTTGCCTATCCGTTGAGGGGGCTTATAGGATTCAGTTTAACATATACTGGATGTGATGTCTATTATTAATAATGTTACTAACAAGACAATTATTAATAAGACAGGATAAAATAACACATGAGCGGTTTATTGTTTTGTTCGCTGCATATGGGAAATGAAGTCATTTAAAAAGGAGGCAAAACGTCCATAGACAGTAAGGTAATGTCATCAGTGAGTTTCTCATCACCTATGAATTCTTTTACATCATTGATAATTGCCTCGGTCAGATAATCTATTCCCCATCTGTTATACTTTTTTATAACGGATTTCAAGCGTTTAATCGAATATTCATCGTTGGATGAGTTACGGGCTTCGATCAATCCATCGGTATACAAAAGCAGCTTGTCTCCCGGAAAAAGAAGAACCTGGCGATTCGCAAATTTTGGTTTTATAAAATCACCAAGCTTACAAATTGCAAAACCTTCGCTGTCCAATTCCTGGACAGACCCATCCGGTCTTATTCTTAAAGGCGATGTATTAAGTCCTCCTGAAGCATATGAAAGTATACCTGTTTGGGTGTTGAATACTCCGTAAATCATTACGATATACATATCATCATTGAAATTAGCTGAATTAAATGATTCATAAAGATGGGTCAATACCACTGACGGTATGCTGACGCCTCCGTCTGCCGATTCTTCCATAAGAGACTGGATCTTCTGGAATGTAAAAATCGACAGCATTGCCGCAGATACTCCATGACCCGACACATCTCCTATGCAGATTCCAAAGCGGCTGTCATCAATTTTAAACACATTATAGAAATCACCGCTGAGCTTTTCTGCCGGCACGTACCCGGCTGAAAAGCTAACAAACTCGTTTTCCGGAAATTCTGACGGAAGCATGGACAACTGTATTCCTCTGGCTATTTCCTGGTCTGCCATAAGTTTTTCATACATGCCTCTCAGTTCAATGGTACGCCTGTCAACCAGCTTATCCATTTCCTCAATATATTCGTCCAGGTCTTCTTTTGCCTTGGCCAATTGTACGTATGGTTTTTTTATGCTTTCTATATAGAAAGCATAGAAAAATATCCCATAGGAAACGACCAGATAAAAATGGCTCAGCGCGCTGTTTATATCAAAAATCTCATCCATGCCCATCAATGATATCCCGCTGAAAAACATAAGGATGAAAGCACAGCACAGTATCTTAAAAACAAACTCATTTGTTTTTAAATATTCTTTCAGTGTAAAATAAAGCACATAAATATACAGGAAGCCTGTAAAAGTCAGTAAAGATACGCTTAAGGCAGTCAATCCGTGATTGTTTATTAAATATTCCTGTTTTATCAACGGACTACTTATTATGTAATAAGTCACAAACACTACTATTATTGATAACCACATATATCTTCTTTTTATATAGTGTTTATTCTTGAATCTTATAGTGGCTATCAAGCCAAAGCATATACCGTTAATGATTCGTATGGTTAAACACAGTAAAAATGTACACCTCGGACTGCTTATTCCATATCCTGCTCCTAAATAAGAAGGGATATCCAGAATTTGAATCCAGTATAATATCCCGCCGATTAAGAAAGTAAAACCTATGATAAGTAACCGGTTATCTTTTGTCTGGGGATATGTATGAAAAGAAATGAAGAAAATTGAAAAAGACACAATTAATAAGTAAACATCAAGAATTCTATGCCAGATATTATTCTCCACCAGGATCCGAGATATAAAACTGTTGTCGCTCAATTCAACAATCAAAAACAGTAAAAGAGTAAGCAATAAAGTAATGAATATCGAAAAATAACGCTCTTTCACATCAGATACTGATGATCCTGCTTTTGTAGAATTCATTCATTATCCTCCGGAAGATTTATCTGGCAGTAAATCTACATAAAAACTTATGTATATACTATTAATTACAAAATTTTCTATGCTTATTCTATCATATATTGCGGAATTAACACAATATTAAATAACCGCGACGCTACTTGGTCTTTATTAATACATAGGAAGAACCGTTTATAAATTTTTCGGTAAATTCCAGTTTATAATTTTCAATAGAATATTTATTATTTAATGCTTCTTCTGCCAAGGCCCCATACTTAACGATTGCGTCCCAGCCTTTAACGCTGGTGCTTACGTTTTTACTTATTACCTCTGCGATTTTTCCGAGCTTAGCAAGGTTTTTCAACGTTACATGCTGTTCAATGAAGGCTTTGATAAACCTGTTCTGATTCTCTTTTCTGAATATATCGCCGTAATTTACAAAATTGCCGTTTTCATCCCAGCCCTGTCTGAACCTTACATATCCTTCCGCCTGTTTGCCGTTGAGGGTTTGGGTGCCTTTTTCTATATATATCTCCAGGTCCTGATAGGGATCATAATATTCCATATGAACAGGGACATGAACAGTTACACCGCCAAAATAGTCAACTATATTTCTGAATCCGTTTACCTTGACATATGCATAATCATCAATGTGAATATCGAATATCTCTTCGATAAGATCTGCGATGAAATCTATATACGTTTTATTAAAACGACCTATACCCTTTTGGTATTCAATAGTCTGGCCTATTGAAGGAGCCGCATTTATCCGGTTCATGCCCTTTTCTTTCAGATACGAAGGCTTGGCCTTCTTCAAAGCATTTATGACATAATCGCTGTAATCAATATAAATATCTCGCGGAAGGCTGATGATTTTTACCTTTTTGGAATGCTTGTCAATACTAAGTATCATAATGGTATCAAAATTGAAACCTGTAGGCTCCGTCCCCAACAGCAGAACATTTGTACTTTCAGGATGTACGATACTCTCGAAATATTTCTGGTTATTTGTAAGGGAAAAACCTTCATCTTCCTCTAAATCATCGTTAGGCACAACAACCGGCCCCTGTTGAGGACCAGGAGTAGGGGTGATTACAACCGGTTCTTCAGGCTGCACCTCAACAGAACCTGTTGAAAGGTTCTGAAATGCCATTATACTGAAAAGTACGGCAAATACTGTTGAAAAAAATGCCATGGTTATTCTTGCCTTTGGAGACCTGAAAATAATATCACCCCCGAAAATCAAAAACTAATTCTAGGATATCACTTTTTAAACTTAAATAATACATCCCATGTTGTCAACTTCTGAATGGTTTAACGGTTGACAAGCGTCTCCAGCCTCTCCAGTATTTTTTTATACATTTCGGAATACTTCCTTAATTTCTCTTTTTCGGCTTCAACAACAGCCGCAGGAGCTTTTGAAACAAATCCCTGGTTGGAAAGCTTTTTATTTACTCTATCCAGTTCCATTTCAAGGTTTGCCTTTTCTTTTTCGAGCCTTTCAATTTCTTTCTTCAAGTCAATAAGTTCTTCAAGAGGTATAAATATTTCCGCTCCTTCGACAACAACAGCCACGGCATCCTGAGGTATTCCGGATTTATCACTCTTTATGATAATATCGGACAGGCCTGCCAGACGGTTAAAGGTAGATTTCTCTTTCTCAACCAGCTCCCTGATATCCTGCTCCTTTACTACAAAGAACGCTTTAACTTTCTTGCCTGCAGGCACATTCATTTCAGCCCTTATGTTGCGTATTCCTCTTATGGCATCCATCAGGAAAAACATAAGTTTTTCTTCCTCAGGATACAGGATAGTATCGGTATACTCCGGCCAGGAGGATATCATGATGCTCTCGTCATCAGTAATAAGATGGCTGTATATCTCTTCTGTGATAAAAGGCATAAAAGGATGCAAAAGCTTCATGGCTTTTTTCAACACCTCGTTAAGCACAAACATTGCCTCTAAACGATCCTTGGCCTCGCGATCATATAACCTTGGCTTAACAAGCTCTATATACCAATCACAGAATTCTTCCCAAATAAACTCGTAAATCTTTGAAAGCCCGATACCCAACTCAAACTTCTCCAGGTTCTCGGTAACTTCCCGGGCTACAGTGTTGATACGACTCAATATCCATTTGTCTCCGACTGTAAACTTGCTTTCATCCACCTTGCCGAAATCAACTTCATCGTCAAAATTCATCATAACAAAGCGGAAAGCGTTCCATATCTTATTTGCAAAATTTCTGCTGGCTTCCAGCTTTTCATCGGAAAAACGCATGTCATTTCCGGGCGAGGTTCCAACGGTAAGCGCGTACCGAAGGGCATCGGTACCGTATTTCTCAATCACTTCAAGTGGATCGATACCATTTCCTAATGATTTGGACATCTTTCTTCCCTGGGCATCCCTGACAAGACCGTGAATCAAAACATACTTAAACGGTTCTCTTCCCATTTGTTCAAGCCCGGAGAAAATCATACGGGCAACCCAGAAGAAGATAATATCATAACCGGTAACCAGTACATCGGTAGGATAAAAGTATTTTAAATCAGGTGTCTCTTCAGGCCAGCCAAGAGTGGAAAACGGCCAGAGCGCAGAGGAGAACCATGTGTCAAGGACATCTTCATCCTGCCTGATATTTGTTGACTTACATTTGGTACATTCCTTCGGAGCGGTTCTTGCCACCATCAGCTCACCGCAATCATCACAGTAGTATGCCGGTATCCTGTGCCCCCACCAAAGCTGACGGGATATGCACCAATCCTGGATATTTTCCATCCAGTTGAAATAAATCTTGGCGAACCTTTCAGGCACAAACTTGATGGTACCGTTTCTTACAACTTCAATCGCAGGTTCTGCCAAAGGTTTCATCTTAACGAACCACTGCCATGATACCCTTGGCTCAATAACGGTTGAACAACGATAGCATTCGCCAACATTATGTTTATGCGGCTTGACCTGGACAAGCAGGCCTAAGTTTTTAAGGTCTTCCACTATCTGCCTGCGAGCCTCATAGCGGTCCAAACCCGCGTACTTCCCGCCGTTTTCATTGATGGTGGCATCTCCATTCATGATGTTGAGTATTTCAAGATTGTGCCTCAAACCCACCTCAAAGTCATTGGGATCGTGGGCAGGAGTAATCTTAACCACGCCAGTTCCGAAATCGCGTTCAACATAAGTATCGGCAATTACGGGGATTTCACGGTTCATAAGCGGGAGTATGACTTTTTTCCCTATAAGGTGTTTGTATCTTTCATCATCAGGATGTACAGCTACGGCCGTATCTCCCAGCATTGTCTCGGGTCTTGTCGTGGCAATCTCCACATATTCATCAGACCCAACAACGGGATATTTTATATGCCAGAAATAACCGTCATGTTCCTGATATTCCACTTCAGCATCAGATATTGACGTACCGCAGACAGGGCACCAGTTGATTATTCTCTCGCCGCGATATATAAGGCCTTTTTCGTAAAGCCGTACAAACACTTCCTTAACAGCTTCAGACAGACCTTCGTCCATAGTGAAGCGCTCCCTCTTCCAGTCGCAGGAGCTGCCTAATTTTTTAAGCTGCTCAACAATTCTGCCGCCGTATTCCTCCTTCCATTTCCACGCTCTCTCCAGGAAACCTTCTCTTCCGATATCTTCTTTTGTGATACCTTCTTTTGCCATGGTCTCAACAATTTTTGCCTCTGTTGCTATACTGGCATGATCGGTTCCCGGAAGCCATAGAGTACAGTATCCCTGCATACGCTTCATACGGATCAGTATATCCTGAATTGTGTTATCCAGCGCATGTCCCATATGAAGCTGCCCGGTAATATTCGGCGGCGGTATTACAATGGTGAAGGGCTTTTTCTCAGGATCAATCACAGCATGGAAATAATCTTTTTCCATCCATTTTTTATATAACGCATCTTCAACCTTTTTGGGATCATATACTTTTTCTATTTCTCTTTTACACATGATATACTTCCTTTCCGTATGACCTGGATAATTGCTTGTTATATTGTTCTTTAATTTATATAAATTTAGATATAAAATGGTTCAGATTCACATATTTCTGAAAGAATAAAATACTAAAAATACACCGGGCAACATGATGAGGAGTCCGATAATCTTTACTCTTGCAATGGCCTTGGTCTGTTTATACCGCTCAAGTTCTTCACCTGAAAGTTCTTCGGCCTCTTTTGCATCTGTTTTTTCTGCAAGATTCATTATTATTGCAATCAGCCCGGCCCCGTAATTAATAACGGCGCCTATTAATATCAAAACAAAAGCAATAATTTTAAGTGTCATATTCATTAGTGTCCTTCAATTAAAAAGCTTTCATCCAAAACATTTGGACGAAAGCTGACTTCCGCGGTACCACCAAAATTCCCAATAGGGCTCTCAACAAGACTATAACGGTTCTTAACCGGAATAACCTACTCATATTTCAGCTATTCAGCTCAGGAGCGACTTCAACAGTAATTTCCACGGAAACGCTTGCAGCCTATGGCATTTCCTCTCTGTTTGGCTTTTCTGCCTACTCCTCTCCGTCCTCGCAATAATATGGAAATAAAATATGGTTATCAAGTTGTTAAGATAGCATATTATACGGGCTATGTCAACCGTCGACAACTATATTTAATACGATTGTAAATTGTTTCTTAGTTTCTCATTATACTACATATTTTTTAGTCTCAACTTTAAAATTACATAAAAAATTAATAAGGCCAACTTGCCATTTTCAGACAGGTAAGCTGACCTTATTAACATTTATTATCAATACACAAAGGTGGGCTAAATATATAGTCTTAATTTGCAATCTCATTTAAAGGACTAATTATTTATTTTTATTACTTCTTTTCAACTTTGTCAATTCGGATTTCGCATACATCATCGCCTTTTGCAATGGTCTTTCCAAGTTCAAATGTGAACTTAGGATATGTACTTATAATTCCGCGGTCCCCGTCCATTGCTATATCGCAGAGCTCGGCAATTTCCTCTTCAGAGAAACCGAGCTTAAGCCATGCAGCCACTAAAGGACAATAATGGAAGTCAATGTGCAGGTGCTCTTCACTGCTTTCCTTAATTTCCATTTCAAACACATTTACAACATCTTCATTTGCAAAAGCAGGTGCAAATTCGGTAAGATCATCGGTTTGAGGATACTTGTTGAGACCATGGAACACTCCGCATCTTTTAATTGCCTCATGAGCAAAAGAAGTGTCAAGTCCTCTTTTTTTGGCTTCATCAATCAGAAGCGCCGCCCAGGTAGCACGATGCTCAATAGCGTTTCTTAAAAGTTCCGTTCTTTCATTGGTTTTAGAGGGTGTGTTCTTTATCATATCCAATTTCTCCTTTATATTTTTTTGCCAAAATATTATTTACTGATTAAATTGTCTATTATATAGTCGCACAGGCATTCTATCTGGTAGCTCATGGTGACAGCGCCCGGATCAAGATTGCCGACACCTTTGTTGAGTTGATAGCTGGCTCTTCCCTTAACAGCTTCCATATTTCTGGTAGCCTCTGCTCCGTCAATCGCCGCCTGCTTTACAAGAAGCATTGTTTCCCGGTCATCAGTCTGGGTTTTCAGCGCATCTTTATATGCCATAACAGCGGGATAGAGCGAATCAATCATGGTTTTCATGCCGGGTTCAGCCTTTCCTCGCTGAATCATGTCATTAACCATTGCCTCCAGTACATTGCAAAGATCCTGACTGTTTATGCTATTCTTGCCTGATATGACCTTCGAAGCAGCCATATATGCTCCGCCGTACAATATGCCGGAACTTCCCCCGATTTTACTCATCATAATCATGCCAATCTTCTTGAACGCGGCATCAATTGGCATATTTTTCAGCTCATCGCCTGCTGCTGTAAGATTTTCAAATCCCATATTCATATTTGACCAGTGATCCCCGTCACCTGTCGCCGCATCAAGGCTGCTTATATAATCTCCGTTTTCAAAGATTTTTTTATGAACAATCTTTAAATAATTTACATAGTCTTGGGATGTGAGTGTAAAGCTCATGTTTTACCTCCTTTTATACGCGGAACCCCGGAGCCATGGAAGGATAATCAAGTTGTGCCGCAAAGATAGCTTCTGCTTTAAATTCCGGAATAATGGCTTTTGAAATGGCAGTCAAAAACAAGACCTTCCGTGCCAATGACGGACTGGTTGGAAAAGACATTGAAGAAACCATCGAAAATATCGGACGGGTCGGCCGTGAAGGGATGCGTTCTACAGATTATGAAATTCTTAATATTATGGTCGGCAATTAGCGAACTCATAGTCTTGTTAAAAAATGAAGACGCTTGTAAGCACCAGCTTATAAGCGTCTATTCTTATCAATTGCCATTTCCTTTCCGGCATATAAACTAAAAACTATATCATAAGAATTACTTGAAGAAAATGCTCATGTTACTCTTGTTGATTTCATATGTACCGGTATCTTCGTAAGCAGGGATGTTTTTCCCGCTGCAAGCTTCATGAAGTCTTCTGATTGAAAGTTCTCCCCATAGTCTCGGACGTTGAGCCAATACATGGAGATACCCGTCTTCCATGGGTTTCCTGGAATCTTCGGTCTTATCAAATACAACACAAAGCGGTGTAATTCCCAGGTCTTCTTTCATTCTCCGCGCAAAGTAACTGCCCATTGCATCCATACATACAAAGCAGTTAAAGTCAGGATAGCTTTGTATGGTCTTCTTAATACTATTCCAGCGTTCTTCAACGTTTGGCTGGTCCGTTACCTCAAAAGATAACACTTTAATGTCAGGCCAGTCTGAAATTGCTTTCATGAACCCTTCCATCCGATCCTGCATATTCTTGTTCTTGTTGGAAAGGGTTCCAATAATCTTACCCTTTCCGTTAAGTTTCTTTACGACTATCTCGCCAAGCATTTCACCTGCGCTGTAATTATCCGTTCCTATAAAGCAATCTTTTTCTACTCCTGAAATATCAGTATCAAAGCAAACTATTTTAATACCCTTTTTACTTGCT
This sequence comes from Clostridiaceae bacterium, assembly GCA_012728095.1. GTDB lineage: Bacteria > Bacillota > Clostridia > DSM-8532 > DSM-8532 > DTU059. The sequence goes on from JAAYFU010000041.1 coordinate 22,714, forward strand.
TTCTTCAATGCTTCTCTAACCTCAGGACTGTCAATAGGTCCTATACCTATACCTGAAACACCCTGTTCAATTACTTCCTCGATAAGCTGAGCCTGTTCAGTCGGGGAACCGGATTTAGGAACTCGCCATAAAACATCAACACCAAGTTTGGCGGCTGCATCCATGGCTCCTTCCCTGGTATCATTGAAAAAAGGTATGTCAATACATGGAATAATAGCGTAAGAAGTCTTATTAACTGCAATCTTATTAAAGTTGAATTTCTTAATAGCATTCTCCAGGTTTGCAATAACAGAATCAAAGCTTTCGGAAAGCTGAACAAGAATCTCCGAAGAATTCATGTGAGAGTACATTAAGGAAGTTATTTCCTCGGTTGAGGCAGCCGTTTCCTCGGCCACCGCCGCGATATTGGTAATAGAGTCTGAAATCGTCTGTTTAAACTCATTGAGAATAATGATTCCCTTCTTAACTTCCAACAGTTGGGCAAACAATTCGTCAACCGCATTGGATATCGCAATAAAAGCCTCATTCGTCTTATTCACCGACTGGGTCTGCGCTTCCAGCGTTTTTGCCGTCAAAGCTATTGTTTCAGTAGTTACATCTATCTGGTTCTGGACACCTTGAATGATTTTGTCGATTTCGGTACTGGATAAATAACTTTGTTGCGCCAATTTTTTTATTTCATCGGCAACAACGCCGAAACCCTTGCCCATCTCTCCTGCCCTGGCCGCTTCGATTGAAGCGTTAAGAGACAGCAGGTTTGTCTGGCTTGAAATACCTGATATTACCGAAGTTATCTGGCTTATATTGTTTGTCATTTCATTCAGTTCTTTAATTTTCTGGTTGATTTCGGCCATATTCTTTTCTGTCAGTTTGCTTTTTTCCAACAAATCATTAATATTTGACATTCCGAACTTGGCCATCTCCTTGGTGACATCAGCCTTTTTGGTCATGAGTTCGGCGGATTTTACAACTTCCTCAAACTTACTTACCATTTCAGCTGTCACTCTTGAACTGTGTTCAGCGTCTTCGGCCTGTTCTCCCGCCCCCTTGGAAACGGATTCGGCTGCTTTCGCTATTTGACTGGCCACATCGGAAGCTTCTTTCGATGTGGATTTTACCGTAAAGGCCAGGTGCTTCGCTTCTTCGGTCGAACGATCAACATCGGAAAGGACCCGGTTAAAATGCTGAATAAGCGCATTGCTTTCTTTTTCAAGAACAGTGTTCCCTTCAATTTTTGTCAGAAGATCGCCTTCCCTTGCTCTTCTCAAAGCTTCAACCAAAGCCTGGTTGTCCTTTATTCTTTTTGTAGGAATGTAATATTGCAAGGCTGTTCCTCCAACAACCAGAACACATCCTATTATGATAAATAACTGCAAATTACCAATTTTCGCAAAATATGCTATTGCTATGATGAGAAAAGGAAGAACAGCAGTTAACAGGTGTGTCAACAGAATCGGAATCCTGACCGTTTCTTTCTTATTCATAGTACAAACTCCTTTTAAATAAAGATTTCTTTAACGAAAGACGCCGAATAATCGCAATACTTAGATGCAATCGACAAAATTAGACGTATTCTACTATAATTATATTACCATTAAATTTCATTATAAACAAATGCTATTATAGAAATATATAAAAATTGTACAATTAAATTCTATTCACCCCCTCTTATCTCTACAGTTCTCCATAGTGTAATATTCTTCCGCTTTGTGTTAGAATTGTCTTGTGTTTTAATGAAATCAAACATCGGTTTAACTGATAAGGAGGTGAAAACATGATAATGAACGACTATATAAATATTCCAATCCCTAAGCAGAAGCGGATTGCTTTGATTGCCCATGACAATAAGAAACAGGACCTGGTGAATTGGGTCAAAGAGAACGTTGATGTTTTACGTAAGCATTTCCTTTGCGGTACCGGCACTACAGCCAGGCTCATAGCAGAGGAAGTTGAGTTGCCTGTCCGTGCATATAACAGCGGGCCTTTGGGCGGAGATCTCCAAATAGGTTCACGCATTGTTGAAGGCGCAATCGACATGGTAATATTCTTTTGGGATCCCCTGGAAGCACAGCCCCATGATCCGGATGTTAAGGCTTTGCTGAGAATTGCGGCGGTGTATGACATCCCATTAGCCAACAATCGTGCCACTGCAGATTTCTTATTGGCATCCACGCTTATGGACGGCGAATATAACCGCAGAATAATAAACTATAATAAGAAAATCCAGGACAGGCTCACTGAGCTTAAAGAAAAATAAAACGGCTGACAGGGTAAGATTTTCCTTGTCGGCCGTTTTGTTTACGGAGCAAAATTTTCATCTGTTACATTATTCACCATTATCCGATTTAACATATTCCACATACCTGAACCATACACCGGCATGGCTTTCCTGCCATTCTCCCGTAACCGTCCTCTTCCAGTCGCTTTTTTCGTCCAGATTAACCAGATGGGTATCGGCTTCATACTCCCCATCTATTTGGGTGATAAGAGCCAAGTTGCAATACGGCAGAAGCTGTTTGTAAATTGTTTCACCACCACAGACATAAACTTTTTTGTCAAATCCTTTTATGGCATTAAACATCTCCTCAATACTGTGTACTATCACGGCACCCTCGCAGGTGTAGTTTTTATCCCTTGTCAGAACAATATTGATACGTTCGGGCAACGGTTTTTTATCCTTGAAGGTTTCAAGAGTTTTTCTTCCTACAATAATGACATTCCCTCTTGTAAGCTCAGCAAAACGTTTTAAATCCTCGGGTATCCTTATTAAGAGATTATTATCCTTGCCCAGACCCCAGTTTCTGTCCGCCGATGCAATCAGAATAAGATCATCTCGCATTGATTTCTCCCCCAAAAACCTTTATTAAACAGCGACGGGAATGTTTTTGATTTGCGGTCCGTGTTCATAGCCTTCAAGAACAAAATGCTCCACTTTAAATTCATAGAAATCTTTTATGTCTTTATTTATTATAAGCCTGGGAGCTTTTTTCGGTTCCCTGGTAATAAGCTCTCTTACCAAAGGCTCATGCCGGTCATAGATATGTGCATCGGCAATAACATGAACCAGCTCACCCACCTCGAAACCGGACACCTGGGCAAACATATGCAATAATATGGCATACTGGACCACATTCCAGTTATTGGCGACCAACACATCCTGTGATCTTTGATTTAGAATCGCGTTAAGCTTGTTTCCCGTCACGTTAAAAGTCACGCTGTAAGCGCAGGGATAGAGATTCATAGCATGTAAATCCGCATGATTATAAAGATTTGTAATAATTCTGCGGCTGTAAGGGTTATTTTTAAGATCGTACAAGACCCTGTCAACCTGGTCAAATTCGCCTTCCTTATACTTGTGCTTGATCCTCAGCTGATAGCCGTATGCCTTGCCTATTGAACCGTTTTCATCAGCCCAGGCGTCCCAGATATGGCTGTTCAAGTCTTTTACATTGTTTGATTTTTTCTGCCAAATCCACAGGATTTCGTCAATAGCAGCTTTATAGTTTATCGGCCTTAATGTCAGAATCGGAAATTCCTCGGATAAATCATACCTGTTGACTACTCCAAATCTTTTTTTTGTATAAGCCGGAGTTCCGTCTTCCCATCTTGGCCTTACATTTGTTCCCTCATCAGAAAAGCCATTCTCAAGAATATCCTTGCACATATTAATAAAAATAATATCAGCGCGGCTCATATTAAAGAACCTCCTCATATGAAACAATCGCCGTTCAGGTGTGAAGCTAAAAATAATATAACCTACATGTTTTTTTATTACAACCCGGAAACGGAAGAAAACCCGGATTATTAAAAAAATGGCTTCGTTGCCCGAAAACAGGCATGTTAAAAATTCAATCATCGGACAACGGTAGTAACTCTCATACGGGTTTCTTTTTCCCATACCTCAACCAAAATGCCGCCGTTATTAACTGTCTGGTATATTTGGGACCCTTGTCCGGCAATTCGTTCTAACGTTTCAGGACTCGGGTGCCCATATACATTCCTGCCCACCGAAATAACGGACATTTTTGGTCTTGTTGCCTCAATAAAGCTTTTACCTGAGGAATACTTGGAACCGTGATGGGCGACTTTTAATAAATCACAGCTTATGCCCTCATATTTTTCCAGTATAATATTCTCTGACATAAAACCTATATCCCCGGTAAAAAGCGCACTGAACTCTCCGTAATCCAGTCTCGCTACCAGCGACAGCTCGTTGGCGTCGAAGGTTGAATTTTTCGGCATCAGTCTTTCATCTTTCAAAGGATATAGCGCTTTAATGGTTAAACCGTTTTCTTCATAGAGAATGTCATCCTCTTTCATATACATGACGGGAATACCTTTTTCTGCTGCATAATCAGTGAGATACCTCATCTCAATATCATTGGCGTCTGCAACGATAAGCTTTCTTACATTCATTTTTTCAATTATGGTTTTCAGTCCCCCGACATGGTCCATATGCCCGTGGGAGGCAATCATCAGGTCAATATCGGTCATGTTGAGGTTGTACAACAACGGCACTACTATCCGTTCCCCCACGTAGGAGCCATCCGAATCATTTATACTTCCTCCGCCGTCCAGAATAATGTTCTTCCCCGAAGGCGTCCTGATAACGGTACAGTCCCCCTGCCCCACATCCGCAAAATATATTCGGAGCGATTTATCAGGGATGCTGACAACGAGAATCACAATCCCGCATAAAAACATGATTGAGGCAAATATCGGCCTTGATGTTTCCTTTGCAAGCTTCGGGTGCCAAAATTTAAGATATAGGAGAACAAAATAGTATATCAATAACAAAAAAATGCTTGGAGTTGCCAAATTAATCTCGGCCCAGGGGATTGCCGACATTTTCCCCGTAATCATCACCATTAGGTTAATCATGGTGCCAAGTAGTATTCCGGTTAATCTTGCAGCCGGAAGAAAGATATTTCCCAAAACAACAAGTACGGCTCCCAGTACGGTGATTATTCCTGTTAAAGGCACTATGAGCAGATTTGTAAATACCGATATTATTGAAAATGTGTTAAAACAATAAGCGATTATCGGTATAACGCCTAACTGTGCAGCTATTGTTCCGGCTAATGTATCTCTGATTATTTTCGGCAGTTTTACCGGCAATCTGCAAAATATAGGTTTATAGAAAATTACAAGTGAAAGGGTAGCGGCAAATGACAGTATAAAACCCAAATCAAACAGCATAAAGCTGTTATATAACAGTATAATCATTGCCGATGCCGCAATAGAACAGTAAATATCTGCTTTTCGCCACAGAAGCATGCCGGTTAATGTAATTCCAGCCATAATGGCGGCCCTGATTACCGAGGCCTCCATCCCGGTGGCAAACACATAAAACAGCATACATGGAAATGCCAACGCCGATGACCATCTGGAATTTAAGCCCGATTTTTTCAAAAGCCAGAGAAAAGGCGCCAATAAAAATGCTATATTTGCCCCCGAAACAGCCATAATATGCGAAAGACCGGCTCTGCGAAAATCTTCCTCCAGCTCTTCCGGCATTTTATCAGTATAACCTATCAACATTCCGGCCAGGATTGAAGATTCCTTTTCAGGCATGCTTCTGTTCAAGGTGTTCAATATATTATGCCTGAGCTTATACCCGGTTTTCTTAAGCCATGAACCCCTGTTTCCCTCAAGAATGGCAAGCGCTTTACCCTGAGCGGTCATAGTTCCTGAAATACCCCGTGAAGCCAGGAACTTTCCTGAATCGAAGCCCCCGATATTCCGTCTGCCCGGAGGTACTCGTATTTCTCCTGTAATATTTACGACAGAACCATAATTAAGGTTATCAATAAAGCCATTGCTGTTGTATATACTAACCTGTATTCTAATTTTCCTGTTTTTAGCGAGTGGTTTATTGTCAATTGATTCAACATTTAATACAAATCGTGTTCTCCCGTTTTCAAATTCCGGTTCGTTGTGCAATGTCCCCTTGACGGAAACACTTTTGCCTTCCCATTCCTTACAGGCATTATCGTAATAATTCTTATTGATACTGTGTAAAACGTATCCTGAAACAAGAAAGGGAACTGCAAGCAGAACGAAGACGGAAGATTTTTCTCTTACCGGGCGATAAATAAGTATGAAAATCAGTAAACTCAGCGAAAGAGAAATTATTCCCCAAAATTGACTTTTATTAACATCGGCAAGTATAATGCCCCAGATAAGGGCTATGGCAGCTACTGCCAAAGGTCTTTTCATACCAACCTCTATCGTTTTAATATTTTCCTCATAATGGCTGCATGGGATGTACCGATATGATGCAATGAGCGCTCCAGTTCCGGGTCATGTGAAAAACCGGCTTTTTCCCAGAAAGAAAGCCCTTTTTTGTTCTCAGTTGAAACCGCGGCTATGCACGCAACCGTTCCATACTTTGACTGTACGAAGTTAAGAAGCTTATAAAGCGCATGCGTACCGTATCCCATGTTTTGATAATCCGGGTCAATAATAAATATACTGATCCACAAAACCGAATGCCCGTTTACGTCCCTTAAGCATCCGTTAATAAAACCCACGGGTATATTGGTTTTATTATTATAAATCATAAAGTTTAATATGGAAGGATCAACAGGTTCCTTAAACTTCTGCATAACATCCGAAAACTTTTTAAAACCTGTGGCATAGCCCAGGCAATCCTGCATGCCATACCATTTTTCCAAAATGGCCATGTCCTTAATTTCAGGCACTCTAAGGTCAATATCGATATCATGCTTAATCATCATACAATCACTTTGTTCCGGCAGTATTGTTTATTGAAAACAGGATCATTACGGTTTACACCGAAAACTTACAATCAGGGATTGGGATATACAAGATACCAATTCTGCCATCCGTTATAAATATTCTTCCAATTAGGGTTTCTTTCGCCCCTGATGTAATTGTTATAGAGTACAGCCCCATATTTTCTGTACAAAGGCAATATAACACTGTTGGTGTTGCTTAAATTGAGGCTTTTCTTTGTAGCCTCCGAAACTTCATCTATAGTCGCATAAAGCGGAATACGGCATCCCAGGAGCATCATGTCGAATTCACCGCTTCTTACAAGGCTTTGCTGTTTCTCAATATCAGCAGATTCAGTATCAACCTTAATCCCTATTTCGGCCAATGCTTCGGCCAGCCATTCGCTTGTATATTCCCTGTCGGCATTAAGTCCGTTATATATGAGCGAAAGCTGAACCGGTACCTTCTCATTATTTTTATAAGTATAGAGATAACCTTTGTCGTAATTATATAAAAAACCCAGGTTAATCAATTTATTTATTATAGCGTTTTTATTCAGTTTTTCTTCAGAATGGACGTTTTGCCGCTCCATTGCGGATTCTCCCCTGTTTATGGGATTTTCTTTTTCATATTCTTTTAAATATTCAATAAGAATGGATCTGAATTCTTCCTGCCTTATAGGGGAAGAAGACGTGCCAACCGGGGATAAAACCAAAAATTCAAGATTATTGCTGACATATTTATTAAAGAATATGTCGGATCTCTTGGAATAACTGTCCAAATCCCCTTCCTCCAGCCACGCAATATCTATTTGCTGTCTTTGAAAAGCCTGCATCATTTGCGATTCGTCCTGGTATATTTTAAAAGTTATTCCGTCAAGCCATATGGGATGTGAAAGGCCGTCCTCGGCCTCTAAGAACCACCAGGAATCATTTCTCAGTAATGTAATTTCATTTACGCTGTACGATTCATATTTAAACGGTCCGGTCCCGATTAATTTCAGGGAAGCCTTGTGTCCTTCTATAGGCCAGTCCTTGAATACATGTTCCGGTACTATCGGGAATGTGAGTTTTTCGGTGATTTTAGGATCAGTCTTGTTAAGTATCAGCCTGAAACTCAGTCTTGTCAAGGTCTTTATACTTTGTATATTTGATACGTGTTCATAATACAGGGATTTTTTCCCGGCATTTTTAATGGTCTCCAAAGTGAATGCCACATCATCGGAACTGAGGGTTTTACCGTCATGAAATAAAATATTGTCTCTTAGTTCTATATCAAGTATCAAACCGTCCTGACTTAATTTAAAACTTTCTGTAAGGCCTTTCTTTATTAATCCTGATTCATCCTCATAAAAAAGACTGTCAAATACAAATGATGAAAGCTGCCTTACGTATATATCCTGTGTAGTCAACGGATTTAAGGTCCTGGGAGTGACCATGAAAAGCTTCAGGATTCCTCCCTGCGAAGGCCCTACATCTTCATAAATAACCTTAACAGCACCGTCATTGATTCCCGTAATAGGTTCCTGTTGCGGACTCTGAGGTTGCTGACCACATCCGCTGATAATAATTGCCATTATTAAAAGTACTATGGAAGTGCTATGTATCTTTTTCATTTTTACCCTCGCATCATCAAAAATGCCGCTCCCGTTCCTGTTTGATTCCGGCTCCCGCGATGGGAAAAGAAAACATCGCTGTTGCATTTTGTACAAACCCGGCAACCGGAAATCTTTTCTTCCGATACGCCCCGGTCAATTAAATTACGTATAATTGTTCCTTCTAAATCTATGACCCATTTGTCCGCTCTTTTTGTAATATAGTCTGAAGCCCAAGAATACGCGGACTGAAAAGCGTCGGCCACATCACTGTCAACCTCAAAGCAGCATGTCTTTATATGAGGGCCAAACGCGACAAAAACATTCTCCGGAGAAGAACCGTAGGACTCCTTCATAACATTTAGCGTCTCTCCCCCAATATTAAGAAGTGTCCCTCTCCATCCTGAATGGGAAAGTCCTATAACCTTATTAACGGGATCATAAAAATAAATCGGCACGCAATCCGCATAATAGGTAATCAGCATCAGGCAGGTCTCCTGTGTTACAAGCCCGTCAATCTTTTCATAGTTTCTTTCCCGGACAATCCCCATTCCGGAATGTTCTTTTGTTACTTTAAGAATCTTCTTATCATGCACCTGGTGCGAAAGCACCATATTATTCAACGGTACTCCCAGCTCATTGCCGAGAATTTCATAATTTTTCCTTACATTGCTTAAAGGATCAGATCTGTTGAAATTAAGATTCAATGTAGCATAATCTCCTTTGCTGACTCCGCCGAACCTAGTCGTAAAGCCATGCAGCAATGCAGGGAAAGCATAAAATGCGGGTATACCGATATAAGGCCTCCTGTATAATCTCGCTTCTTCAATGCAACCGTTATCCAGCAATAATCCCACAGGAACCTCCAAGGATTAATATATTATAATCGATTATACCATAAATTACTGCTTTATTGATTACTCAATGCTTTCTGCCTGCTTCAGCATGGATTCAATAAAAACTCCGTATCCGCGTACAGGGTCATTTATAAATACATGGGTTACTGCGCCGATTAAGCGCCCGTCCTGAATAATGGGACTTCCGCTCATACCTTGCACAATGCCTCCGGTACTTTCTAAAAGCCTTTTATCAGTAATCTGTATAACTAAATTCTTTGTGCTGTTAAGGTCGTTTCTTGCTATACGTTGTATCTCTATTTCGAATTCCTCAACCTCATCGCCGTTGATACATGTCAGTATTGTCGCACGTCCCAGTCTTACCGTGCTATGCGGACCGATACTGTATAATTTTCCTAACTTATCTTTGTTTATATCATTTCCTATCCTCCCATAGATACCGAATTCACAGTTCAATTCAATATCCCCCAATATATCGGAGCTTCTCAAAAAGTCACCTTCCAGCTCTCCGGGCGCTCCTTTGACACCTTTTTTAATACCTTTGATAGTTGATTTCATCAGGGTCCCGGAACCCACCTTCAAAAGCGAACCTGTATCTATGTCATTGATCCCGTGGCCTAATGCGCCATAAATATTATTCTTTGGGTTTATGAATGTAAGGGTGCCTATCCCTGCCGAACTGTCCCTGACCCAAATACCCAGTCTGTATTCACCATCGTCGCCTGATTTTACCGGTGTTATCGTGGTCATGTACTGGGTATCCTGTCTTCTATATATTATTTCCAGCGGTTTACCTCCGGAATTTTTGACAACACTTGTTAAATCGGATATGTTATTTAAATCTTTGCCTCCGGCCTTAATAAGTACATCTCCGGCAAGTAATCCCGCGGTTTCCGCAGGTACAACTTTTGTTCCGTCCTCAAGGAATACTCCTGAAACATTTATAATAATAATTCCGCTGGTTTTCAGTTTTATTCCGACAGGAGCACCGCTGGCAATAACCTTTTGTTTTTCTATTGAGCGTACTTCCACTGTTTTGACAGGGATGATTCCCAGCACACTAAGGTCAAGCTCAGCTTCTCCTTCTTCGGTCGCCATTATGTTATACGGTTTCTCAAACGCAGAAATGGAAGTGTCATTACTGTCGCTGACCTTGAGAATATTGCTTTGGGAATGAATCTGCAGGAACAGGGGAGACCTGAACGAAATTTTATAATCCTCCCCGGCTAAAATGGTTATACTCCCGGGTATTGCAAAAAGCGTTATGACATACGATACCAATGCCATAAGCAATAAAGCACATATTAAAAACTTGGGTCTCAGGATTTTTTTCAACAAACAAATCACGCTCCATATGCAAAGTTACAATCATAAGTTAACCTGCATATGAAACTCTTATGCTTTTCAAAAAATCCTTATTGTGTCATTCACTGGACAAAAATTTTATTTACAGTCCCACCCAGTTGACGATTTGTTTCGTGTCAATCATGCAGTTACTCTTTAAAAAATCATCCGGATATGTTTTTGAACACATCATCGGATGGCGGGATTCATAAAATTTACCGCTTATTATAAAAGATTTGTATGCCTGAGAATTTTTTCCCCATAAAAACCAAATAAGATCCGGATGGTTCCTTGATAACCATAACAGTAGTTTTTCTGTAAATTCATGCCAGATTTCGGTATGGCTCAGGGGTTTGCCCGGGTATACGGTAAAACAGGTATTTAGAAAAAGGACCCCCTGTTTCTCCAGGTTTTCGAACAACTCCGGAGGACTGGCAATCATGAACCTGCCTTCTTTAATTTCATTCACTATAACAGAGAATTTTGGAATATTGTCATAGTCCTCTATTCCTTTTTGTGCCTTATAGATCAACCTGACGATATTCTTCAGGGAAACCTGCCGGAACGGTTCATCCCACGCGTTTAAATCTCCGACTTCAAAAGCGCGTCCCGTGGCCTTTCCCTTTTCAGGATAAGGATCTTGTCCTAAGATTATAATTTTCAAATTATTTGAGTCAGTTTCAAGAAAGCGAAGAACTCTGTGCTTTTCTGGCTGATAATTTCCATCCAGTTTCTTTTCTATTGCTTCAATCATTGGCAAAGTTTCTGACAAAAAATCATTCCAGGACTGATGAACCTTCTCTGGCAGTAAACTCATACTGTTCTCCTCTATAACGAAAGTCGTTTTATATTGAAAACTGTGAACTTCTTTATTGTTTCACTTTATGCCGAAATAAAATTTGATTATTTAGAGTTTAATATACGTTTAAGCTCCTCGATCTGATCTCTTATTACGGCCGCCTGCTCAAATTCAAGCGCCCGCGCAGCCTGGCGCATATCCTTTGTAAGGCTTTCGATCAATGCTTTCAAAGTAATTTTGTCCAGGTTCTCTGCATCTGTCTTTTTGCGTTTCTTATATATATCAGCATCCTCAGCTGTTTTTGTGGCTTCAATAACATTGTGGACAGCCTTTTGAATAGAACGTGGGGTGATATTATGTTCTTTATTATATGCCTCCTGGACCTTGCGACGGCGGTTGGTCTCTCCGATTGCATTTTTCATGGCAGTTGTAATGGTATCGGCATACATTATGACTCTTCCCTCGACATTTCTGGCGGCTCTACCGATAGTCTGTATCAGGGATGTTTCAGACCTTAAGAAGCCCTCTTTATCAGCATCCAGAATAGCCACCAAAGCGACCTCAGGTAAATCCAGGCCTTCTCTTAAGAGATTTATGCCCACCAGCACATCGAATTCGCCCATGCGCAAATCCCTTATTATTTGAAGGCGTTCAAGGGTATCAATATCCGAATGAAGGTATTTTACCCTGATTCCCATATCGTCCAGGTATTTTGTCAGATCCTCCGCCATCTTTTTTGTCAATGTGGTTACTAAGGTTCTGAAACCTTTCCTGGTTGTTTCATTAATCTCATGTATCAGATCATCTATTTGCCCTTTAACAGGTTTTACGGTAACCTGTGGATCAACAAGCCCCGTAGGCCTGATAAGTTGTTCCACTATCATTGTGGAATGCTTTTTTTCATAACTTCCGGGTGTCGCGCTTACGTAAATTACCTGGTTTATCCTCTCTTCGAATTCTTCAAATGTTAACGGCCGGTTGTCAAAAGCAGATGGCAGTCTGAACCCGTATTCAACCAACGACTCTTTCCTGGAACGATCCCCCTGATACATGGCGCCAATTTGTGGCACGGTTACATGGGATTCGTCTATTACCAACAGGAAATCTTTTGGGAAATAATCCAACAGGGTATATGGAGCGCTTCCCGGCTTCCGACCGCTGATATGCCTGGAGTAATTCTCAATCCCCTTGCAGAACCCTATTTCCCTCATCATTTCGATATCGTATCTGGTCCTCTGTTCGATTCTTTGCGCTTCCACCAGCTTGCCATTATCCTTGAAATATTTAATGCGTTCTTCAAGTTCAGCCTCAATAGTTTTAATTGCCCTTTCCATCTTTTCTCTTTTTGTTGAGAAGTGTGAGGCTGGGAAGATTGCTACATGAGATCTTATCCCTTTAATCTCTCCCGTAAGGACGTCTATCTCAGTTATCCTCTCTATCTCATCTCCGAAGAATTCGACTCTTATAGCCGTATTGGAAGAAGACGGGGGAAATATGTCCAGAACATCGCCCATGGCACGGAAAGTTCCTCGTTTAAAATCATACTGATTGCGGGTATACTGGATATCAACCAGTTTCCGAATAATCTCGTCCCGGTCCCTTATCATACCGGGACGTAATGAAATCATAAGATCAGTATAGTCCTCAGGATCCCCCAGACCGTAAATACACGAAACACTTGCCACAATTATTACGTCTCTTCTCTCAAAGAGGGCAGCCGTAGCCGAGTGCCTGAGTTTATCAATCTCGTCGTTGATGGATGAATCTTTTTCTATATAAGTGTCAGTTGACGGAATATATGCTTCCGGCTGATAGTAGTCATAATAACTGACAAAATATTCTACTGCATTATCGGGAAAAAAATCGGCAAATTCATTGCAAAGCTGAGCCGCAAGAGTTTTGTTATGAGCCAGCACCAAGGTGGGCTTTTGAACCCTTTCAATCACATTGGCAATAGTATATGTTTTCCCTGATCCGGTAACACCAAGCAATGTCTGATGTTTGCTTCCCTGTTTTATCAAGTTTGTTAGGGTCTCTATTGCTTTGGGCTGATCTCCCGTAGGTTTATAATCGGATTTTAACTTAAATTCAGGCATATTATTCACCTCCGTTACGGGAAAAGTCATGATTCTGAGTTTCAATGACAGGAAACAAAAACAGCAAAAGGCTATACATGTTGTTAAACATGTATAGCCTCATTCTCAACATATTAGAATTACAGCAGGAATACCAGGACAACAGAAACTATAACAAACAATATTGCAATGATACCTGTATATTTACTAAGAATTTGTTCGTATGCACGTCCCTTATTCTTTCCAAAGAAAGTCTCAGCACCACCGGCAATAGTACCGCTGATTCCCGCCGAACGACCGGACTGCAGCAATACAACCGCTATAATAGCCAAGCAGATGATCAAATAAACAATATTAACAATAATTGCCCAAACACTCATACCTATAATCCTCCGATTCGTTTGTACAGCGTTTAATATTTTAGCACATCGGCAGCTTTAAAGCAAGATTAATTAAAGACGTTGCTGGAGCATAGCCCTTTCCTTTTCATACCCCGGCTTCCCAAGAAGTGCGAACATATTCTTTTTATAAGCCTCAACTCCCGGTTGGTCAAAAGGATTTACTCCCAGCAGGTATCCGCTTATGCCGCAGGCCTTTTCAAAAAAGTAAACCATATAACCAAACCAGTAAGCATTCATTTCGGGTATGTTTATCATAAGGTTCGGCACGCCGCCGTCGCTGTGGGCCAGAACGGTTCCCTGCATGGCCATCTTATTTACGAAATCCATCTCTTTACCGGCAAGATAGTTCAGATTATCCAAATCGTCATCGGTTCTTATCATCTTTATTGACTTATTGGTTTTTTCTATGTTGATAACGGTTTCAAAAATATTTCGCAAGCCGTCCTGTATATATTGCCCCATGGAATGAAGATCTGTCGAAAAATCCACTCCTGCAGGGAAGATACCTTTCTGATCCTTGCCTTCGCTTTCACCGAAAAGCTGTTTCCACCATTCCGTAACATAATGCATTGAAGGCTCATAATTAACCAGTATCTCCGTAGTTTTTCCTTTCCGGTAAAGACAGTTTCTTACCGCCGCATACTTATAACAGTCATTTTCCATGAAGGGCTTTTTACACTCTATATAAGCATCGGCCGCACCTTTCATCATTTCGGCTATATCTATTCCGGCAACGGCAATAGGCAGCAGCCCTACGGCGGTCAGCACTGAATAACGACCACCTATGTCATCCGGGATAACAAATGTTTCATATCCCTCTTTATCAGCAAGAGTTTTCAAAGCTCCACTGCTCCTGTCGGTTGTTGCGTAAATACGGCCCTGAGCCCCATTTTTGCCATACTTTTTTTCCATGTAGTCTTTTAATATTCTAAACGCTATTGCCGGTTCGGTAGTTGTTCCCGACTTTGAAATTACATTAACCGACACTTCCCTGCCTTCAATGATATCCAGCAAATCTGCAAGATATGCTGCACTTATATGATTGCCTGCAAAATATATTTCAGGGCCGTTCCGTTTTTCCCTAGGAAGCATATTGTGAAAAGAATGGGACAATGCCTCTATAGCCGCTCTGGCGCCCAAATATGAACCGCCGATACCTATTACTATAAATACGTCCGAGTTTTCTCTTATTCGTTGGGCTGCTTTAATAATACGGTCAAATTCTTCACGGTCATAATTATTCGGAAGCTCTACCCAGCCTGTGAAGTCACTGCCAGGACCTGTTTTGTTTTCCAACATGTCATGCGCATTATTTACCTGGTTTTCCAAGTATTTAATCTCATTCTCATTTATAAATCCCAAAGCTTTTTTGTAATCAAAAGTAATTCTGGCCATTAGAACATCTCCTTGCTGCAAAATAGACATTTTCTAAAATATTCTATCATGTTTCCATTAGTTTTGCACAGGATACTTTCGCGCATTCCTTCCACCTTTGTCAATATAAGCAAAAGTCTGCACCGTTATCAATAATTTATAATGGCATTGCATTCAGGGGGCAGATAAGCTCAGGGTTATCAAAAAAGAGCCAATAAAAAAGGAACCGTCTCAAAATAAATTAGTATTTACTTTGAGACAGCGACTTAAGCTTATATAATTAGTTCATATATTAGTAATGATAAGGCAAAGAATCGTTAACAGGTATCTATATGGACAATTCAAGGATATTATCCTATCTTTTCTTCATGCATATGGTCTTCCACATAACTTGATACTTTGCTGGCAACATCATAACCATGACGTTCAAGGCTCGCGTCAAGAAGCCTTTTAAGTCTGTCAGCGTCCCTGTCTCTCAGAGCCTGTATATATTCACGGTGTTCCATTATTTTATTATAATTGGAAAACTTGTCGTTTGCATAGGTTAATCCGTAAATCAATTTATAAAACGCCAGGTTGTCCCATAAAGTCTTTATAGCCGCACATATGCGGTTCAGACCGCAGATGCTGTAAAGCGCAAAATGGAACTCGCGGTTAAGCAGATATATTTGTTTCGCTCCCGCCTTATCTTTCTGCATTTCTTCCTCAAAACGCTTTTGAATCTCTTCGATTTCCGCGATTTGATCATCATTAATTTTCAGACACGCGTAATAAGCGGCAATGGGCTCGAGTGCCCTGCGCATTATATAAATCTCATGCACATCGTTCTTGGTCAGCGATACAACACGTGTGCCCGCATAAGGTATTGATTCTACAATACCCATCTTTTCAAGACTTTTGATTGCCTCACGGACGGGCATCCTGCTGACACCAAGAATCTGGGCGATATCATCGGTGATTAGCTTTTGTCCCATATGGATTTTTCCGTCCATAATCCAGTCCATTAACTTTTCCAAAACCTGTTCTGACAAACGGCTGTGTTGAAGTTTCAAACTACTACTCATTCCATAACACCATATCATTGTATTTTTATTTATTTACTCCAATTAATACCAATCAATAAATAAAATTAATATAATTTTTATAATTTATAGTATAGATATAACCTGTTGTTATATTATTACAATTGCAGCTTTTTTGCAAGAGCGTTGAGAAACGCGACCTGCGCTGCTTCCGATAAACAAACCATCGATATTGGACACTTCAATCAGTCCAACCGCATTATCATTATTAACGCTGCCGCCGTATAATACAGGAATATCGGGTCCGACCTCTTCCCAGAACATTTCGCACAGTCTCTGCTTGATTATGACGTGTTTTTCATCGGCATATTCCTTGCTGGCAGGAATTCCGTTCACACCAATTGCCCAAACCGGCTCATACGCTATCCATATAACTTAATACTGTTTAAAAGGAATTAAACGGCAGACAATCTAAATAATTTTCTTCACTAAACATAGAGTTATTTCATTTAATATGTTTTGCGGATTAATTCTGAACACGCTTAGTTCAGCACGAAAATCGATATAATTAAAAACAGACCGGAAGCGATTTACAACGCTTCCGGTCTATTATATACGATTTTTATATTACCTGAATTGCCCTGTTAAACTCAGCAGTTCCAAACGACGGTTAAATGGCCACTTTATTTTAATAAAAATCCATTTGTTCCTTTATTCCATTATGTTCTATGCCATAGGATGAACCCTGTTTTCATAGTCCACCATATCCGGGTCAATCTTGTACTTTTGAGCCTTGCGGTACTCAAAGAACTTAACTGCAACCTGCGGGAACATTGCATAGGTCAATACGTCCTCGTCCTGCTCGATGTATTCAGCAGCTTCTTTTCTGATTTTATCCAGTTCGTTGGGTATTAAGTCAGCAGGTCTGCATGTAATACGTTCATCATCACCGATGATTTTCTTAACTATTTCCTCCTTGATAGGTGCAGGTGTCTTCCCATACTCACCTTTTACAAGACCTTTGGTTTCCTTGGGTATCATCTTATAGCGCTCGCCCATAACAACATTTAAAACTGCCTGTGTTCCAACTATCTGGCTGGTAGGCGTAACCAGTGGAGGATATCCCAAGTCTTCCCTTACTTTGGGTACTTCCTTCAGTACTTCCTGCAGTTTGTCTTCCTGCCCGGCCTGTTTTAACTGTGAAACCAGGTTGGAGAGCATTCCTCCGGGAACCTGGTATATAAGGGCGTTAATATCGACGCCCATAACCTTTGTATTAAGCAAACCAGTGGACAGGTATTTATCACGAAGTTTAGCGAAATATGAAGCAATTTCACTCAAGAGATTCAGATCATAACCTGTGTCATAGGGAGTACCCTGCAATGTAGCTACCAACGGCTCTTCCGGAGGCTGGGACGTACCCATTGCCATTGGGGAAATAGCGCAGTCTACCACATCTACTCCGGCTTCAATGCCCTTCAGATATGTCATTGAACCAACGCCGCTGGTATAATGGGTATGCAGTTGAATAGGAACCTTAACATTTTCTTTCAAGGCTTTTACCAATTCATAAGCCTGGTAAGGGACCAAAAGCCCTGCCATATCCTTAATGCAGATGGAATCGGCTCCCATCTCAACAAAGGTTTTAGCGTCCTTTACAAACTGCTCAAGGCTATGGAACGGGCTAACGGTGTATGAAAATGCCGCCTGAGCGTGTCCGCCCTCTTTCTTGCAGGCCTTCATGGCTCGTTCCATGTTTCTCGGGTCATTTAACGCGTCAAAAATTCGAATGATATCTATTCCATTGGCTACTGCCTTCTGAACAAAATAGTCAACCACATCATCCGCATAATGCTTGTAACCCAACAAATTCTGGCCTCTCAAAAGCATCTGCAGTTTTGTGTTCTTGGCTTTATCCCTTATTTTCCTGAGTCTTTCCCAGGGATCCTCATTCAGGAACCTGACACATGCATCGAAGGTGGCTCCGCCCCAACATTCAAGTGAGTGATAACCAACCTTATCCATTAATTCTACAATGGGCAGTATATCATCAGTTGTCATTCTGGTAGCTATGAGGGACTGATGAGCATCTCTCAAGCTTGTATCAGTTATCTTTATTCCCATATTTTAATAAGCCCTCCCTCTTAATCTGATTAGTTCAATGTCAGCATCACATCTCCGCTGTTAACCTGCTGCCCTTTGGTTACATTAACCGAAGCAACAACAGCATCATATGGCGAGAGTATTTCGTTCTCCA
The DNA here is from genome assembly GCA_012728095.1 of Clostridiaceae bacterium. GTDB lineage: Bacteria > Bacillota > Clostridia > DSM-8532 > DSM-8532 > DTU059. The sequence goes on from JAAYFU010000041.1 coordinate 41,175, forward strand.
TCTTCATGGCTTCCAAAATAATAACCAGGCTGCCTTTCTGAACTTTGTCCCCGGGCTTAACCTTGATGTCCAGGATTGTACCCGGCATAGGAGCTGTTATCTTTAAGGAACCCTCTGTTCCGGCCGGTGCCGGTGCTGCAGGGGCCGGAGCTGCCTTCGGAACTTCAGGCGCAGGCGCCGGTGCCGGTGCCGGTGTCGGCGCAGGCTCAGATGTTACAGCGGCTTGAACGGGTCTTGCGGTGGAAGGCGCACTTGCAGGCGTTGCTCCTACTTCTTCTACTTCAACTTCATAACTGTTTCCATTAACATTTACTATAAACTTTCTCATATTAATAATCCTCCAATGACTTACTAGACTGTATTGTTAGGCTGTAATGTTATTATTCATTTCTATATACTCAATACTCATAGCGGTATATTACCATGTTTTTTTGAAGACCTGCTTTCACGTTTTGATGCCAGCATATCCAAAGCGCTTGCTATACGCTGACGGGTCGTGGCAGGTTCGATAACATCGTCAACATAACCTCTTGCAGCAGCAATATACGGATTGGAGAACTTATCACGGTACTCCTGGATTTTTTGCTGCCTGAATTCCACAGGATTCTGGGCTTCTCCGATTTCCTTCTTAAATATAATGTTAGCAGCTCCCTCGGGGCCCATAACAGCTATTTCAGCCGTAGGCCATGCCATAACCATATCGGCGCCGAGATGCTTGCTGTTCATGGCAATATAAGCGCCGCCGTATGCTTTTCTGATTATGATATTTATTTTCGGAACCGTGGCTTCCGAGAAGGCATACAACAATTTTGCGCCATGACGTATTATTCCGTTATGTTCCTGTTGTACACCGGGAAGATATCCGGGAACATCAGTAAATGTAACAAGAGGAATATTAAAAGCATCGCAGAAACGTACAAATCTGGCAGCTTTGTCGGATGCGTCCACATCCAGGGCTCCGGCTGCTACTTTTGGCTGATTGGCTACTATTCCAACCACTTTTCCTCCTATGTGCGAGAACCCGACTATAATATTTTTTGCAAACCCTTTGTGAATCTCAAAAAATTCCCCGTTGTCCGTAACCCTTGTGATTATATCCATCATATCATAAGGCTTATTGGGATCATCGGGGATAATTGTATTAAGCTCCGCATTAATTCTGTTTACATCATCCTGGGACGGGATCTCCTCCGGATCGCTTAAATTATTGTCGGGCAGATAAGAAATGAGTTTCTTAATTTGTTCAAAGCAGCTTTCCTCATCCTGGCATTCGAAATGAGCAACACCGCTTATGGTGTTATGCGTGTGGGCGCCACCCAGAGTATCAAATGTCACCTCTTCTCCGGTTACGGCTTTTATGACCTGAGGTCCCGTAATAAACATATGACTTGTTTTGTCAACCATAAAAACAAAGTCGGTTATTGCCGGAGAATATACAGCTCCCCCTGCACAAGGCCCTAATATTACTGAAATCTGAGGAATAACTCCGGAAGCCAATGTATTTCTGAAGAAGATATCGCCAAAGCCTCCTAAGGCATCGATTCCTTCTTCTATACGGGCTCCGCCGGAATCATTGATGCTAATAAACGGGGCTCCCATTTTCATAGCCATATCCATGACTTTTGTTATCTTTTTTGCATGCATTTCGCCAAGGGATCCGCCAATTACAGTAAAATCCTGAGATGATACGAATACAAGACGCCCGTCTACTGTTCCATAACCGGTAACTACGCCGTCACCCGGAATCTTCTTCTTCTGCATATCAAAATCAATGCCTCTGGCCTCAACAAAAGCATCGATTTCAACAAAACTTCCCGGATCGAATAACAAGTTAAGTCTCTCTCTGGCGGTTTTCTTTCCCGATTCATGTTGTTTTGAAATCTTTTTTTCTCCTCCGCCCAGTTTAAGGCGTTCTTTTCTTGCGTGAAGATCATTCACTTTTTCAATAGTTGCCATTTTTTCACCTCGTTAAATGCTTGTATGGGTTTCGCGAATATATACACTAATGTATTGTCAAAAAGCTAGCCAAATTAGTACCTGGTGATAATTATATATTAGTTTATTTATCAGCGCAATATTTATTACTTTTAAAGAGTTAATACTTATACATTACAAATGCCAATTACATATACCCATGATCTTATGATACAAAACTGTTAATCCTTAGAACTGAAAAACATTCCTGTTTTTTATAATAAGTATATAAATCACAGGAAATACACAAAATCTTTTTAGATATTATTTAGGAGGAGTCTTTATGATCAAGTGGGCAATAACTTTTTTGGTATTGGCACTTTTAGCCGGCTTGTTTGGTTTTGGCCTGATAGCAAATTTGTCGTTCGGAATAGCAAAAATTCTATTCTATATATTTATTGCTCTCTTTGTAATTAGTCTTATTTTCGGAGGACGGACGACAAGATCCAGAACCTGATAAATGATATGAGGAAATCTCCTTTATTACCTAAAGAGCCTTATGATTAAAGAATTTTTAATCATAAGGCTTTTTCCATGTTTTATTCGCTCACAAGCCGTTTTTCACCCGTTATTTCCTGTATTGGTTTTATATCCTGGGTCACTTCCAGGGTACCAAGGTATTCGCCTTTTGAATTTCTAACTGCATAATAACGAATTAATACATATCTTGGTCCCACATGAATCCAGAAATCCTCATTATCTTTTTTGCCCGTCTTAAAATCCTCCAAAATTTTCTCAACTACATGCACGCTTGCCGGTGGATGGCAATTTTTCACCTGTCTGCCTATTACAGTCCGGGGACGTGGGAAGATCCTGTCCTTGCCCATGGTAAAATATTTGACAGCCCCGTCTTTATCAACAAAGGTCATATCAAACGGCACCGTATTTAATATGGCATTAATTTCTTCAGGCGACATGAATCCCGCGTCAAATTCAATATACCCGCCATTGGAAGGTTCTTCGCCCTGATCCAGTATCTTGCCTTCAACATCCACCCTTTCAGGTTTCCATTTTTCCTTGGGCTTTATAAGTGTAAAACCGAATTCCTTGCTTTCTTGCTGTATTTTAAGCCATTCATCTTCCGACAGGGTATCAATTGCCAGGGGAAACAGAATGTTTTCTTCCTTAAAAATCATTTCTTTTACACGATTTAAAGCTGATTCGGCTTTTACAACAAGTTGATCTTTTTCAAACGAATCAGATTTCAGAATTTCAATAACTTCTTTAAGTTCCTGGCGTATCTCATCATCAACTCCCCACATAACCTTCGGCGGAGCAGTAATGCCGTATTTCTCCAGGTAGGGGAACAAAAGATTTTCTTTTCGTAAATAATGCTTGTCTATTTCCTGCAGCATTTCAAAACCTTTGAGAATTTTTTTGGCATTCTTTTTCGATGCATCGGATTTATAGGCATCAATATCCTTTTGTATTTCTTCCACAAGCTCGCTTATCGCTTTATTCTCCTTAATAAAAGTATGAACGGGATGCCCCGGAATCTCCTGCGGTTTTTGAGGCCGATGAATCTCTTCTATAGAACCCTTGAATACTTCAGCATGAACATCACAGAGACGCTGGATTTCTTCCACAGGCATTCCTTCGGCAATCAATGCTGCTTCCATCTCTGAGATTTCAGTTGTTGAAACCCCCTTAATCAACTCTTCGAACTTTGCTTTTACATCGTCCACAGCCTTTCCGTTATGAAGCTCCTTGATAATCTCTTTCAGAACCTTTTGCCGATACTCCCGGTTATTAATCAATTCACTCATTTTCTGTACCTCCTTGAATTACCGTAAAGCCCTTGGCTTCGAACTCTTTTATGACTGTATCCAGGTTGAGCTTTTTAATTGCCGCTCCTTTTGGTATTGTCATATATCTTCCCACGGTGTTTACCATCAGGGGGTCTGATATTTTTTCAAAACCTATGCTCTTCATAATACCTGATATTTCAGGGTATTGTTTGACTAATTCATATACTGGTTTTTTAAGATCGATAACTTTTGACATATACATCATCCTTTGCAATAATCTTGAAGGCATACAGCTAGTCTGCCTTATTTTTATTTTTTTAATCAGGTATCACTATTTGTTAATTTTAAGATATAACAAAACCAGGTCTTTGACTGTGACCTGGTTCACGTTTTCCATAAGATTTACCTATGAACTGAGCTATTCTATGGATTTTTCGAGGGCTGCTTTGTTCAGCAACAGAATTTTCTTATTTCCTATCATTTCTATTAAACCTTCATCCTGCATTGAACTCATTTTTCTGCTGACGGTTTCTCTTGTGAGCCCAATATAATTAGCAATTCCCTCCCGGCTTAAAGGCAGATCTATAATAATCCCCTGCGGGCTTTCTTTTCCGAATTTTTCAGCAAATTCAAGCAAAACGGAACTTATCCTCGCGCTTACTGTACGGGTTCCCATGTTTTCTATCGTATTCTCCAGCCGATCAAGCCTTTGGCACAATACCTCCATTACTTTCAGCCCTATATCCGGATACTGTTTAACCAAATTCTGAAAATCATCCTTACGTATTATACAGACATGTGTCTCCTCCAGGGCTTCTACCGCATAATTCGATGCCTGGTCTCTCAGAAGATTCTTTTCTCCGAAAAAGTCCCCTTCAGAAAATATATACAGGATTTGTTCCTTACCGTCTGCGGTATTTCTGAAAGCTTTCACCTGGCCTTTGTTCACAATCACCAGGTCATTTCTGACTTCACCTTCATAGAGCAGTAATTCTCCTTTTTTGTATTCCTTATGAACAATAAGCTTCATAACCTGCATTAATTGCTCGGTATCAAGTGAAGTAAACAATGAAACACGTCCTGCGCAAAGTTTATGCTGACAAGAATTACATGTGTAAAGAGAACTATCCATAGACGATTCATCCATCCTGTATATCAAAATAAATATTGTTTTTTTATCTCCTTATAATTAAAATGATAAAGATATTATAACATAATATAGCATCACGCATAGCGATTTATTTGGTATGCGGCATAAAAGTTTTTTATAGTAATATGCCCGTGAAAACCTCTGAAAGTAAAATTAAGCAAAAGCGCTTGTCTTTCGCTTTTGCTTTGCTCAAGATAATCCCATTATTTCATCATACCCGTGTAGATTAGAATTGCATCTCTCAGAAATTCGGCTCTTCCTGGCTGCTTTTTATCATAATAAGCCTTGAATCTTTCGTCTTCTACATACATTTGAGCGAGTCCCGCATGTGCTTCCCTGTCATAATAGTTCCACCACATGCTGATCCATTCTTTATGAAGTTCTGCGGCTTTTTGAGCGAGAGGACCTGCGGGGTCACCGGTTTCAAATGCTTTTGCCAAAGTTTCATCTATCTCTTTCGAGAGAGCATTGATTTTTTCAAACTCTTCTTTACTCATGTTTCTTAATCGGGCATTTGAGCTTTCGACCGCCTCGTCGCCATATTTTTCTCTGACTTCTTTCCCGTATTTTGCTTCGTTTTCGTCAATAAGCTTTTGCTTAAAACCTTCAAATTTCTCCTGATCTGTCATTTTAATTCTCCCTTCCGCCAAAGCAATAGACTTTTCAACGTTTTTTATCAATGCATCCAATTGCTTCTTTTTCTCCAGAAGTTTAATATGGTGCTGCCTCAGTGCTTCTACCCTGTCAAAAGAGGGGGAATGAATAATTTTTTTATATTTTCCAGACTTACTCCCAGTTCCCTGTAAAAGAGAATTTGCTGCAGAAGGTCAACCTCCTTCTGCCCGTATATCCTATATCCTGACGAATTTATTCTTGCCGGCTTAAGAATCCCTATTTCATCATAATATCTCAGGGTTCGGGCACTGATTCCCGCGAGCTTTCCTAATTTCTGTACTGTGTACTCCATATGTGTCAACTCCTTGCATAACCAATGTTACACCTTTACGTAACGTCAATGTCAACAATTTTTTAAAAACATTTTTGCCTTCTTAATCAAACCGACTTATCCCAATAAGATCCTTGTTCCGTCTACAAATGTCATCCTGGACGAAACGAAAGTGAAGTGAAGGAACTTATATGTTAACGTAAAGATTCTTCGCTGGCGCTCAGAATTACATGGGAAAATGTCATCCTGAGCGAAGCAAAGCGGAGTCGAAAGATCTTATTCATTATATGGATTACCGCCCGGTGGTCTTTCCTTCGAAACAGATCGATTTATCTCAATCAGAAAACTTGCGCCCGCCTATTTTATTAGCCTATGGTACAATTCTACTGATTGCCTGCTTCTGATTGGTTTCTAGCCATTATAACCGTCCCTTAGGTATACTTATATTATCTGATATAGCTGTTTATTATTGTTCCCAGTAATCCCCAGGCAGAACCTAAAACTGATCCTGCAATAACATCCCGGGGGTAGTGCATGCCCACATAAATACGCGTTATTCCTACCAACAGGGCAACTGTATAAAGAACCAGCGCTCCGATAATTCCCGGTTTGAAATGCTGATACAGCATGGTAGCAAGGAAAAAAACCTGACTGGTATGACCACTGGGAAATGAATGACCTCTTGCCCTATCCCCGACAATCCGAATATTTCTTAGTTTGCTATAGGGGCGTTTTCGGCGTATCAATATTTTCACAAGCTCGACAACAAGCCATAATGTCAGGGTCCCAAGAACAAGCTCATACGACAACAAACGGTCAACCCACAGGTAAAAAGTAACCGCCATGGCAATTGCAAAGAAACCGTGCCCTAACTGTGTCGTTCCAAGCATAGCCTGATCTATCCATTTAGGCCGGTTCCCCTGTCTGTTTAAAAACATGAACACGCAGACATCTATACTCTGGCCTTTTTTCCAAATCAGTGACAACGCAGTGATACAGAATATCAAAATAAGACCGACCAATACTTTTTGCGCTTTAAGCAAAGCCCAGAACCGGTTCAGCACACTGTCAGGAATAAGCACAAATGCCAGGGCCAATAAAATGATAGTGAGTATAACCCAGTAAATATAGTTTATGCGGCTTACCCAATTAATAATTTTTTTCCAGAACCAATGAATTTGTAATTCGGGTAGCCGGATATATTCCCATGTTTCATTATTCCTGTGTCTCAATGTTATCCTCCATTCTTGCGGAAATGGCGGTTTTCTTTGATCCTGTCAGTATCGTTAAAGCGCGTCGATATATTCCGATTCTGATTGTACCTTCTTTGCATGCCAAGCCGTCGACCATGACAGGCATGGGAGGGTTTGTTTCAACAATCAGATCGCGTACCTTGTAGCGCTTAATAAAAGGGATATCTGAAGTTGCCGTCTCAAATCTTTTCAGTATATAACCTATCATTAAATCAAGTTTGGGTATATCAGTGCATAATAATACATCAAGCAAACCATCGGTATAGGAATTATCGTCTCCCGCCCTATAGTTGCGGCCGATATACGGCATATTTGACACAAGTACAGCATGCCCCTCTTCTGCAATCTCGTGCTTATTATCCAATAAAAGACTTATTTTTGACGGATTTGAAGAAGCAAGGGTTTTCAAAAAATCGCCAATCCGGCTTATATCGCCATGCTGAATCTCGTCACCTGACTGGAATAAAGCTGAAAACAGGCCGACTGAACATATCTCCAGGAAAGGTATTGTTTTGTCGCCACAGGTTACTTTTCCCATATCAGTTTTTATGCTTCGGCCGGTTCTCAGCAAAGCGATAGCAGATGGTATATCAAAAGGAATATCCAAACTTAATGCCACGTTATTCTGGGTTCCCGTCGGGATTATCCCCATTATGGCATTCTTCCCCAAGATCGCCCTGGCAATATTCGAAACCGTACCGTCTCCTCCACAGACCACGAACGTGTTAATACCTTGTGCCAGGGTATCTGAAACTATTGCGTCATAATTGGTATCAGGTTCGGTTATAAAAGGTTCAGGCAAAAAATGCCACGCCTGCAGTTCCTTTATTATGTCCAATAACTGCAAGGATGATTTTTTCGCTATTCCAGAAGCTGGATTGAATATAAGCCTTACCCGCTTGTTATGTTTATCTGAATATACTGAGTTCATATTTTTATTCCCGGTTTAATCGTATTGTATCATGTTCTTAATAGCATTTCCTCATTATATTTTTTTATTATTGTCGTAACCTTACGAGTGAATTTTTGCAAACAGGAAATAATTTAATAATAACTAATTAAAAAATTTCAGGAGGAACTGTTTATGAAAATTTTAAGCACAAAACCAATAATTTCATTGTTTCTTTTATTTTCTATCTTTCTTGTCGGCTGCGGAAAGGTAACTCCTTCGCCTCAGCCTACCAAGACCCCTACACCTACATCCGGCGCCACCTCAAGTCCTGCTGTGAATCCTTCTGGCAGCCCTGCCGCGACAACAGATCAGGACGCAAAGACCACACCTTCAATGGTAAATACCAACGAGGCATTTGAAAAGGCCATCAGTAAGGATGGAACCTGGATAATCTGTCTGTTGACGGATTTAACTTTTGACAAGGAACTGGTCCTGGAAGGTGAATTTACAAACGGTAAGAAGGACGAAGCCGGCAAAGACATAATTCAAAGAAAAATAGCGCTTTATGAACAGGATGAAAACAGAAAAGTTACAGCAAGGTATACTCTGACCGCCCCAAAGCTCACAATAAAGAGCCCTGAAGCACGAATTCAAAGTGGTACCTTTAAAGGGGATCTTTATGTTTCTTCAAAAAATTTTCAGCTGGTAGATGCGATAGTTGAAGGAAATGTCTATTTTACCAACGAGGAAGCGCAATCCACCTTTAAAATGGATGCCACAAGCAAAGTCACAGGCAAACAGGAACTGAAAAAGTAATGACCGATTGGTTGTTTTTACAGCAACACAGCATATAGAATACTCCCGTCCAAATACGGCGGGAGTATTCTTGGAATGTTAAGACTGTATGCAATTTTTTCGGATGGACTTTATATAAAAGCGGGGTTCCTGTAAAGCATTAAAAAAGGACTATTTCAAAATCAATTTTTAAAATAGTCCCCTCTTTAATTCTGTTTACTTTTGTTTGGAGATTTCTGAAAGAGCTTCGGAAGCTTCCATCATAAAGCGGTTATCGGTAGCCAGA
>JAAYFU010000005.1 GCA_012728095.1 Clostridiaceae bacterium
AGCTACTGAAGCTGCAAGCTTGTTCATGGGCGTGCAGCGGAGGGAATGTTAAAACATGAACTGCACCCGGAGATGCTCTTGTGGATACGATTTCGGACGCGGGTTCGATTCCCGCCGCCTCCACCACAATTCGTCCGAAAACCCTTTCTACAAAAGGGTTTTTATTATTTTACGGGAAAATACATAGGTTATAAAATATATGAACGTACTGGTTACTCTATCTCCTTGCAAAGAAAAATAACACATTCGTTCTTTTATCTTTTCTTTATTTTCTTTTATAAGAACAACAATTTTTTAGGGTTTTTGACAGTCCTTTAGGTTAAGAGTATGGTCTTCAGTATCCGTCAGTTACTATCAATGCATCCCCGTATATGGAGACATAGAAGAAGCGAAATATCGATCATTAGTTACAATATTATACTAATATACTAAATTATATAAAAATATCTTTAATCTGTAATATATTCTATGATATTATATTATTGCCATATGATTACCAAGATTTTATATTTTCAGTCAAAACAGAACCGACAGGAGTTGAAAACCGGACTGCTTTAACATGGCCAAAGCAAAAAAATACCTTCTTGAGAGAAAACGGAAAATATAATTACAGAACTAAAGAGGATAAAAAACAGAGAAGATAAATTCAGGATATAAAAAGGTACATTTATATTTATAAAGGAGGTTTTTTAGTATGTTAAGGAAAAAGATCCTGTTTCTTGTGACATTTGTTGTAATGCTTTTGTTGCTGACATTCCCCGTATTTGCAGAATCTCCTGAAACGAATGAGATCGTTGTGAATACGGGCAGCATTACCGATTGCACCGTGGGTGTCTTGTTTAACGGCGGATGGTATCACAAACCCGAAAAAGTAAACGGCAGCGAGAAAACTTTTATAGTCGATCCAGGTAAAGAGTATGAAATCCGGGTCAGCAAAAATGGCATGTCGTATTCTAAAAGCGATGTCGCTGCCGGTTCGATAGTTACGGTTCCAGTCACAACAATCACGGTTAACACCGGTGAGATCAACGACTGTGCAATTGGCGTTTTGCAGAATGGCACCTGGGTCTACCAGCCTAAGAAAATTGAAGGGAGCACGACTTCCTTCGATGTGTTCGACAATGGCAAGGAATATGAAGTACGGGTCAGCAAGGGTGGCATGAACATTACCAAAAAGGCAACCGACTCCGTAACGGTTGAGACATATGCCATCAATATACCAGAAGGATTGAAGAACGTCGGTCTGGTCCAGAACGGTTCCTGGGTGTATACGAATATAACGAGTCCCAGCACCATTTATGTATTCAAAAACGGTATGACAGCCGAATTCCGTTATACTTACGACGGCGTTGAAAAAAAAGTAAGCTTCATCATGGATGGAACGAGTCCAACTTTCTAATCATACCGTTGACACGAGTAAATCGTTTAACATATATAATCACCTCCGTTCGCGCTTTCAAGCGCGGCGGAGGTGATTTTGTGTAGAAAAATTAAACTCTAATCGTTGATACATCCATCGTATATTTAGAATAGGATAGAAATAGACTGTACCTTAGATTTAAAACCAGTCCCTCAGGACTGGATTTGTAAGGTTCGAACAATATAGTAGAAACTTAATATAAATATTGAATTTTTATATTTATGACTATATGTTCTTTACTTCTACTTCTGCTGTAATAGCTGTTGTGCCCGATTCTGACTTTGCCTTATACATGAGTTTGTCAACATGGTTTAAAAGTTCATCAACATTCATAACATGAATTGCAGGGTCATAAAGATCATAGCCGATACTTACGCTAAGCTCCCAGGGTTTATTATTCATTGAATTGAACTGATTTATAGAGTTAATAAACCTGTTAACCGCTGCCGTTACATCATCAATAGTGTTGGCGCGCATAACCACGATAAATTCATCACCTCCATACCGGGCAATGAATTCTCCCGAGCGGAAGGACGATTTAAGGAGTTTGGAATGTGCAACAAGAACTTCATCTCCTACTACGTGCCCCCAGCGATCATTTATGCCTTTAAAGTGGTTGATGTCTATCATTATAATTCCGAATCTTTCATTGCTTCGCCTGCCGCGAATATGATTCTCAAGATATTCGTTAAGTTCGCGCCTGTTATAGAGATTTGTAAGGTAATCGGTCCCAAGACGCTGTCTTTGTATAAACAGATAAATTATAAATATTGCAAGGGTAGTTCCGGCCCAGTTAATTTCAATACCATAAGCAAGAGTTGATATTACACATGAGATTATGGTAGGAACAGAAAAAAACAGCATTGGTATAAGATGACCCTGTCTGATTCTCTTTCGGTGATATACAATCATTGCATTAGTAAACAAGAAAAATAATAGGCATGCAAGCATGAAGTGATAAAACAATTTTCCGCGGTGAAAGCCGTTGTTGTCATCAAGATAAAATAAAAACCGGTCAAAAGAATTGGCTATTATAAATACAAGAACAACAATTATAATTATTTTCGTATATTTCTTATATTTACGAAGCAAAGACATATCCCTGAAAATACCGTATACTGAATAAAGAAACCAATTATACACAAGCAAAGGTATAGTGATAAATGTTGCTGATATGAATATAAAATTCAATACAAAAAAGAATCTGCCGGGAAGACTTCGGCAATACCAACATAAGATTGCAGAAAAACATAAGGCAATATTAGTATAAACTAATGCCATAAAAAGACGTTCCTGAGGCAAATGCCTGTTAAACTGCTTATTCTCGTTAATCGCAATTATGATTAACAATGAAGCTGAAAACAAGTTACTTATTACTTGCGGTGTAGTATATATACAGACACCCCCTAATATGACAGAGAAAATAAATAGTAGAATTATTATAATTAATTTACAGTAATATTACAAGTCAATTATCAAAAAATATAAATTTACATAAAAAACAAAAGTTGGTATTAATAATATAAACTGATTTGATTAGCTTGCCATATTGTGGGTAAATAGCAGGCAGATTTATTAATTTATGGGATATATATGATTTTTGGGAACGATTTCTTAAACAGCGCTGTCCATAATTCAGTCTGGACAGAAGAGGATGAAGAAGGATTTTTATATTTCAGAAGATTTACGCCCTCCCAGATGCAGGTGTATTCGGGAAACGTCATTTTCTGTTTAATGAGCAGATGTTCTACAGGCGTGTATCTTCTCTTTCAAACTACAGGGAATAAGATAACTCTGATTTGCAAGAAAACTTCCGTACTGGATATTTTGCCGGCAGTGCTCCGGGAATTGGGGATATCCAGGCTTATAGACATGGGAAAAGAGCTTAAGGATAATATTCAACATTATGGAAAAGGCCGTATACACATTGAGGATTCCTTTGATGTGTTTGTGGACGGGGTCAAAGTAGCAGAACCAAAACCAAAATCAGGCAGGATAAGAATATCATTAAAAAATCCCGGGCATAAACCTGTGACTGTAAAAATTTGCTTTCCGATATTTGCTGAGATCGGAATTAAAGAAATACGCTGCAATGGCGACGTCAAAGCGATTAATTCATGTAAAGAAAAAATGTATTGCTTTGGCGATTCCATCACCCAGGGATTTGTGGCCGGTTCTCCATCCCTGTCTTATACTGCAAGACTGGCCGATGCTTTGAACCTTGACGCTCTTAATCAGGGGGTCGGAAGCTACTATTTTGATGTTCAATCCCTGGCAGATCTTGAGACCCTGCCCAAGCCAAAACTGGTAACTGTGGCATACGGCACCAATGACTGGACGACGATGCCTGATATTGATACTGTTCGTCTTAATGTCAAAAAGTATTTTAATAGGTTATATGAACTGTTCCCTGGTACGCCTGTGCTTGTGATAACACCAATCTGGCGGGGAGACATGAATGTTCTGCGGCCAAGCGGCTCATTTGAAGATGTCATAAGCGTTATCAAGGATGAAGCATCCAAATATGAAAATATTTCGATAATAGACGGGCTTGAAATTTCATCGCATAAAGCGGAAGATTATGCAGACGGATTTTTGCATCCTAATAAAGAAGGTTTCAGAATAATGGCCGAAAGGATACTGAAGAAAATAAAAAACAAATAAATTAATGTAAGCTGATAAAGTTTATTATTTTATTGACGATTTCCGTGGAGTTTACTATAATCAAATTGTAATTTAATATTTGGCTCCTGACGCATTTGGGTTAGTCCCGGATGGAAAGGTGACGGATTAATAGAAACAAGTGTTTCCGTGCCTTTCGGCATGGTTTTTTTTATGTGAAAGGAGGGCGAGAATGGAAAACAGGATATCTGTAATAAGTATAATTGTTGAAGATACCGGGATGTCTGGCAGGGTTAACGAACTGTTGCACGATTTCGGCAAATATATTGTCGGAAGGATGGGTATACCCTACAGGGATCGCGGAGTTTCTATTATCTGCGTAGTTTTGGACGCACCAGGAGATGTAACCAGCTCTCTTTCCGGAAAACTCGGGATGCTGAAAGGAGTCAGCGCAAAAACTGTTGTATCAAAATATAAAGCAGGGAAAGAAGGGTGATTATGAAAAGAAATAATATATTCAGGATTTTTGTATCAGTATTGATGGTTACAGTATTTTTTACTTTGTTTATAACAGGGTGCGGCACCTCAAACACACCAGCTCCCTCAGGTTCCCAGAATGCTCCGGATGCCGAATCCTCGGCAACTTCTGAGCAGCCCTCTGGATCTCCGGCTTCCGAAACCTCGTATCCTGCATATGAGCCTATCGATATTAATATAGGAGGCATGACAGGACCTACCTCAATGGGCATGGTCAAGATTATGGAGGCTGCCGAGGCCGGAACGGCCAGGAATAATTATAAATTCACAATTGTCGGTTCAGCAGATGAGATCACACCAAAACTCATTAAGGGCGAGCTGGATATAGCCGCTGTTCCTGCCAATCTTGCCTCGGTCCTGTATAACAATACCGAAAAGAAAGTTAAGCTTCTGGCAGTTAATACCCTGGGTGTATTGTATATAGTGGAAAAAGGAAATGAAATAGAGAACTTTTCTGACCTCAAAGGCAAAACTATTTATGCCACCGGAAAAGGCTCAACGCCCGAATATACATTAAGATATCTCCTTTCGGAACATGGTATTGATCCTGATAAAGATGTCGACATCCAATGGAAGAGTGAACCCAACGAAGTGGTAGCGCTGTTTAAAAACAGTCAAAGCGGTATAGCCATGTTGCCTCAGCCTTATGTAACGATAGCTCAGACACAGGTTGAAGGACTGCGTATAGCCGTAAACCTTACCGAGGTATGGGACGAATTAAACAACGGAAGCGCGTTAATTACCGGTGTGGTTGTAGTAAGAAGTGATTTTGCAAAAGAGCACCCTCAGCAGATTGCTGCATTTCTGGAAGAGTACAGGGAATCTGTCGAATTTGTTAACTCCAATATTCCTGATGCCGCGCAGCTTATAGAAAAATTCAACATATTCAAGGCTGCGGTTGCCCAGAAGGCTTTGCCGTACTGCAATATTACCTTCATGGAAGGTGAGGAAATGAAGGAAAAAGTCGGAGGATACCTTAATGTTCTGTTTGAACAGAACCCTAAATCCGTAGGAGGAAAACTGCCTGATGATGAATTCTACTACATCAAATAGGAACAGGATTGAAAAACTGGCTTCTGCGGCTTTCGCTCTTCTTGTATGGCAGGCGGGTGCCATGCTGATTGGCGAAAGCCTGCTTATTGTTACTCCGATAGCTGTTGTAAAGAGACTTTTCAGTCTCTTTACAGAAGCTGACTTTTTTACGTCAATAGGATATTCTTTTTTACGTATTGTGGCAGGCTTTTTAGCCGGACTTATTGTAGGGACCTTAATGGCAGCTGTTGCAGGGAAATTTCATCTTGCCGAGATCATGTTCCAACCCTTTATTGCCACGATAAAATCAGTCCCGGTGGCATCTTTTATTATCCTGTGCCTGATCTGGCTCAGCATGGGGACCCTCTCGTCTTTTATCAGCTTTCTTATGGTACTTCCTATAATCTACAGCAATATACTCCAGGGGATTAAAAGCACTGACAGGAAACTGCTAGAGATGGCAGAGGTTTTCAGGGTAGGCTTGTTACGAAGAATAGTTTTTATCTACCTGCCCCAGCTTAAGCCATATCTTATGTCAGCCTGCAGCGTGGCAATGGGTCTGGCCTGGAAATCGGGTATTGCGGCGGAAGTCATCGGGGTTTCCAACGGTTCCATTGGAGAAAAACTGTATGAAGCAAAAATATATTACACTACAGCAGATTTATTTGCATGGACATTTATCATAGTAGTGCTGAGCATAGGATTTGAGAAATTGTTTTTGTTTTTTATAAAGAAGTTCTATGCCGGATTGGAGAGATTATAGTATGGATATTGTAATTTCCGGGCTTTCTAAAAGATATGGCGAAAAGACAGTATTAAAGAATTTTAATGCCATTATTCCGGAAAAGAAAATGACATTTATCATGGGTCCTTCCGGGTGCGGAAAAACAACGCTTATAAATATTCTTATGGGATTGGTTGAAAAAGACGGTGGAACAATAACAGGAGTCCCTTTGCTTAAAAGCGCCGTTTTTCAGGAGGACAGGCTCTGCGAAAGTTTTAATGCCGTTTCAAATGTACGGCTGGTTTGCGAAAACAAGGTTAAAAATAAGGAGATTATTTCGCATCTTGAAAGAATAGGACTTGAAGATAATATATTTAAACCTGTTATTGAATTGAGCGGCGGCATGAGAAGAAGGGTCGCCATAGTCCGCGCCGTTTTGGCAAAAAGTGATATTATATTTATGGATGAGCCTTTTAAAGGACTTGATGACAAGACAAAGGAAAAAACAATGCAATATGTGGTTGACAATACCAGGGATAAAACAGTAGTGATTGTAACTCATGATATTGACGAAGCCAATATTTTGGGCGGCAAAATAATTAATATGGAACATTTGAAGACCATATCATAAATTTATATAATCAATCTATTGACGGATTAAAACTGATGTTGTAAACTAAAACACAACTAATATAATATTGGCAAAGGCGATGAAAAGAAGAGTAAGCAATATATCGCATCAAAGAGAGCCCCTTTTGGTGGGACGGGGTATGTCGGGTATTGCTGAACATGGTCTTGGAGCCGCGCACCGACTGCATTTTTGCACAGGCTGCGACGGGTGTGCCCGTAACAGCACCGGAGTATCGATTTTATAATCCGTACTCATTGAGGCCTGAACTGCGAGGTCCAGGCGAAACAAGGTG
This sequence comes from Clostridiaceae bacterium, assembly GCA_012728095.1. Classification (GTDB taxonomy): domain Bacteria; phylum Bacillota; class Clostridia; order DSM-8532; family DSM-8532; genus DTU059. The sequence continues at coordinate 7,259 of JAAYFU010000005.1, forward strand.
GTACCACGTAGCAGAAGCTTACGTCCTTGATGTTTTTCATCAGGGACTTTTTTAATACAAAAAATAAAACAAAAAAGAAAAGACAGAAAAGGAGAGGGGAAATGAGTACTATCCCTACCGTGGAAATCAGAAACCTTAATAAGACTTTCGGTACCGGTGATAATGCTGTGGTGGCACTTGACAATATCAATTTGTCGATTTATCAGGGGGAGATTTTCGGCATAATAGGTTTGTCCGGGGCAGGGAAAAGCACATTGGTGAGGTGTATCAATCTCCTGGAAAAGCCCACATCCGGAAGAGTATTGTTTGAGGGGGTTGACATCACTGACTTTACCGATAATCAACTCCGGAAGGTTCGTCAGTCTATCGGCATGATATTTCAGAGCTTTAATCTCTTGATGCAGAGAAATGCCCTGGATAATGTTTGTTTTCCACTTGAACTTGTGGGAATGCCTCGGAAGGAAGCCAAGGAAAGAGTAAGGGAACTGCTTAAAACAGTCGGACTTGCCGATAAGGAAAAAGCGTATCCCGCACAGCTGTCGGGGGGACAGAAACAACGTGTGGCAATAGCAAGAGCCCTTGCCACAAATCCAAAGGTATTATTGTGCGATGAGGCCACCAGTGCTCTGGACCCTACCACAACACAGTCGATATTGGCGCTGTTAAAGGAATTGAATAAAAAACTTGGCCTTACCATAATAATCATAACCCATGAGATGAAAGTAATCGAGCAGATATGCAATCGTGTCGCAATTATCGCCAACAGCCGCATTGAGGAAATCGGTACGGTGGATGAGGTGTTCCGGCACCCCAAAACTAAAGCGGCCAAGAAACTTATATTCCCAAAAGGCGAGTATGTTGAAAACATATCCGGGGATGGAAAGTACCTGCGTTTGGTCTTTGACGGCAGTTCCGCCGACAGGCCTATAATCGCGAACATGGTTTTAAAATGCGGCGCGCCTGTAAGCATAGTATACGCGAATACAAAGAATATAGACGGCCAGGTTTTCGGCCATATGATTATTAAATTACAGGATGATGATGAAATTTACCGAAAGATAACGACCTATCTTGAGATGGAGAATATTACTTATTCGGAGGAAAAGGACTATGTTTAGTGAAGGCATGTTGTTATTAGTCGGTAAGGGCTTTTTGGAAACTTTATACATGACCATTGTCTCAACCATTATGGCATATATAATAGGGCTGCCTGTCGGAATGCTTCTGGCAGTTACCGACAAGGAAGGCATAAGACCGTCGCCCACAATTAACAGGATAGTGGGCGGAATAGTCAATGTTTTGCGTTCAGTGCCTTTTATTATTCTTCTGGTAGCTGTAATGCCGATTACAAGATTGATTACCGGGACGACACTCGGTTCTTCAGCCACGGTTGTTCCGTTGGTTATAGCTGCGGCGCCTTTCGTGGCCCGTTTGGTGGAGAGCTCGGCAAAGGAGGTAGATCGGGGCGTTATAGAAGCGTCCCTGTCAATGGGAGCTTCCACCATGGAAGTTGTCTGCAAGGTAATGCTACCTGAAGCTAAGCCGTCATTGATAGTTGGCGCGGCGATTGCTACGACTACTATCCTGAGTTATTCGGCCATGTCGGGATTTGTGGGAGGCGGAGGCCTTGGAAATATTGCAATAAATTACGGGTACTATCGTTCACAAACAGACATAATGCTTGTAATGGTGGCTATCCTGGTTTTAATTGTGCAGGTAATCCAGGAAATAGGGAATTTTATATCAAATAAATGTGATAAACGCATCAGGTAACCTTATTCCTGTACCGTAAAAAAACGAAGATTTCAATCGTGTTTTAAGTATTTAAACTTTGTTGCAGTAATAAATAGAAAATTAATAACCTCCGCTAAAAAAGCGGAGTTAATATAAACTTACATAAAAGGAGAGATATTATGAAAAGAATAGTAAAATTAGCATTAGCTCTTACATTAATACTCACAATATTTGCAGGTTGCGGAGCAAACAAGAAAGACTCTTCTGTCATTAAAGTCGGCGCAAGCGTAACGCCTCATGCCGAAATACTTAATGTTGCAAAAGAGATACTTGCTGAGAAAGGCATAACTCTTGAAGTCGTTGAGTTTTCAGATTATGTACAGCCTAATACCAATGTTGAAAACGGCCAGCTGGATGCGAATTATTTCCAGCATGTTCAGTACCTGCAGCAGTTCAATAAGGATAACGGCACACATATCGTATCAGTAGCCGCTATTCACTATGAACCATTCGGAATATTCCCGGGTAAAACAAAATCTTTTGAAGAATTAAAGGACGGCGCCGTAATTTCAGTTCCAAACGACGGAACAAACGAAGCCCGTGCGTTGATGCTTTTAGAGGCCCAGGGCCTGATTAAGCTGAAGGAAACAGCCGACTTTACAGCTACTATACTGGATATAGTCGAGAATCCGAAGAATCTTGTCATCAAAGAGATAGAAGCCGCTCAGTTAACATTGTCCTTGCAGGATGTGGACATGGCAGTAATTAACGGCAATTATGCCATACAGGCAGGACTTAATGCCACGATCGATGCTCTGGCAATCGAGGACAAGGATTCAGACGTTATTAAGAATAATTACACGAATATTCTCTGCGTCAAACAAGGAAATGAGAATAACCCGGCTATCCAGGAACTTGTAAAAGCACTCAAGTCTGAAAAGGTTAAAAACTTCATGCTGGAAAAATACAACGGGGCAGTTGTGCCAATGTTCTGACATTACATGATCAAAAGGGCGGAGTTATTGAAGCTCCGTCCTTTATATTTGTTAAGAGATAGATTGCCGGTTCTTAGCATTATGTCGATGAAAGCGTCTGACAAAAATCAGCCCATATTCGATCTTTCTATCTTGGATTTAATTACCCTGTCCTGTTCTTTTTGCAATTGATTGAGTTCTTTTATAACTCTTATGCTAATCGGCAAAGCCAGAATAAATGTTGCCAGATCGGCCATTGGCTGACTTAGCTGGACTCCCGCCAAACCTAAGAAAGAAGGCAATATCAATATAAGGGGAAGAAAGAACAAACCCTGCCGTGCAAGTGATAATATGGAAGCTTCTTTCGATTTTCCGATTGTCTGGACGAACATATTAGATATAATTATCCAGGATGAAAGAGGAAAAGCTATACATTGATATCGCATAGCTGTTGAACCGATAGCGATAACCAGGGGGTCATCTCTTCTGAAAAGAGCAATGATTTGCGGAGCAAATATAAAACCTATTATGGAGACGATTGTAAGGGCGATAGCGGAAACCTTGATGCAGAACCAGAATGCTTCAACCACACGTTTATATAACTTCGCTCCGTAATTATACCCACTGACAGGCTGAAAACCCTGTCCAAAGCCTAGTAAAGCGGCTATGGCCAGATAAAAAACACGTCCTATAATGGACATGGCAGCAATTGTTGCATCTCCGAAAGGCCCTGCCGATTGATTAAGCACAATGCCGGCTACACTTGCCAGTCCCTGTCTGTAAAATGACGGTATGCCTATTCTTATAATCTCTTTATACATTTTTAGTTTTGGAGCAAAATTTGAAAAGCTTATTTTAATATTTCCGCCCTTGCCCGAAGCAAAAAGCAGAAGGGAAAAGCTTACAAACTGGCTTATGCTGGTTGCCAGCGCGGCTCCGCCTGTTCCCATGTTAAGATAGAAAATAAAAATGGGATCGAGAACTATATTGAGAATTCCGCCAAAACCTATTCCAAACATTGAATAGAAAGCGCTGCCCTGAAAACGAAAAATGTTGTTAAGAACATAAGAAGACATAATAAAGGGAATCCCCAGAAATATAAAGCGCACATAATCTTTGGCATAGGGGAAAATAGTGGGAGTTGCCCCTAATAAACGTACCAATGGATCTATAAAAATCATGCCGAGAACCGAGAAAAACACTCCCAGGCCAAATGTGGTAAAAAAACCTGTAGCAGCGACTTTAGAAGCATTTTCAACATCTTTGCGGCCCAGAAACTGTGCAATACAATTCCCTGTGCCCATCCCCATGGTAAATCCGATTGACTGGACCAACGCCATCAATGCAAATGAAATTCCTACCGCACCTGATGCGCTTGTATTAATCTGGCTTACAAAATAAGTATCAGCCATGTTATATATAGCGGTAATCATCATACTGATTATACTGGGGATTGCAAGATTTATTACAAGTTTGGGGATGGGTGTTTGTGTCATTTTAACGTATTTTGCGTCTATACTGTTCATTTTTACCTCGTGCCTTATGTTGATATTGTAATGTCATTGTCAATTGTACTACTATAAAACCGTCTGAACAATAACATTTTTTTTAGATGTTTCATGAACAAAACATGATGCTTGTATTAATCAGCTACATATGATATTATACAGTAGATTTCCCGGGAGGGTAATTTGTGTTTATCGCGTGGCAAATAAATATACCGACTTAAAGAGTCTGGTTTGCCTTATGAATGGGACTCATGTATGACAATGGCTGTGCCTATGTCAATATAGTTTAAGCATCAGGTACGGTTGTGCCTGATTTTTTTCTACAAAAGGAGAATAGCTGAATGACCATTCTGGAATTATTTATTGTTGCTGTCGGTCTTTCAATGGACGCGTTTGCTGTTTCGGTGTGTAAGGGACTGGCAATGAAGGATCCTTCATTAAGAAAATCCGGCATCGTAGGATTGTGGTTTGGCGGTTTCCAGGCAATTATGCCGCTTTTGGGTTACTTTTTATGTTCAAGGTTTGAATCTTTAATCCGTGCGTATGATCATTGGATAGCCTTTATTCTGCTTGCTTTAATAGGTATTAATATGATATATGAAGCCATAAAGCATGGTGATGAATGCGATGTCAACAGCGGCTCCCTTAAATTTATGGATATGCTCCCAATGGCTGTTGCCACTAGCATTGATGCGTTGGCGGTGGGGGTTACGCTGGCCGTTCTTAAAGTAAACATTTTGCCAGCCGTAGGCTTTATAGGCATTACAACATTTACATTGTCGGTTATAGGGGTAAAGGCAGGCTGTATATTCGGAACAAAATACAAGTCAAAGGCCGAACTGGCAGGAGGAATAATCCTCGTTCTTATTGGGCTGAAGATTCTGTTGGAACATATGGGCTTATTGGGATAAATATTTTTCCGGAATCAAACTTTTGCAAATTACTCTATATGCAGGTTTGTATGCTTCTCTGTATATCCTGCTATGGGATACCGGAGGGTAGTCGAGACTGATATACTCATTAAGATAGGTTTGCAATGAATGAATATCAAATTTAAACAAGCCTTCCCGGGTTAACTTTTTCAGAATATTTAGTTTTCTGATGAAGGAGTTTTTGGTTCTGTGTAAATTTCCGGATGAAGCAACAAAAATATCATTTAATAATTCAACGGTTAAGCCGTTGATGTCTAAAGCGGCAAGGTTCACCCTGGCTATTCCGTTTCCGATATCCTCAAGTAAAGGTATATCGGCTTTTTGAATTACAGTTTGGTATTCATTTTGCAGGCGAATTAAACTGGCTTCTTTGTCAGAAATAAAATGACCGCTACCAAACTCATTCTGATAAATGAGTTTGACAGCATCTGCCGGTTCCATCAAAGGATATTTTAACGCATGTTGAGTTAATATTTTTAATAAATCATTCATTGAATACCATCCTGGCTTTCCTTAAGGCAATAACAATAACAGGGATTAGCACAATGTGCAGGATGATGCCGGGAAGGGCATTAACAAAAGCTTGAGCCCAAAATATCGCCAACCCGAATTGATCTTTCGTTAAAAATGCAATAACGAACCTTGCAATTCCCCATACTACTCTTCCTATAAGCATTGAAATCACAAGGGAAATATATATGTATGGATTTTTTTTGGGCAACATTTTATAAAGCAGGCCGGAAGTCAAACCGTATACAGCCAGTTCAAAAGCCATAGCTGTTCCTGTAGGGAGAATCGGAGGCATGCCGAAAAGCATATAACGAAGTAATGGCGCAATAAATCCAACAACCAGACCTAAAGGGCCGCCGCACACAAAGCCGCATAGTAATACCGGTATGTGCATTGGAGACAGAGCGTTGCCAATTTGAGGAATATGTCCGGTAAGAAAGGGCAGCAGTAACGCCAATGCAAGAAACATGCCTGCGAAGGTGATTTTTTTAGTCGTTAATGTCATAAAACACTCTCCTTTAAAAAATATAAAGGTATCAGCCGTCTTCTGACGTCCAATACCTTCATGGTACATAATTAAATTAATTATTATTTGTTTATTTATTTTAATCCGAGATTTATTCGCCGGCTTCATACCGGACGCTTATTAAAATATACCATATTAAACAGCGTAAATCAAACCGCATTAATAATTAATATATACCTAATAAATACCGGTTGTTTTTCCGGTTTTTAAAAGCTCCTGTTTTATCGTAATGACGGGAATGTTTATTCATCGGGAGAAATAAACTCGGTGAGCTTATTTATTGTATCACTGATTAAAGCAGACATTGAGAGATCCGGAACTCCGGCAACAATGTTATCACATTTGTTGACAGGAATCAGTATTCTCAGCGCATTGCTCTGTCCTACCGCAGTTGCCATTTTAGGCGTAACTTCTCCCATAAGCGAATCAGCGATGACTATGCCTATCGGGCCGATTATAATATCAGCATTTCTGCAGGCCACGATTACCGGATTCTCCCCCGTAGCGGCATAATCTGCGCCTCCCTTTAGCATTGTGGCGGTGGCAATGCCGTTGGTGCCTATAGCTGTGATTTCAATATTCTTAATACGGGCTTTTATAGCCTCAATAAGTTGTCTTCCAAGTTTACCGCCCTGACCGTCTATGACTAAAATCTTCTTTATATTATCCTTGCTCATGATTCCTCCCTGGCTGTGATTTCTCTGAATCATAAATAGTTTTTATGACAATTCTATAATAGCATAAGCTGGGGATTATTTGTTATAATAACCTCACCCGTTACCGAAATCGAAGATTTCGAACGGGTTCCCGAGAGCATTGATACTTCGTATTAATAACCTCACCCGTTACCGAAATCGAAGATTTCGAACGGGTTCCCGAGAGCATTGATACTTCGTATTAATAACCTCACCCGTTACCGAAATGTCATCCTGAGCGGAGCTTAAGCGGAGTCGAAGGATCTTATACGTCAACACAAAAAGATTCTTCACTTCGCTTAGAATGACAAGGTGGGTAAAGTTCTTCGCTTACGCTCAGAATGACAGAGGAGGGTATTATTCTTCGCTGGCGCTCAGGATGACAAAGACGATCTATAATAATAAGGTACCCGAGAATATAGAATCATAAGCAGCCGCTGCCTGCGCAGCATGCGGTTTCTTATGATATAATTAATGAATACAACCCGGAATGCTGCAGCATGGTTTTTGACGAAAGTTCTTTTGATTGAAAAAAGAAATGATTATCTGAAAGAGGAATGGAACATGACAAAAATATTACTGGTGGAAGATGATGCAAGCATAGTAAATAATCTTTCCGAGTACCTCCGCGGCGAGGGCTTTGAGATTGATTCGGCTACCGGCCAGAAACAGGCTGTCAGTAAATTAGAGAAAAACAAATATGATCTGCTCTTGGTGGACATATCCTTAAAAGACGGCAACGGTTTTGCTGTTTGCGCCGCCGCCAGAGCAATGGGCGATACCCCTGTGATATTCCTCACCGCATCGTCGGATGAATACAGCGTTATAACAGGCCTTGACATGGGGGCCGATGACTATATAAGCAAACCCTTCCGCCCCAGGGAGCTTTTATCCCGCATAAAAAGTGTTTTAAGACGCAGCAGCAAATCCAATTCCATAATTGAGCATGATTTCATTAAAGTGGACACCGCTAAGGGAACGGTAACAAAAAACGGTACCGAAATATTTCTTTCAGCCCTTGAATACAGGCTGCTTCTGGTGTTTTTAAATAATAAAGGAATCATATTGTCGCGTAACAGGCTTCTTGAGGAGATCTACGATATTGCCGGAGAATATGTCAATGACAACACCCTCACGGTCTATATAAAAAGGCTTAGAGACAAAATCGAGGATGACCCTCAAAATCCGACGTTTATCAAGACTGTTCGCGGTCTGGGATATAAGGTCGGTGATTAAATGAGTTTTTTCAGAAACCCTGAAATCCAAAAAAGTTTAATATTTTACATTCTTCTGATCCTGATCCTGACAATTGCAGGCTTTTTGCTGGGATATTACAATGGACTTATTGTATTAACCATATCGATTCTGTTTACTTTTCTGCATTTTTTGATTACTTTCAGGCGATATAAAAAACTAGCTGAACTGGGTAGTGATATCGATAGAATTCTTCACGGGGATGACTCCATTGATCTGGCTGAGTATTCTGAAGGAGAGATGTCTTTTCTGCAAAGCGAGATTTCAAAACTGACTGTACAGCTCAGGAACCAGGCCTGGGCATTAAAAAAGGATAAACAATACCTGGCTGATTCTATTGCTGATATATCACATCAAATAAGAACACCGCTTACATCAATAAATATCATGCTATCCCTTCTATCAAAGCCGGATTTGCCCGAGGAAAGGAAGACGGCTCTGTTTAATGAACTGGAAACGCTTCTTGGCCGGATAGACTGGTTGATTACAACCCTTTTAAAGATATCAAGGCTGGATACCGGAACTGTTAAGTTTAAGAAAGAAAAAATAATGGTATCCCGTCTAATCAGTCTTGCCGTTGCCCCTATTGCAATTTCTCTGGAACTGAGAGAGCAGGTAATAAATACAGAGATATCAGGGAACGAATCATTTACAGGAGATTTATCATGGACTGTCGAAGCGATCGAGAATATATTAAAGAACTGTATGGAGCATACTCAAAAAGGAGGCGTTATTACAATCACTGCTTGTGAAACTCCTCTTTTTACCGAGATCGTCATAAAGGACAACGGTCCGGGAATTGATAAGGAAGATCTTCCCCATTTGTTTGAAAGATTCTATAAAGGTAAGAATTCCGATAGTCAGAATTACGGCATAGGCCTTGCCCTTGCCAGAATGATAATCGTAAATCAAAACGGCACCATAAAAGCGGAAAATGCCCCGGAGGGCGGAGCAAAATTTACGATACGGTTTTATAAGGGATGATATCACCTTTTAAGTGACGCTTTAGTTATATTCAAGTCACTTTTATGTCATTTTAAACTTATATAATTGCTTTGTACAGTCTATTAGGATTCGGGAGGAAAAATACAAATGGAAATATTGAGGATTGAAAATCTTTCAAAGTATTATGGTAGTGGCGAGAATATAGTGAAAGCGTTGGACGGTGTCTCTTTTTCGGTCGAGAAAGGTGAGTTCCTGGCAATAATGGGTCCTTCCGGTTCAGGAAAATCTACCCTGCTTCATATAATAGGAGGAGTTGATAAGCCGACAAGCGGAAAAGTTTACATGAGCGGACAGGATGTTTACGCTCAGAACGATGAACAGCTTGCCATTTTCAGGCGAAGACAGGTAGGCCTGATTTATCAGTTTTATAATCTGATCCCTGTTTTGGATGTGGTGGAAAATATTACGCTTCCGGTGCTACTTGACGGAAGAGAGGTCAATGAAGACAGATTAAATGAGTTACTTATGATCCTTGACTTAAAGGGGAGAGAAAAACATCTGCCTAATCAGCTTTCGGGCGGACAACAGCAGAGGGTTTCCATCGGGAGGGCCTTGATGAACGCCCCAGCTGTTGTTCTTGCAGATGAGCCCACCGGAAATCTGGATTCAAAAAATTCACAGGAAATAGTTGAGCTACTGAAGCTTTCCAACCAGAAATTCGGACAGACAATTATAATTATCACCCACGATGAAAACATAGCGCTCCAGGCAGACAGAATTATGACCCTGGAGGATGGTAAAATCATCCGTGATGAGGTGATAAGAAAATGAATATCATTAATAAATTTACTTTGAAAACTTTAGGTAAAAACAAAGTCCGTACCTTGGTCACCATAATAGGTATCATTCTGTCGGTATCGATGATTACGGCCGTAACTACAGGAATATCCAGTCTACGGAATTACCTGGTCAACATAGTAATTGAGGAATTGGGGGATTGGTATGGAGCTGCCTTCAGTATTTCTGCCCCAAAACTCAAAGAGGTCAGAAACAACCAGGAAGTCAGTCAAATAACAAGTCTCCAGAATATTGGATATTCTTTTTTAAAGGATTCGAAAAACGAATATAAACCATACCTCTTCATAGGAGGAATGGATGCCGTTTTTGCGCAAATAATGCCGGTGGATTTAACTGAGGGAAGACTACCGAAAAACCCCTCGGAAATAATTCTGCCTGAACATTTAAAGTATAACGGTGGAGTGGATTTCTCCCTGGGCGATACATTAAGACTGAAAATAGGGGAAAGGATATCAGACGGATCCCGGTTAAATCAAATGAATCCCTTTATGCATCCGGAGAGTGGAATGACTGAGGACCTGGTCATAAAAGAGGAACGGACTTATACGGTAGTAGGCTTTTATGAAAGACCTGGTTTTGAAAGTTATTCGGCGCCCGGATACACAGCTCTTACCCTGGATGACGGCACAGATTCGTACGGCTATGATATTTATCTTAAGATTACAAAGGCAAAGGAAATTCACTCTTTCATGAGACAAACCTTTTCCGGAAGCGGGTATACTTTGAATCACGACCTGCTGCGCTATATCGGCGCTTCCGGTGATCGGAGCTATAACGCTGTGTTATACAGTCTTGCGGCAGTGCTGATAGGTCTGATTATGTTTGGTTCCGTATCATTAATATACAATGCGTTTTCCATATCGGTCAGCGAAAGGACAAAACAGTTTGGCCTTTTATCGTCCATTGGCGCTACCAGGAAACAGATGAAAAAAAGTGTACTCTTTGAAGCTTTTTTCTTGAGCATAATAGGTATTCCTTTGGGTTTATTGGCAGGTATTTTCGGGCTAAGCGTTACTTTTCACTTTGTTGATAATATAATTGCTTCATTGTTGGGAGAAGGCATAGATGCCTCATTAAGCATGCATGTTTCATGGGAAGCGGCTGTCGCCGCCGTGGTGATAGGGTTTGTAACCGTTATGATTTCTGCCTATATTCCGGCTCGCAGAGCCTTTAAAGTATCGGCAATTGATGCCATACGCTTGTCCCAGGATATAAAGCTCAAGGCAAGGAAACTTAGAACCTCCAGGCTGTTGTATAAACTCTTCGGTGTGGAGGGGATGATTGCAAAAAAGAATTTCAAAAGGAGCAGAAAAAAGTACAGGGCAACTGTAATATCTCTGTTTTTGAGCATAGTTCTCTTTATCTCGGCTTCCAGCTTTTCGGCCTATCTGACTAAAGGTGTCTCGGCTGTTGTGGATGAAGCGGGTTATGATATCAGTTGTTATTTCAATCCTGATAATAATGGAGCTTCAGTCGAGGATGTATATAATACGCTGAAAAGCATAGACGGCGTAACCAAAAGCAGTTATTCGGTCATATACAGTCCCTATGACTGTAAAATATTAACGGCTGACCTGAGCCGGGAATACAAGGATTATGTCCTGAAGAATTATGAACAGGACTTAAACCAAACAGATTATGAGCACTTTTACATTGAACACCTGTTCATTGATGACGAAGCGTATTTGGAGTATTTAAAGCAGAATTCGGTAGAATATGAAGCTTTTATTAATTCCCAGGAGCCCATGGCCGTTGTGGTTGATTATTCCAAAATTTATAATGGGAAAGAGGGAAGGTTTTATACCATTAACCAGCTGGACAGGAGTGATAAAACAATAAATGTTTTGTTTGTAGATCCTATAGAGGGGTATTATTTGTCAGGGACAAAAGAGAATGAGAACAATGAATTGACTTATGAATTCCGGAATAAAAACAATGAGAACGATGTTATAATAAAATCCAGGGAAGAAGTGGAAAGGCGCGTAAATATAAAAGTCGGCGCATTTTTATCAAACTTGCCCATGGGCGCAAATGTCAACGGGAGAGGGCAAATTAGACTGGTATATCCATATAGCGCCTTAAAAACTGTGTTGGGAGAAAACTATACAGAAAGTAACGTATTCATGTATTTCAAAGCGGATGACCACAAGACGGTGTTTGATAAGATGTATAAAGCACTTGACGAAAGAGGTTTCTCAAACGCCGAACTCCATAATTACGCTGACATGATGGAATCGGAAAGAGCATTAATAACGGTAGTAAACGTTTTTTCCTACGGCTTCATAGTACTGATTTCACTAATTGCGGCGGCTAATGTATTCAATACGATTTCAACCAATATAGGGCTTCGCCGCCGTGAGTTTGCCATGCTGAAATCTATAGGTATGACCCAGAAGATGTTTAACAGAATGATGAATTACGAATGCCTGCTTTATGGCATAAAAGGGCTGGCATACGGTATTCCTGTGTCAACAGGCGTTACCTGGCTTATATACAGGAGTATAATGCAGGGACTGGAAACGAGATTTTTCATTCCCTGGTACAGCCTTGTAATTGCTGTGGGAAGCGTATTTGCGGTTGTATTTGCTACAATGATTTATTCTATGCAAAAAATTAAGAAGGATAATCCGATAGACGCATTAAAGGAAGAAAATCTGTGATACAATGGTGTCATCTTGAGGGAAGTTTACCCTTCTGTCATTCTGAACGAAGCGAAGCGGAGTCGAAGGATCTTATGTGTCACACAAAGATTCTTCGCTGACGCTCAGAATGACATCGAGAACAGGATTCTTTGTTTAACACAAAATGAATTGCAGCATAAAAGATAAAAGAGAGCAGGATTTTTGCAATGCTGAATAAACAGGATAAGGATTTATTATATTTATTATTTAAAAAAATCGATTCACTGTTAAAGGGAAAAGACAAAGTAATAATAGCCATAGACGGAAACAGCGGAGCCGGAAAGAGTACATTGGCAAAATATATAGAAGAACATTTTGACTCAAATATATTTCATATGGACGACTTCTTTCTGCCACCGGAGCTGAAAACAGAAGAGAGACTTAAGGAAGTCGGCGGGAATGTGGATTATGTCAGATTCAGGCATGAAGTTGCTGACCGCCTAATAGAAGGCGGAGATTTTGAGTACCGGGTATATAACTGCCACACCTTAAGCTTTGACAGGACTGTAAAAGTGAAAGAGAAAAGACTTAACATTGTGGAAGGCGTTTACAGTATGCACCCCACCCTTATTGATATTTATGATTATAAGATTTTCCTTGGCATTGACCATGATAAACAGATTGAAATAATAACAAAAAGGTCAGGAGAGGAACTTGCCCGTAAATTCAAAGAAATATGGATACCAATGGAGAATAGGTATTTTCAAGAGATGAGAATAAAAGAGAAGAGCGATTTGGTGTTCAGCTTATTGCAGGAAATGTCACACTGAACTATGCGCGATATCTCTCTGTCATCCTGAGAGGAACGTAAGCGGAGTCGAAGGATCTTATGTGTTAACGCAAAAGATTCTTCGCTTCACTCAGAATGACAGGGAGAGGAAGATTTTTCGTTAGGCTCATAATGACAATAATGCTCAGGATAACATAAATTAAAATCTAAGCATTAAGCAGCTGACGCATGGACAACATGCGGCAGCGCTTTTTTTGACAGCTTAAAGCAATAAATTGCCTTGTACTCTTATGGTATAATTAAATAATAAAACAAAAAATGCAGATACCGGGGAAACTTATGAGTTTACGTATAGTATACGGTCGTGCCGGAAGCGGTAAAACGCATTTTATTTTAAATGAAATTAAATCACGGATAGAGGAAGGCTCGGACAGGACATTGGTTTTACTGGTCCCGGAGCAGTTTTCATTCCAGGCTGAAAAGAACCTTGTTTCGGTTACCAAAACCGGTGGCATACTCAAGACCGAAGTCCTTAGCTTTCAAAGAATGGCATACAGGGTATTTAATGAGGCGGGAGGAATCACATACCCCCATATTCATCCTGCCGGAAAGTCCATGATAATATACCGTATACTCAATAAAATGAAGGACAGGTTCAAGGTTTTTGCCGGAACCTGTGAGCGGGAAGGTTTTGTAAATACAATCTCCACCCTGATTACAGAGCTTAAAAGATACAATGTAACGCCTGACAGGCTGCAGGATGCCATTGATGCCCTTGATGAGGATAATCCCTTAAGACAAAAACTTACAGAGATTAATCTTGTATATGGAGAATTTGAATCCCTCATTGAAAAGAGGTACAGGGATTCGGATGATGATCTTACCCTGGCGGCTAAAAAAATTGCCGCATCTTCCTTATATAATGACGCTGAAATCTGGATTGACGGATTTGTGAGCTTTACGCCGCAGGAGTATAAAATAATCGGCGTACTTTTAAAAAAGGCTTTCCGTGTTACCGTAAGCCTGTGTACCGATATCCTTGAAAACAGCACAGAGACTGAAGCTGACGTATTCGCGCCTGTAAGGAATGTTTACAGAAAACTGAAAAGGTTAGCTGCAGAGAATTGCGTGGTAATGGAAGACCCGATTTTTTTCGGCGAATCCGTTCGATTCAGGAAAAGCGCGGAATTAGCGCACTTGGAAAAGAACCTCTATGCATTTCCATATGATACTCTGGACAAAGAGATGGAAGATATATCTCTCTTTGCTGCAAAGAATATTTTTTCCGAGATAGAAGCAACAGCCCGCGAAATTATCCGGCTTTGCAGGGATCATAATATGCGTTTTCGCGACATAGCGGTTGTTTCAAGGAATCTTCCGGCTTATGAAAAACTTGTTGAACTTATCTTTTCAGATTATGAGATTCCGTACTTTATTGACAGAAAGACCGAAATAAATAATCATCCGTTAGTCCGCCTCCTTATATCAATGATGGACATTTTTATCGACAACTGGTCCTATGAAGCTGTATTTCGCTATTTGAAAACAGGTTTGACGGGTATTGACCGGAGAAGTATAGACCTTTTGGAGAACTATGTGCTGGCATGTGGTATTCGGGGAAGTTACTGGACAAGGGAAAAACCCTGGGACATGAGCCCGGTTCTTATACCCGATGACCAACTTAATGAAAACCAGGATGAACTTGATGAAATAAATGATATAAGAATCAGGGTGGTTAAGCCTTTGCTGGATTTCAGAAATAAGACGAAGGGTAAAAGAACCGCCGCGGAATTTTGTACTGGGATTTACGAGTTTCTATGCGATTTGGGTGTTCCCGATTCGATAGAGAAAACCATCGATAAATTCAGAGAATCAGGCCGGCTTAAACTTGCCGATGAGTACTCGCAGGTATGGAATATAGTAATGGAGCTTCTGGATCAGACCGTGGAGGTGCTGGGAGATGAAACCTGTAGTCTTGAGGAGTTCAGCGAAATCCTGAAGATAGGATTGGCGGGATATAAAATAGGAACAATCCCTGCCGCAGTGGATCAGGTGCTTGTAGGCAGCGTTGAACGTTCCAGGAGCCATGAAATAAAAGCCATGTTCATACTGGGAGCCAATGACGGGGTTTTCCCCTCGGCAGCCCTGACAGAAGGTATTCTATCAGACCAGGATCGTTCGGTTTTGTACCATATGGGCATCGAGTTGGCCAGTGATACAAAAACTCAGGCTTTTGACGAGCAATACCTTGTTTACAGGACTCTTACCGTTGCCGGTGAATATTTAAGAATAAGCTGGCCAATAGGGGACAGTGAGGGAAAAACCATGAGACATTCAATTATCGTGTCCCGTCTGCAAAAACTTTTTCCAAAACTGATTCAGCAAAGCGATATTATTCCTTCTTCGCCTGATGAATTTGATATGGAGATGCTCTCAAGACAAAAGCCTACATTTAATAAGCTTATTGCATCTTTAAGACAAAAGGCCGACGGTCAGGAAATAAATCCCGTATGGCAAGATGTTTACAGATGGTTTAAAGGCCGTGAAGAGTGGAAAGAAAGCATTGATATTTTGAGAAAAGCTTTCAGTTATACCAATTCCGCCGAAAGAATCAGTGAAGATAAAATTCCGGCTTTATATGGAAATCCTGCCTATTCAAGCGTATCAAAACTGGAGAAATACGCTTCATGCCCCTTTTCATTTTTCATTCAGTATGGTTTAAAGGCCAGGGAACGGAAGATATACAGGCTTAGTGCACCTGATATAGGAACTTTTATGCATGCAGTTATTGAAAAATTCTCCAGGCTGGTGTCAGAAGGAGATATGACCTGGAGGACTTTTACCGACGATTGGTGCAGGGAAAAAGTCTCGGAAATCGTGGACGAGATGATTGAAGGCATGAAGGGAAAGGGAATTGCAGCATCAAAGCGGTACACTGCCCTTACAATGCGACTTAAGAGAGTGGTTACAAGAGCGGTATTGCTTATAGCCCAGCATATACGCAGGAGCAGCTTTAATCCTGTAGGTTACGAGGTGGGTTTCGGTGAAAATGAAAAATATCCTCCAATAGTAATTCAGTTGGATTCAGGGCAGACAATCCGGTTGACCGGGCGAATAGACCGGTTAGACGCTTTTGAGTCCGAGGATGGAAAGTATTTCAGTATAATAGATTACAAGTCGGGACCAAAAGATTTCAAGCTGTCGGATGTTTTCTACGGGTTACAGATTCAGCTTATTACTTATATGGATGCTATCTGGGAAAGCGAGGAGCAGAAAGGAAACAGTCCGGTTTTTCCGGGAGGTATATTATATTTTAAGGTGGATGATCCCATTATCAAAAGCGGCAAAATCCTTTCCGAAGAGGAAATCGAGAAAACCATAATGAGAAAACTGAAGATGAAAGGCCTGGTTCTGGCTGACGTTAAGCTGATTAAAGAAATGGACAATACGATTGAAGGCTCTTCCATGATGATACCGGCAACTTTAAACAAGGGGGATGTGTTGGGAAAAAATACTTCAGGGGCGTCCATGGAACAGTTCAGGCTTATGCGTAAATATATTAAAGGTCTATTAAAAGATATCTGCACCGAAATAATGAAGGGAAACACAGAAATTAAGCCATATAAGAAGAAGGACATCAGCGCATGCGCCTATTGCGGCTATCTTCCTGTTTGCCAGTTTGACATAACACGAAAGGAAAATTCTTACAGACTGTTGTATAGCAAAGATAATGACGAGGTTTGGGAAAGTATTAAGGAGAAAACATAAAATGAGTGAGACCAGATGGACAAATGAACAATGGGATGCCATAACCGCAAAGGATTGCAATCTCCTGGTGGCTGCCGCCGCCGGGGCAGGTAAAACTGCTGTTTTGGTTGAGCGCATTATAAAGAAAATAACCGACGAAAAAAATCCTGTTGATGTAGACAGGCTCCTGGTAGTTACCTTTACCAACGCGGCAGCGGCCGAGATGCGGGAAAGAATTGCCAATGCAATATCCAAGTACCTGGAAAACAATCCCGGATCGACTGGAATACAAAGACAGATGGCATTATTGGGAAAGGCCAGTATAACTACAATACATTCTTTTTGTACCGAGGTTATCCGCAGCAATTTTCATCTTCTAAACATTGATCCGGATTTCAGGATAGCCGATGAGACAGAAAGCTACTTAATGAAATTGGAAGCCCTCAACGAAATTTTTGAGGAGCAGTATGAAAAGGAAGACAACCAGGACTTTTATGAGCTTTTGGAAAGCTATGGCGGAAATCGGGACGATCAGCAACTGATGGACATAGTTCTTGATTTACATACTTTTATACAAAGCAGTCCATGGCCGGAAAAATGGCTGAAGGATATGACGGAAGCATTGAAAGTTCCTGAAAGCACGGATTTTGCATCCACTTTATGGGGCAAAATACTCCTGTCTTCGGTAAAAATTGAGCTTAAGGGTATGAAGGATATGCTTACCCGCGCTTTAGACATTATAATGACGGAGCCGGGATTGGAAAAATATCTGCCTGTTTTTCAGGAGGACATATCAAATGTCAATAATCTCATTGTGATGATAGAAAACGGTGAAAAATTACATTGCGGGAAAGTATGGGATGATTTATATTTCAGCTTAAATACCTTTACTTTTTCAAACCTGCCGAGAGCCGGCAAGGAGGCCGATGAAACCAGAAAGGATACGGTAAAGGGCATACGGGACAATGTAAAGAAACGGCTGGAAAAGATTAAGGGACAAATGGTAAACGCCGGTTCGGCAGAGCTTATAAATGAAATGAATTCTCTTTATGCCAGGATTAAGTGTCTTGCCGGCTTAGTTATTGAGCTGTCGGTAAGGTACAACGAAAAAAAGAATAGAAAATCCATACTGGACTTTAACGACCTGGAACACTATTGCCTTGAGATCCTGACGAAAAAAGACCAGAACGGAAGACTTATGCCGTCGGATACTGCCCTGCAATACAGGGAGCGTTTTGACGAAATAATGGTAGACGAGTACCAGGACAGTAACCTGGTCCAGGAGTTTATTATTAACATTATATCCAGGGTGGACAGTCCTAAACCTAATATCTTTATGGTAGGCGATGTCAAGCAAAGCATATACAGGTTCAGGCAGGCAAAGCCGGAGTTGTTTATGCAAAAATATAATACATATTCCACTGAAAAGGAAAGCCCCTTCAGGAAAATACTTTTGTACAAGAATTTCAGAAGCCGTAAAAATGTTGTGGATACCGTAAATTTTATATTCAAACAAATAATGTCGGTAAACGCCGGAGAGTTGGATTACACCGAAGAAGAAGCTCTGAATCCCGGCGCGGAATTCCCGGAAAGTGAACAGGAAAGGCTGATCTTCGGTGGAAGTACCGAGTTGCATATAATTAATACCGGTGATTCGGATAGCCAATTAATTAACGTCAATAACGATATGGAGGAAAATAACAGTGAAGCGGCCGAACAGGAAGAAGAAATGCTTGATAACATACAATGTGAAGCCAGGATGGTGGTAAAAAGAATACGAATGCTTATGGAACCCGATGAAGAAGGCAATTGCTTCGCTGTTTTTGACAAGAACCAAAAGAAGTATAGAAAACTGGAATACCGGGATATAGTAATCCTGTTAAGAACGACAAAAAATTGGTCGGACGTGTTTGTTGAAGAATTGACTATGGCGGGGATACCTGTCTTTGCGGATACCGGGAGCGGATTTTTCAAAACCGTTGAAATCCAGGTTATTCTGTCACTATTACAGGTAATAGATAACCCGTACCAGGATATTCCGCTTTTATCGGTATTAAGGTCTCCGATTTTTTCCTTTACCACAGATGACCTGGTTGACATAAGGCTGGCTATGCGCAATGGTTCGTTGTTTGACGGCTTGATTAAGCTTTCCGAGACGGGGTCCGGAGAGGTTCGCAATAAAGCAAAAAGATTTCTTGACAGTTTGGCCGGATGGAGGGAGGCATCTTTATATTTGCCCGCCGATCAGCTTATATGGAAGCTTTACAGTGATACGGGCTATTACAGCATGGTGGGAGCCATGCCGGGCGGAGATCAGAGACAGGCCAACTTAAGAATTCTGTTCGAAAGAGCGAAACAATTCGAAGAGACGAGCTATAAAGGGCTGTTTAATTTTATTAATTTTATTGACAAGCTGAAAAGCAGCAAGGGGGATATGGGAAGCGCCAAAATATTAGGCGAGAATGACAATGTAGTCAGAATCATGAGCATCCACAAGAGCAAGGGCCTGGAATTCCCCGTCGTATTTCTTTCAGGCTGTGGCAAAAAGTTTAATCTGCAGGATATGAATAAAAGTATCCTGTTGCATCAGGATATGGGTTTCGGCCCTGATGTGGTGGATTATAAAAAAAGGCTTTCGTGGCCTTCAGCTGCCAAGGAAGCAATAAAGGTAAAAATAAAAAACGAGACTCTGTCGGAAGAAATGAGGATTTTATACGTTGCCCTCACCAGGGCACGGGAAAAGCTTATTATAACAGGATCATCCGCCGATGTGGAAAAGGCTTTAAATAAATGGTTCACTGTGGCAAATACTATGAATGAAAAGCTTTCCGACTATGATACATTGAACGGACGGAATTATCTTGACTGGATAGTACCGGCTGTCATGCGCCATAGCCGGTGTGAGGATTTCCGTAAAATAGCGGCTTCGAAAAACCAATTTAAAGGTTTGTTGATAGAAGACTCATCCCTATGGGATATCAAGCTTTGGAACAAAAGCGATATATTACAAAATAAAGATTCCGATCAATTGCAGGACAGTGAAATTATCGACTGGATGGAAGATTTGACAGGCGAAAACGGTGAGGAGCCAATCGCTTTCGATAATAAAAATATCGAAGAAATAGACAGGAGACTTGGCTGGGAATATAAATACCTCGATGCGGCATATATTCCTGCGAAGATCTCGGTTACAGAACTGAAAAGAAGATTCAACGCTCAATCATCTGAGGAAAGCGCATCCATGCCTTA
Organism: Clostridiaceae bacterium; assembly: GCA_012728095.1. Lineage (GTDB taxonomy): Bacteria > Bacillota > Clostridia > DSM-8532 > DSM-8532 > DTU059. Next base: position 27,602 of record JAAYFU010000005.1, read on the forward strand.
CTTTACTGTGAAACTTGTCAAAAAACCTATGTTTCTGGAAGAAAAGAAAGGTTTAAGCGCGGCAGAAAAAGGGACCATAATACATTTTATCATGCAGCACCTGGACCTGGATGAAATAAAAATGAATATTGAAGCAAATCTTAAAAAGATTATAGATGACCAGGTTAAGCAAATGATTATAAAAGACCTCATTACACCAAAACAGGCTGAGAGCGTTGATGTGGGAATGATAGAACGGTTTTTTGGATCGGATTTGGGCAGAAGAATGATGGCTGCAAAAAACATAAGCCGTGAAATTCCGTTCAATATTGCAATTCCTTTCAAGGAATTGTACCATATAGGGGACAAGAAATATTTGGAGGAAGAAACCGCATTGCTTCAGGGCGTTATAGACTGCTTCTTTGAAGAGGATGACGGTGTTGTGCTGATAGACTATAAAACAGATTATGTCCCTGAAGGAAAAGAGTCAATTATAAAAGACAGGTATAAGTTCCAGCTGGACTATTATGCAAGAGCGCTGGAACAGATTACAGGCAAAAAGGTAAAAGCCAAATATATATATCTTTTTCAATCGGGGAGTTTTTTGATCTTATAAATGTTATTGACAAGACTTGTTTAGGTAATTATTCTTGATTATTGTGTCAGGAGAGTAATATTATATAACTGAAATACAGAAAAGAAGGGTTATAAATGAAAATTATTATAATCGGAGATGGTAAGGTCGGTTACAGCTTAGCGCAGCATCTGTCCCAGGAGAACCATGATGTTACCATAATCGATAAGAATCCGGAGCCGCTCAGGAAGTCCAGTGAATTACTGGATGTAATGTGCATCAAGGGAAACGGTTTAAGCACGAAAGTTATGATGGAAGCGGGAGTTGAAAACGCTGATCTTCTAATAGCGGCGACTTCCAGTGATGAAATGAACATGGTATGCGCCCTGACAGGGAAAAAGCTGGGGGCTGGCCATACCGTCGCCAGGATCAGGGATCCCGAATACGCGGATGAACTTTCGGTATTAAAAAGAGAATTGGGACTGGATCTTGTAATAAACCCGGAGCAGTCAGCGGCACGTGAAATAGCCCGCTTATTGAGATTCCCTTCTGCTACCGACGTCGAACCCTTTGCAAAAGGAAGGATTGAGTTTGTCGAAATAACCGCTACCAGGGACATGCCTTTTATCGGTGTCCCGCTTAGAAATATACCAAGAAGAAATATTGAAAATATTCTTATAGGGGTTGTAAAAAGAGGAAACCAGATTATCATACCCAACGGCGATTACGAAATAGCCCCTGATGACAGGTTGAACGTAATAGGAAGGCCTAATGATGTTTTTGCATTCTGCAAAAAAATTGGAATATATACACAAAAAATCAAAAAGGTCATGGTGGTTGGCGGCGGTATGATTGCCCATTATATGGCCACGAACCTTAAGTTGAATGATATAAAGATTAAGATTATAGAAATCGACAGAAACAGAAGCATTGAACTTGCTGAGATGCTTCCGGATACTCTGGTCATAAACGGGGACGGAACTGACAAAGACTTATTGGATTCAGAAAATCTTGGCGAAATGGATGCCTTCATTGCTCTGACAGGACGAGATGAGGAAAACCTTATATCAGCGATGCTGGCGAAACAAAGCGGGGTTAAGAAGGTTATCGTAAAAACCACAAGAATTGATAATCCCGTATTATTCCACGACTTGGGCATAGATAGTATTGTCAATCCAAAACTCATAACCGCTAACTATATTCTGAAATATGTCAGAGGCTTAAGCAACGCTGTGGGTAACCCTGCCGAAACCGTGTATAAAATTGTCGATGGCCAGGCTGAGGTTCTTGAGTTCGTTGCAAATAAAACCACAAAGTTTTTAGATATCCAGCTTAAAAATCTAAAACTTTTAAAAGGAGTAATTATCGGTGCCATAGCAAGGAGAAACGAGATTATAATTCCCCACGGTGATGACGTGATAAAGCTGGGGGATACTGTTATTGTTATTTCAGTTGACAGGCTTGTCCTGGATTTTAATGAAATTGTTGTTTCAGTTGGAGGACAACAATGAATTTCACAATGATTATAAAAAACCTGGGCATATTGTTAATGGTAGAGGCAGCATGTATGCTGCCGTCATTATTGGTTGCCATAATAAATAATCAATATGATATTATGGCTTTTATAGTGACAATGATGATACTGATAGTTGTTGGCCTTCTTATGTACTGTATTCCTGCCCGAAATAAGAATTTTTACACCAGGGACGGGTTTGCCATAGTCTCTTTGGGCTGGATACTGGTTTCTCTTTTTGGAGCTCTTCCATTTTACTTAAGCGGTGCTATACCATCATATGTAGATGCATTATTCGAAACCGTTTCAGGATTCACGACAACTGGTTCTACAATTTTAAGGGAAATCGAAAGCCTTCCAAGGGGCCTTTTATTCTGGAGAAGCTTTACCAACTGGATAGGAGGAATGGGTGTTCTGGTAATGATGCTGGCAGTTTTACCAGCTGCGGGAGCCAATACCTTTCATATATTAAAGGCTGAAAGCCCAGGCCCTGATCCCGGGAAATTGGTTCCCAGAATAGGACAAAGCGCAAAAATATTGTACCGTATGTATATTAGCCTGTCATTGGTTCAGGTCGTGATGCTTTTGATTGCCGGAATGCCGCTGTATGACGCCCTTATCAATACTTTCTCCACAGCGGGAACCGGCGGTTTCTCAAATATGAATACCAGTATAGGGGCATATAACAATGTGTATTACGAAATTATAATTGGTTTGTTTATGTTTCTTTTCGGGATTAATTTTACCCTGTATTTTCAAGCCCTTAAGGGAGACATAAAGAACATAATCAGAGACGAAGAATTTCGTTTTTACATTTTTACTGTAGTTGGCGCAATAGTTTTAATTACGTGTAATCTTTTGGGCCCGGTATTCGGTACCATTTGGGAAAGCTTACGGTATTCTTTCTTCCAGGTGTGTTCTATCATAACTACCACAGGATTCTCAACAACCAATTTTGATGTTTGGCCTGCTTTCAGTAAAACTATCCTGATTGTTCTTATGTTTATTGGTGCCAGTGCCGGTTCAACCGGCGGCGGTATCAAGTGTCTTCGTTTTCTCCTGCTGTTTAAGACTATTAAACGTGAGGTCAGAAGAATAATACATCCAAAAGCCGTTTATACCGTTAAGTATGGAGGAAAGACAGTGAATGGTGATGTGTTGTTCGGTGTTATGAACTATTTCTTTGTAATTATTATCGTCTTTGCTGTATCATTGCTTCTCGTTTCTCTTGATGGTTTTGATTTGGTATCGAATTTTACGGCTGTTGCAGCGACAATAAACAACATAGGACCCGGTCTTGGAATTGTCGGGCCCATGGGAAACTTTGCGGATTATTCCGACTTAAGTAAAATTGTTTTTTCATTTGCCATGCTTTTCGGAAGGCTGGAAATATATCCGATGCTGATACTGTTTGCCCCGACATTCTGGAAACGGGTAAATATTTAACCTGTCAGTCTATATCTTCATAAACTTGCTGGGGTGGCTGATCCAAAACCTCGGGCCTTTTGATAAGATTGCGATAAAGCTTGAAAGCTGTCGCAAAGTAGTGACCGTCAGCTATCCTTTCATCCGATACTATGCACAACCGGATATACTTCTTGGTTTTTATTTCATTGTTCGAATCGATAACCTTCTCTTTCATTTTAATACCGAAAGCGACGAATAAACTGGTGGTTCCGAAGTCATAAAGGTGATGGTACACGGGCTGTATTCCAATGGAACCCAAATTGGTTATGAAGACGCTGGTATGGAAGGGACTCAGCCGGTTTATTACCTTTGGCATAAGACCTATGTAATCCAAACATCTCATTATCCAAACAAAAAACCTAACCAATTGTCCCGGTACGGCCATAATCAGCTTAGCCAGCTTATCAGTGTCATTTTTTGTATTTGCGCCCTGGTTTTCTTCTATTGCGGCGTTCACCTTTCTGACTACATCCATAAATGTGTCAGTGGGCTCAAACTTTACTTTCAGGGTTGTTTCGGGGCTTTCTTCCTTGAATTCCCTCTTTATAACAAATGATATTAAGATTTCATTACGGGCATAGATTTTCTGACCTGCGACAAACCTATTCATCCCTGGTTTTTGGGAAATTGCGCGAACCATTGCGGCAATTATTACATGAAGTAAAGAAATCTTTTCTCCTGTTTCTTTCCGTTTTTTTATTATAAAGGCTTCGGTTTCGCTGATCTCAATTTTTTCCTCAAAGTAGTTCTGGGCGTCAATACGGGATCTCATAATATACGGAATAATCTTATAAAATGGATCAAGAGTTCTTAATCTCCTGCCGTCATATCGATCTCCGAACCGTCGTTTTCTTTTTGTCATAAACAGCCCCCCATATTTATCAGTTGAGAATAATATCCGATGGACTTAAGTATATAGATTTTTTATGCATGTAACAAGTATTATATTCATATCCACAATACAAAGCACGCATTTTGCGTGCTTTGTACTTGTAACCATCATAGGTTGTCTTAAAAGTTATTTATTCTCTTCATTGCAATTGTTCTTGTTATTATTGTTATTGTTGCCATTATTGTTCTTGTTCTTATTTTTCTGTTTGTTGTTTTCCATATTCTTCTCCTTTCATATTTGCTAATAAAAATATTGAATCATGCTTTTTTGAGCCATCTCAATCATTCGCTTTACCATCTGGCCACCTATAGGACCTCCTTCACTGCCATTCACTCTGGAAGGAAGGTCGCCTTTATAGTGGTCATTGTATTCTTTACAATACTGAAGACGACCGATTTCTTTGGCACATTCCAGTTTGAATCTCGTTAAAGCTTCGCGGCTCGAAGGTACAATAGGCGTTTTCGGCCTTGACATGTTTCTCACCTCCTTACCGGTAACACTAAGCACACCAAAAAAGATATCCATGAAATAGTGTGAACAGAAAAAGATAAAACTTTCATGTTAAAATGAGGGAAGAATAATAGCAAATCTAAATCAATTTGAATGAAAGTATTGTTTTCAGAAAATAATACAATAACACATTTAAAATCATTATATTTATTATCCTTTAATTTTGCGCTTTTCCGCATAACACAATAAAACAGAAGGAGATAAAACTTGAGAAAAGTATTAAAGATATTGTTCAGCAGACTTATGGTTATGTCTGTGTTAATGATATTTCAAATTGCTTTGTTGATAATTCTGACGGTCCAGCTTAGCACCTCGTTTTTTTATCTATATTTCGTCTTCAGTTTGTTAAGTTTGACCGTTGTGTGTTTTATTGCAAGTCAAAGAAGCAGTCCTGCGCATAAACTGGCCTGGGTTATTCCTATCCTCATATTCCCTGTTTTTGGCGGTGTTTTATATATTTTAATAATGTCCAATCGTAATAATAAGAAGTTTCGCGATAAATTAAACACTTCCCATAAAGAATCAATATCGTATTTGACACAGCAGCCTTATGTCATGAATGAGCTTTACCGACAAGACAGAAATGCCGCCAATCAATCCGGATATATATTAAGGACTTCCGGATTTCCGGTATACAACAATTCGCATTCCATTTATTTTTCATCCGGCGAGGAGTTCTTTGTAACATTTGTGGATGAGCTGAAAAAAGCTGAAAAATATATATTTATTGAGACTTTTTTAATCAGGGAAGGTCTGATGTGGAATACTGTTTTGAGTATTCTTGAGGATAAGGCGGCCAAAGGAGTAGATGTGCGTGTAATGTACGATGATGCAGGGTGTATGACAACCCTTCCCCATAAGTACTATAAAAGGCTTCGTGCAAAGGGAATAAAATGTTATGCATTTAATCCATTTACCCCTCTTCCGGAAGTCAGGTTAAATAACAGGGATCATAGAAAAATTATTGTAATTGACGGGTATACGGCTTTTACCGGAGGTATCAACTTTGCCGACGAGTATATAAATGTTTTTGAAAGATGCGGCCATTGGAAGGATTCTGCTATTATGGTCAAAGGAGAAGCGGCATGGAATATGAATGTAATGTTCCTGCAGCTGTGGTCATCCATGTCTAACGAACCTGTTGATTATGATTTGATTAAAACATGTACGATATTTGATGATTCATACGAACCGGACGGTTATATACAACCCTTCGGAGATAGTCCATTTTACAAAGAAGCGGTGGGTGAAAACACATATATAAACATGATAAGCAGAGCCAGGGACTATGTCTATATTTTTACGCCGTATCTCGTATTGGACCATCAGCTTATCACTGCTCTTAGATTAGCGGCTAATAGCGGCGTGGACGTCAGAATCGTAACGCCCCATATTCCTGATAAGTGGTATGTATTCCTGGTAACCCAGTCTTATTATGAAGATCTCATTGAAGCAGGAATAAAGATTTTTGAATACAGTCCCGGCTTCCTTCACTCTAAGACTTTTGTATGCGATGACGTTTTTGGAATCGTAGGTTCCATCAATCTCGATTACAGAAGCTTATACTTTCATTTTGAATGCGGTGTTTGGCTGTATAAAACCAAATCCGTAAAGGCTATAAAGAATGATTTTATTGAGACATTTAAAAAATGCAAAGAAATCACGCTTGAAGAATGCCTGAAAGTTAAACTGTTAAAGCGTATTGCCAGGGGTTTTTTAAGACTTTTCGCTCCTCTTATGTGAATATTAAATGCTTTCATGTTTCTTTTCATATACAAGACCGGACATTTCATTGTAATACGGTTTGCTTTGGCATAGTTATTTTATCTCAGAGTTAGTTAATTTTTGGTATATTTGTATTATTTTCTTTAATTATCACAAAATAATGTGTGATTACATGCGATTAAAGGAGATATGTTTATGAATACACCATACTGGCTTACAAGTTCTGAAGGAGTTGGTTTTGAACCGTTGAAAGAAGATATATCAACAGACTTTTTGATAATCGGCGGAGGTCTGGCTGGAGTTACATGTCTGTATCTGCTGACAAAAGCTGGTTTAAATGTCACGCTAATTGACGCCAATAAAGTCGGTCATGGGACTTCCGGCAGAAATACCGGAAAGGCTACCGCCCAACACGGTTATATATATTCAAAGATTGAAAAAAATTATGGAATAGATATAGCAAAGCTATACTATAAGGCAAATGCCGAGGCAATTAATTTTATAGAAGACGCTTCCCGGAAACATAACATAGACTGTCAGTTTAAAAGGCTTCCGGCATATCTTTTTACAAATTCGGCCGAGTATGAAAGAAAGCTGGAGAGGGAATTTGAACTGTACCAGGAAATGGGTCTGGATTGTTCATTTGAAAGACGGCTCCCCCTTCCCATTGACGTGTTATGTGCCCTTAAGATGAATAACCAGGCCCAGTTCCACCCGAAACGTTTCCTGGACGGCCTTGTTGAGCAGTCGATAAAACAGGGCGCGCGGATTTACGAAAATACCAGGGTTATTGATTTTCATCCGGGCAAGAAATGTGTTATTGAAACTAAAAACAAAAATAAAATAACTGCCGAAAATGTCATTATTGCATCCCATTACCCGTGTTATGACGGGAGAGGCTTCTATTTTTCCCGACTTAAGCCTGAAAGGAGCTATATTATCGGTATAGAAATGGATTCATTTCCTGACGCGCATTTTATCAATGCAGAGGACCCCACTGTTTCCTTAAGGTATATTCCTGAAGAAAAGATTCTGTTAATATCGGGTGAAAACCATAAAGTAGGACACAAAGACGAAAACCATTACGAGAACTTGAAGAATTATGCAAAAGCCACATTTGACATAGATGTGAATGCGGTAAAATACGAATGGTCAGCCCAGGATTATATACCTCATGACTATATCCCGTATGCCGGATATATAAACTCAGACAATAAGAATATTTTTTTAGCGACGGGATTCAATAAATGGGGGCTTACCAACAGTGTAGCTTCGGCTGTCCTTATAAAGGATCTTATTCTGGAAGGAACATCCCCGTACGATGAACTGTATACGAATATGCGGGTTAAGGACTTTGTCTCATTTAATTTCCTGAAGGAAAATGCCGATATGGTGGTTCAGTTGATTTCAGGAAAGCTGAATATGGGTGAAACTAAGATTCCTGAGGAAAGCGGGGTAGGGGTTATAGTAAATATAAACGGTAAACGCTGTGGCTATTATCGCGATGAAGAAGATGATGTTTTCATTGTTGACACCACATGTCCGCATATGGGCTGCGAGCTTAAGTGGAATTCCCAGGAAAAATCGTGGGACTGTCCCTGTCACGGTTCCAGGTTCGATTATAAGGGGAATGTGCTGGAAGGTCCGGCAGAGTACGGACTGAACAGCTACAATGAGCCGAAAAACAAAATAAATCCACAGATAAAGTAAATATAAGGCTTTCCTTTTACTGCCCGCAGCTTGTTTATTTCAAATAAAACCTGTATTATGGATAAGTGAGTTTGGCAGTAAAGGGGTCTTTGTTGTGAGAAATCATAATAAGAGAGTAAACGCTATAATTCTTTTGGCGGTTACAGCCATCATGTGGAGTCTCGGCGGGCTTTTGATTAAATCCGTAAATGCACACCCGCTGGCAATATCGGGAACAAGATCGGCTATTGCATGCTTAATTATTTTATTATATGTAAAAAAACCAAAATTCAACTGGTCATTTCCTCAAATTGTGTCGGGAGTGACATATGCATCCATGGTAATTCTCTTTGTAGCAGCAAATAAATTTACAACGGCAGCTAACGCTATACTTCTGCAATATACCGCTCCTATTTTTGTAGCTTTACTTAGTGCCTGGATTCTTAAGGAAAAGCCGAAAACCATTGACTGGATTGCCATAGTGGTGGTGTTTGGTGGTATGGTGCTGTTCTTTATTGACAGCATTGACACAAGGGGGCTGGCAGGAAATATTTTCGGGTTGTTAAGCGGTATCAGTTACGGCCTCTTTACTATATTCATGAGAATGCAAAAGGATGGATCGCCCGTTGAGTCGGTTATCATGGGAAATGCGATCACCGCGATAATAGGTCTGCCTTTTCTTTTTTCGGCAATGCCCGACACAAAGGGATGGTTTTCTCTTTTAATATTGGGTGTTGTTCAGCTTGGTATCCCGTATATTTTATACAGTAATGCGATTAAGAATGCTACAGCACTTGAAGCTAGCCTTATAACCATGATCGAGCCCATATTGAATCCTGTTTGGGTTATATTGGTCATTGGAGAAATACCCGGCCTGTTTTCCA
>JAAYFU010000042.1 GCA_012728095.1 Clostridiaceae bacterium
GGCTTGCACATTACTTTTTTTCATGTTACTTTGTTCTTGGTTCTTTCCATTTGCAGGCTTTTCCTTTTTGGAAGCCTACCAAAGGTCTTTTAGGTCTCATTTCTTCATACTTAGTTAACAGAGCCATATCGATATTTATATTCTAACATCCATTTACAATTTGTAAATAATTGTTTTTATTGGTTCAAGGATTTTAATAAATTCTTACTTCACTATCTGTATTTAGTGTATCAATAGTATTTATGTGAGCCGCTCAATCTTTACAAAAAAAAGGTGCCGCAGATAATGCCGCTTTTCCGCATCTCCGTCATGGAACTGTCGATGCGGCGCATCGTTGCCTTACTCTGCAGGCACCGGTTCAATTTATATAATTCTGTCAGTCTGTTCCGTAAAACAACGGGTAATGTATTTTTTACATAAGTTTATAAGCTATTTCATTCCATCTTAATTCTTTAAGCAGTGAATTGATTTTGGTATCCTTGTCAATTACTATACATTCGATTCCGCACATTTCAGCCCAATCTGTCAACTGTTCCACAGTAACATTTTGCGAGTATACGGTATGGTGAGCGCCGCCAGCGTAAATCCATGCTTCCGCAGCAACAGACAATGAAGGCTGTGGTTTCATAAGTACGCGGGCAACAGGCAGTTTAGGCATATCGTGGGTGGCTTTTACAGTTTCTACTACATTGACAATCAGGCGGAATCTGTTCCCAAGATCAATCAACGATGCGCATAAGGCAGGTCCGGCAGCGCTGTCAAACACAAGTCTTGCCGGATCACTCTTGCCGCCTATTCCAAGAGCATGAACTTCTACTCTTGGTTTTCCGGCTGCAATGGTGGGACAGATTTCCAGCATATGAGCGCCGAGGTTAATTTCGTTTCCGGGTTCCAGATGATAAGTGTAATCCTCCATAAATGAGGTTGCTTTTCCGTCAGCCATAATCTTTACAAGACGTACAAATGCAGATGTCTTCCAGTCGCCTTCCGCACCGAATCCGTAACCTGATTCCATAATTCTTTGAGAAGCCAGACCGGGTAATTGTTTCAATCCATGGAGATCCTCAAAGGTAGTAGTAAAGGCCTCATAATTGCCCTGGGCCATAAACGCTCTTAAAGCAGCTTCAATACGGGCCTGATACCTTACGGCTTCCATCTTTTCTTCTGAGCCTTTTACCTGCGACATATCATACAGGCTTTCATATTCTTCCATAAGTCTGTTGACTTCAGCCTCTGATACTTCATTAACCAGTTTTACCAGATCGCCTATACCATAGCCGTCAATAGACCATCCCAGCTTAATCTGGGCTTCAACCTTATCCCCTTCTGTAACCGCGACATTTCTCATATTGTCGCCGAAACGGCAAACCTTAATATTCTTACCATAAACAAACGCAACAGCTGTGCGCATCCAGCGGCTTATTCTGTCAACAACTTCTTCATCCTGCCAATGACCGGCAATAACTTTCCGAGGCATTCTGAGTCTTGCACCTATAAAACCGAATTCGCGATCTCCATGAGCGGACTGATTCAAGTTCATGAAATCCATATCAATGCTGTCCCACGGAATTTCGCGGTTAAACTGGGTATGTAAGTGCAACATTGGTTTTTGGAGCGCCATTAAACCTTTTATCCACATCTTGGCAGGTGAAAAGGTATGCATCCAGGCAATTATTCCTGCGCAGGTTTCGTCAGAATTAGCGTCAATGGACAACTGATAGATTTCTTCGGGGGTTTTTACTACAGGTTTGAATTTAATTGAATAGGGTGTTTTTTTACTAAGGTTTTCTGCTATGATTTTAGAGTCCTCTGCGACTTGTCTTAAAGCTTCCTCACCGTAAAGGAACTGGCTTCCGGTAACAAACCAGAATTCGTAGTTTTTCAAATTTGGCATAACTGACTCCTCCTATTTAAATTTAGATGTACGTACAAGTAATCTTAAAGAAATTATAAACCATATATTTCTTGTTTGCAATATGAAAACAGGGCGACCAGCCAGGTAATTTTTCTTGTAAAAACAGGTGATGTTGTATATAATATAGATGATGTACGTACAAGTTAATAAAGGAGTATTCATGTGAATGAACAGGTAAAATATTTAGAACTTAAGAACTATCTTAAACAACAGATAATAATGGGCAAAATAAAAGCCGGTGAACGCATACCTTCGGAAAACAAGCTTTCCAAAGATTTTTCTCTCAGCCGTCATACCGTTAGAAAAGCTATTTCTTTATTAGTATCAGAAGGGTATCTTTATACCGAACAAGGCCTGGGAACTTACGTGAAAGACAGAAGCATCAAGAGGACAGAATCCCGCAATATAGGAGTTTTGACCACCTATATTTCGGATTATATCTTCCCCCGGGTTATCCAGGGAATTGATACCGTTTTGTCGCACAGGGGCTATAGTATAATGCTAAAAAACACTGATAATAACGTAGCCAAAGAAGCAAAGTATCTTGAAGAAGCACTGAGCAAGGATCTTGAAGGCTTGATTATTGAACCTACCAAAAGTGCGCTGTATTCTGACAATTCCGCTTTTTACGAGGCCCTTGACATTCACCGTATACCATACGTTTTTATTCATGGTTGTTACCAGCACATTAAGAATAAATCATATGTCATATTGGATGACACACTTGGAATGTACCTTGCTGTCAATTATTTGATTAAACTGGGGCACAAAAATATTGCCGGCATTTTCAAAGCTGACGATATGCAGGGTATCAATCGTCACCACGGTTATGTGAGGGCTTTGTCGGAAGCTGGTATACCGTATGATTCCAACAAGGTTATATGGTTCCACACCGAAGACCGGAAGATTAAACCAAATTCCGAAATAAGAAATTTTATTAACATGGGAATACCATTGGACTCTATTGCTTGTTACAATGACGAAATTGCATTCGGAATATACCAGACCCTTGCCGAGTTGGGTGTCAGGGTACCCGAAGATATCAGTATTACGGGTTTTGATGATTCGAACTTGGCCACCGCCTGTCCAGTACGGCTTACAACAGTTACTCATCCAAAGGAAAAGCTTGGTGAAACTGCGGCCGAGTTATTATTGGAACTTCTTGAAGACTCTGATTACCTTAATAATCCCAGAAAAAAGATTTTCATACCCGAATTGGTTATCGGAGACTCATGTACAGATCGAAATAAAAAGTAATCTATAATTAGTACAAGGAGGATTCAAAATATGCTGAAGGATTTAAAAGAACAAGTATTAAAGGCCAATCTCGACCTTCCCCGTTATGGACTGGTTACGTTTACATGGGGAAATGTAAGCGGAATTGACCGTGATAGGGGACTTGTAGTGATAAAACCTAGCGGTGTTCCCTATAATGAGCTTAAAGTAGAACATCTTGTCGTCCTTGATTTGGATGGCAATAAGGTTGAGGGAGATCTCAACCCGTCATCCGACACACCCACTCACCTTGTTCTATACCGGAATTTCAAGGAAATAAAGGGTATAGTTCATACACATTCCAGCTGGGCTACAAGCTGGGCGCAGGCAGGCAGATCAATTCCCTGTTTTGGTACCACCCATGCCGATTATTTTTACGGCTCAATTCCCTGCACCAGAAAGATGACCAAGGAAGAAATCGAGGGCAATTACGAAGAAAACACGGGCCATGTAATAGTTGAGACATTTAAGGATTTGAATCCTCTTTATGTTCCCGGTGTTCTTGTGGAGGATCACGGGCCTTTCAGCTGGGGTACAAGCCCTGATAACGCCGTTCACAATGCGGTAGTCCTTGAAGAGGTAGCCAAAATGGCTTTTAATACCCTTATGCTGTCAAATGGAAATGCAGAACCTGCATCCGATTATATACTGAATAAGCATTTCATGAGAAAACACGGACCTAACGCATACTACGGACAAAAATAACGCCAATTAAAGCTTCCGTATCCATGGTCAACTCAATACATTGTATATAAGTATATAAAAACCGGTAAGCACGACTTTCTATTGATTAAATAGTTCAGAGCCTTCGTTTCAGAAGGCTCTTGGTTATTGGTAAGAAAAAATCCTCCAAATCCGCTTATCAACGTATTTGAAGGATCCAATCCTGGTCGGAGTGACTGGACTCGAACCAGCGACCTCTTGCACCCCAAGCAAGCACTCTAATCCACCTGAGCTACACCCCGACGATAAATTCGGACACCCATTATAATCCTGTAAAGTAATTCATAGAAGTATCAAAACTCGGGCGACCGTCTGAAATCTTATTATAATGCATATCCGGGAAAATCACAATACCTTTTTGCCTAAAAAAATTATCCTTTTATAACCCCTTATTTGAAAAAGTAAATTCCACCCTGATAATCATAAAAGAGAAATTTACTTTTTAAAACAATGGAGATTTAGTAATTTGGATTAATCGTGTGCAGCAAAGCCGCCTGTAATACGACAGGCGGCTGTTTTTCATCCTGGTCTATGTGCCGGTTTTTGCCGAATACTTTTTAAAAGCCATATATGTGAAAAAGCCATAAATAAGAAGGCCAAAAAGTGAAGACCAACTGAATCCGTAATGCCTGGCCAAATATCTTATGAGATAAATAAGATTAATAAGCGCTTCTATCCCCAGGCCAATAATCAGAGCAAAAAAATTTTTATTTGCAATACATAACAGGATACCAAGTATAAACACATAAAATAAAAGCCCGCTTATGATGCCTCCAAGATATACAAAAATATCAAGAAACCTCAGAACGCTACACCCTAAAAGTATGTACATATCAAGAACCAATAATGAAGATAATAAAGGTTTGCCTTCAAAATAAGCCTTAAGCTCGTTACCGACATTCTCAATCATATAAACGCCTCCTTATGATTAATGAGTTAATTTTCCATCTTATACATATTATATAAAATATTCCGAAAATTTTCGCCTATTATTTTTTATTCTTATTGCTTTAATATCATGATAAAATGTAACCACAAAATATATAATAATTCTGCATGATTGTCAGGAAAGGTATTATGCTGAACAAAAAAAAGTCTGATAAAAAATTAAATATTAAATACAAATTTCTTTCTGTCCTACTTATACCCCTGGCTTTGCTGATAAAGCGGGTTATGGCGGGATATCCCGAATTTACCGAGAATGTTTATTCAAGAGGTATCTATAAAATTATTATGCAGCCTGTAAGCCTGTTGACGGGATTAATCCCTTTTTCTATCGCCGAATTGGCTCTTATTATACTTGTCATATACATTCCGATCCGGCTTATTTACATTATCATCAAAGCTGTTCGCAAGCGTGAGGGTATACTGATTTTGCGCTTTTTTGCCCATCTGGTTCTGCTGGGTTCTCTGTGGTTTTTTATCCAGGTGATGGTATGGAATATTAATTATGAACGTTTGCCATATTCCAGGCTTGCCGGCATTAATGTGCAGGACTCTTCTTTAGATGAGTTAGAAGCGCTTTGCCGCTGGCTTGTAGATGAAACCAACAGATTAAGGGCACAGGTTTCTGAAAACCAGGACGGGATCATGTACGTGGAAGGCGGGTATAAATCGGTTCTGAAACGTGCTTATAAAGGATATGAGGTACTGGAACAGGAATACCCGTTCTTAGGCGGAAGATATGGCCCTCCTAAGCCTGTTATGCTATCCAGGCTGATGTCACATACAAATATAATAGGTATTTATTCCTGTCTTACAGGAGAGGCAAATATCGATATCGATATTCCCGAAATGTCGCTTGCTTCGACTGTGATGCATGAAATGGCTCATCAAAGGGGTTTTGCCCGCGAAGACGAGGCAAATTATATAGCATATAAGGCTTGCATGGCACATCCGGATGTTGATTTCAAATACTCAGGAAGTGTTATGGCGCTGCAATATTCTTTGAACGCCCTCTATTCCGAAAGCCCTGAACGCTATTTAAACGTGATCGTCAATTACAGTCCCGGATTGCAAAGAGACCTGAAAGCTGAGAGAGAATATTGGAAGCAATTCCAGGGAGTTACAAGAGAAGTCGCCGATAAAATAAACGATACCTACCTTAAACTAAACGGCCAGGAAGACGGTGTCAAAAGTTACGGCAGAATGATAGATCTGCTCCTGGCAGAGTATAAGGATAGTTACAGCAAGTATTTAGTACAAAGCAGCATCTCAGACAAAAAGCAATAAAGGATCTTTCAATCAATTGAAAGATCCTTATTTTCTAATCCTTTGATTTTAATCATTTGACAATTCTTTTATTGATGTTACCAATGAAGCCATATTCTGGATTTCTGACGGAATGATGATCTTCGTTGCTTTTCCGTCAGCGACTTTTTCAAATGCTTCCAGGCTTCTTATAGCAATAACTTCCTTACTTAATTCCTGCTCCTTGATCATTCTCAGACCTTGGGCGGTAGCCTGCTGGACCTTCAGGATTGCCTCGGCCTGACCCTCAGCTTCACGTATCATGGCTTCCTTCTTTGCTTCTGCCCGTAAGATTGCGGCTGTTTTCTCAGCTTCAGCTTCAAGAATAAGCGACTGTTTCTTTCCTTCGGCTACCAGGATCGTTGCTGTCTTTTCTCCTTCGGCTTTGAGAATAGCTTCACGTCTTTCGCGTTCCGCCCTCATCTGTTTTTCCATGGCATTCTGAATATCTGCCGGAGGAAGGATATTCTTAACTTCTACGCGGTTTATCTTGATTCCCCATGGATCAGTCGCTTCGTCAATGATAATGCGCATTTGGCTATTTATGGTATCCCGAGAAGTCAAAGTTTCATCCAGTTCCAAGTCACCGATGATATTACGCAATGTTGTGGTGGACAGAAGCTCTATAGCCATCAAAGGGCGCTCTACTCCATAGGTATATAGTTTCGGATCGGTAATGGTATAGTATATAACCGTATCAATCTGTATCGTGACATTATCCTTTGTAATAACAGGCTGAGGCGGTAAATCCAGTACCCTTTCTTTTAATGAAACTCTATTGGCAATCCTGTCTATAAACGGGATCTTAAAGTGCAGCCCTACCTCCCATGTTTCCTTATAAGCACCCAGTCTTTCTATTATAAAAGCCTGAGCCTGAGGTACAATCTTGATGTTCCTGATGATAATGATAACCACAAGCGCAACCAACGCAAGAATTACATATTCCATTATGAATCAACCTCCTAAATTTATTTTCATTCATCAACATGTTCTTTTACCACAAGTTTTACACCCTCGATTGCCATTATTACAACTTCAGTGTTCTCTTTTATATATTCTCCCGATTCACTGATTGCTGTCCATATCTGGCCTTTTACCTTAACCTGTCCCGGTTCATGCTCTGATATATCCATAACAACTAAGCCGGTCTGCCCTATAAGAGCATCAGCATTAGTCTTTTGAATTCCAACTTTCAAATATTTTGCCGCAATAGGTCTGGTAAATACCAAAAGTATTACCGAAGCAGCCAAAAAAACAGCTAATTGTGCGTATAAAGGCAGATTGAACAATGCGAATATAAAAGCAAGAAGCGCTCCGCCTGCCAGCCATATTGTGGTAAGGTTAAACGTAGCTGCTTCAATTATAACAAGTACAATTATAATACCAAGCCATCCATAAACATATAAATTATCCATAATAAAGCCTCCCACTTATCTGACTAATCATTATACTTGATTATACTTTATTGATTTTCCCGTTATGATTCACTCGGTTGCGCATCTCCTTCGGAAGACTTATTAAATAACTTTAGGTAACATCTTCTTCTGCGGTGAATTCGTGTTTTGTAGCTTCTCCACATAGACTGTACCGCATGATTTGTTTCCAGCTCAGGAGAAGCAATCGCCCTGACTACTCCGTTTTTTAACGCTGCTTTTGTCAGTTCGTCCAGCAGTATATAGGGAACACCTTTTGATCTCAGTTCCGGCTTTATGGCAACAAGGTATAAATCAAGGGTATCATTTTTCCTGATGGCCTTTAAAAAGTGTATAAATCCGAATGGGAAAAGCCGACCCTTGCTCTTTTGAGCCGCCTTGGACAGAGAAGGCATAATTATTCCGAATCCTGCCAGTGTTCCGTCCTTGTCTTTTATAACGCTGATATAATCAACGTTTACATATGAGAAAAACTGTTTCACATAGCATTCAACCTGTTTCGGGGTAATTGGAACGACACCGTAAAGATGCTCGTAGCCCTTGTTCAATAAATCAAATATCTCTTTGGCAAAAGGAAGAACATCCTTGGATTTTTTAAAGGGAACAACACTCAGGCCATATTTTTCTTTTGCTCTTTGGGCCAATGCCGATATTTTTTCGGCAATGTCATTATCAGGTACCGTTATCTCTATTTCTATCCAGTCGGCATCCTTGACGTATCCTAATGCCTCCATATGCTTCATGTAATAAGGATAATTATATATCGTTACAAAAGTCCCCAGCTCCTCAAAGCCTTCTACAAGCATTCCTTCCTTGTCCAGATCGCAAAAGCCCAATGGACCGTGTATACCTTCCATACCGTTTTTCTTTGCCCATTCCTCGACGGTTTCAAGGAGAGCCTTGGAAACTTCAGGATCATCAATAAAATCAATCCAACCAAAACGAGCATATTTGTTTCCCCATTTTTTTATGTAACTATGGTTTATTATTCCTGCTATACGCCCTACTACCTCTCCGTCCTTATATGCCAGCCAAAGCTCCGCGTCACTGTATTCAAATGCCGGGTTTTTCTTTTTATTAAGGGTAAATTTTTCATCTGATATAAGGGGCGGCACCCAATAGGGATTATTCTTATACAGTTTAAAGGGAAATTTGATAAATAAATCAAATTGTCTCTTATTCCTGACAGGAACTACTTGTACCATAGCAATTCTCCTTGAAGAAAACTGTCTGTTTTTTTTAAGTATATCATTTTGGCATGTGTATAACAATTGACGTGTTCACCGATTTCAGACATTAATATATATTTTTCGGCGAGACTTGTCGACAGTCTATACTCAACATGCCTAAAACGGCACGAACAATACCCTTAATTACCTTAATCGCATTATATTATTTATTCATTAACATCAACTTTGTAAATAGTTCTTTTATCCAAAGACCACACGGGTTCCGAAAACTGACCGGGCGCAATATTTTTTGTAGCATTTTGATAGTCATATACTCTGGCATCAATCATATCGATATGATGTAACAGTTCAGCTTCCAAAAACAGCGGTTTTTTGGGGCTTCCGAACTCAGCCTCGTAATGGTGGCTTACAATCATATGTTTCAACAGCAGCATAGTTTCTTCTGAAGCACTGACTTGTTTACCCGCTCTGTCCACCTCTTCGACTCCCATAATAATGTGGCCCAGGAATTGCCCTTCCTTTGAATACTCGGCAATACCCAGCTCATTGCTGATAAGTTCTCCGATTTTTGCCAAATCGTGCAGAATTATTCCTGCAAATAAAAGATCGGTATTGATTCCTTCATAAACGCTGCTTATCGCCTCCCCACAGCGGAGCATCCGCACTATGTGATATAACAGCCCGCTTCTTACCGCATGGTGAAGACTTTTGGCGGCAGGATAATATTTCAGTTTTTCTTCTTTTTCATCTAGAATGGTCATTACCACGGAACGAATTTCGGCTTTTTTAATCTTAGACACATAAAGATAGATTTCTTCCAGCATATCCTCGGGTGAAAGAGGCGCTGCCGGTACAAAATCCGCTATACGTTTTTGATCCTCGTCGTCTGCAAGTTTGATCCTGTTAATATTAAGCTGCAATGAATCCTTCCATAAATCCACCCTTGCATTAACATAATAAAGCTTATTCGGAGTCAAAGACAAATAATCGGCTTCGCCTGTATCCCACCATTTAGCGGGTATAGTGCCTGTATTATCCGAGAAAACAATATCAAGATAGTTTTTTTTATTGGATGAGAGCTTTAATTCCGCATTTCTCAAAAGATATATCCCGTTAATATTCTCACCAGCCTTTAGCTCCGAAATTTTTGTTCCCTCAAACTTCATTTTTGCCTCCTTTACCAATAATACCTGAGACCGCCAAAAAGCCGGCCCCGGATAGTTAACCGGTAACCTGTCCGCATTTTAAAAGGCTTCCCAAACCTTTTGTTACAGAAATGCCGGAAAGCTGAATTGACACTTATATCTTTATTGTACACTAAAGTTTAAAAAGTGAAATAAAAAGATTTACGGAAACAAAAAAAAGCGAGTTCAAACCCGCTTTTCAGACATTCAATGGATTAATGAATGACATAACACAACATCCGGCTTACCTGGATTGTTTAACTCTTCCGCATTATTAAGCAAAAGTATGATTAATCCAATAAAGGTTTAATAATCGATAAAACATCCTTCCTTAGGTTATCTAGTTCCTTTTCCGAACCTTCAAGGGAATTTGACGTTACACCATAATAAATTTTAATCTTGGGTTCTGTCCCTGAAGGTCTTACACAAAACCAGAAGCCGGGATCCATAGTATAATGAAGCACATTTGATATAGGCATATTGATTTTAGATTCTTTATTTGTCTTTAGATTTCTTCTTATCTGCTTTTCATAATCGGCCAGGATATGAACATCTTTGCCGCCGACTTTTGTTATATTCATATTTCTGAGGGATTCCATGGCGTTATTTATTTTTTCAAGACCTTCTTTTCCTTTCAGAGTAAAGGAATCAACCCCCTCTTTTACATATCCATATTTTTTGAAGAGTTCCAAAAGGCCTTGGTAAAGATTCATTCCTCTTGATTTATACCAGGTGTAAACCTCTGCTATAAGCATGGATGCAACAACAGCGTCTTTATCCCTGGCATGGGTGCCAGAAAGATACCCATAGCTTTCTTCAAAACCAAATATAAACTCTTTTTTGCCCGTATCATGCAACAGTTTAATCTGCTCCCCGATAAATTTAAACCCGGTCAGCACATCTATAATTTCCGCTCCGTAGTTCTCGGTTATTTTCCTGGCTAAATCACTTGTAACAATAGTTTTGACCACAAATGCGTTTTCGGGCAAATTATTTCTTTGCTGTCTCTGGGATAGAATATATTCCAACAGGAGGCATCCGATCTGGTTACCGGTGAGTGTTATGAATTCCCCTTTATCATCTTTGACTACGACTCCGACCCGGTCGGCGTCGGGATCGGTACCGATTATTAACTCGACATCTTCCTTTTCAGCCATTTGAATGGCTATGTTGAATACTGCTTTCTCCTCCGGATTCGGGTATTTTACCGTAGAAAAGTCCGGGTCCGGCAACTCCTGTTCCTTAACCACCAGAACATTATTAAAGCCTATTTCCTTCAAGACTCTTCTTACCGGCTTGTTTCCTGTCCCATGCAAAGGAGTGTATATAATTTTTGTATCCTTGCCGTATTCTCTGCATAACTCAGGATTTATGCCCACACTTTTTACCGCGTTTATATATGCATCATCTATCTCTTTGCCGATTATCTCCAATAGTCCCTGCTTAAGGGCTTCTTCCTTTTCCATGCAGTAAATTTCGGATATGTTTTTAATAGATTCGACTTCTTTAATGACCTGATTGGATTCTTTAGGAGGAAGCTGGCATCCGTCACTGCCATATGTTTTAAACCCGTTGTATTCCTTAGGGTTATGGCTTGCCGTGATTACTACACCGGCAGCGCAACCCAGGTATCTAACGGCAAAGGATAACTCGGGAGTCGGGCGAAGTTCGTCAAACAAAAACGATTTTATATTATTGGCTGCCATAACCAAAGCAGTTTCCAGGGCAAAATCATAAGAACAGCGACGGCAGTCATATGCGATAACAATCCCATTACCGCTTTGTCCTTGCTTTTTTACAAAATTAGCAAGACCCTGAGCAGCCTTGCGAACCGTATATTTATTCATTCGATTGGTGCCGGCGCCTATAATGCCGCGCATACCGGCTGTCCCAAATTCCAGCTCTTTATAGAACCGGTCTTCTATTTCTTTTTCATCTTTAATAGCTAAAAGTTCCGCTTTGGTTTCCTCATCATAATAAGGATCCTCGATCCATTGCCTGTATATATCCCTATAATTCATACAAACCCTCCGAACTTTAAACGTTCTGCTAGATGGTTCTTTTCGGTTCTATAATCAATTTGATGGCAGTACGTTCTTCACCACCTACAGTTATTTCCGAAAATGCCGGTATGCATACCAGTTCTATACCAAGAGGAGCTAAAAAACCTCTGGCAATGGCAACAGCTTTTATTGCCTGATTTAAAGCGCCGGCTCCAATGGATTGTACTTCTGCCACTCCTTTTTCTCTTACGACCCCCGCAATTGCCCCCGCAACTGAATTTGGATTCGATTTTGACGAAACCTTTAACAGACTCATGATGACAACAACCTCCAAAAAACTCATATCTTTTTTATGTAGTTAATTCTTTTTATTTCAGATAATTTATTATTTTCTTCGTTTATAGTTACGATAACCGCGTTTACCTGGGCTTTCCCTTTTGCCGGCTCATGCTGAACCGGAAGCCCCAGGGTAAACTTCTTTATTATAAGATCTTTATCAACGCCAATGATTCCTTCTGCAGGACCGGTCATTCCTACATCGGATATATAAGCCGTCCCGTTTTCCAGTATTTTTTCATCTGCGGTCTGTACATGCGTATGGGTTCCAAACATGCAAGAGACCCGTCCGTCAACATAGTAGCCCATTGCAATTTTTTCGCTGGTGGCCTCCGCATGAAAATCAATCAGTATATAATCAGCTTGTCCCTTAAGATATGACAGTTCCCTGTCAATAGTCTGGAAAGGACAATCTACCGGCTGATCCATGTAAATACGCCCCAGCAGGTTGACCACTGCAAGGCGCATACCATTCTTCTCAACAATGAGGCGCCCCTTGCCGGGAACACCTTTCGGGTAATTTGCAGGTCTGACAATTCTTATTCCTGAATCAATAATCTGTAAGATTTCTTTACGTGCCCAGGTATGGTTGCCCATAGTTATGGCATCTATACCGGTGTCCAAAATCTCCAGGGCCGTATTATAACTAATGCCTCTCCCCCCTGCTGCATTTTCGCCGTTCGCGATACAGAAATCAGGGTTATAATTCGACTTGAGCTCAGGCATACTTTCTTTTAAAACTTTTCTTCCAATTTCTCCAAAAATATCTCCAATAAATAGGATTTTCAAAAAATTTTCTTCCTCTCAAAACACGGGAAGCGTTTTCACGCTTCCCGAATAAAACTATTTTGCATATTCAACTGCTCGAGTCTCCCTGATAATATGAACCTTAATCTGTCCGGGATACTCCATCTCGTTTTCAATACGTTTTACTATATCTCTTGCCACCATAATCATATCATCGTCGGAAACCATTTCCGGTTTAACCATGATACGGATTTCGCGTCCGGCCTGGATGGCATAGGATTTTTCAACTTCAGGTAACGAATCTGCTATTTCTTCCAGCTTTTGCAGTCTCTTCACATAGGTTTCGAGGGTCTCACGTCTGGCACCCGGTCTTGCTCCAGAAACGGCGTCTGCTGCCTGAACCAGAACAGCAATTATCGAATTTGCTTCGATATCGCCATGGTGAGCCATTACAGCGTGTATAACCTCTTCGCTTTCCTTGTATTTTCTGCAAATTTCAGCACCTATGGAAACATGAGTGCCTTCGACTTCGTGGTCAATTGCTTTTCCAATATCATGCAACAGTCCGGCGCGTTTTGCCAGAGTTACATCCTCACCCAGTTCAGCTGCCATAAGACCTGCTAGATGAGATACTTCGATAGAGTGGGACAGGACATTCTGCCCATAACTCGTTCTGTACTTAAGCTTGCCAAGAAGTTTTATTATCTCAGGATTAAGGCCATGTACGCCGGTTTCAAATGTCGCCCGGTCGCCTTCTTCACGGATCGTGTTTTCAACTTCTTTCTTTGCTTTTTCCACCATTTCCTCAATACGTGCAGGATGTATTCTTCCGTCAATTATTAACTTTTCGAGAGTTATTCTTGCCACTTCACGTCTGATAGGATCGAATCCGGATAAAACAACTGCTTCCGGTGTATCATCGATTATAAGATCAATACCTGTAAGCGTTTCAAGGGTTCTGATATTGCGGCCTTCCCTTCCTATTATTCTGCCTTTCATTTCATCATTTGGCAGAGGTACAACAGAAACGGTGATTTCGGACGCATGATCCGCAGCGCACCTTTGAATTGCTGTAGACAGAACTTCCTTTGCCTTGCGGTTAGCTTCTTCTTTAGCACGCTCGTAAATTTCCTTAACCATAATGGCCGCTTCGTGCTTGACTTCACCTTCGATATTACTTAAAAGATATTGCTTAGCTTCTTCTACCGATAACCCGGATATACTTTCAAGTTTCTCCAGTTGTTTTTTGTATAATTCCTCAATCTCAGCCTGTCTTGCCTCGATTTCCTGAATCTGCCTGTTCAGGGCTTCTTCCTTTTTCTCAAGGGCATCCATTTTTTTCTCAAGAGTCTCATCCTTCTGCTGCAAACGTCTTTCTGTTCTTTGAATCTCACTCCTGCGTTCACGGACTTCCCTCTCTAATTCGACCCTGCTTTTGTGAATTTCCTCACGAGCCTCCATCAAAGCATCGCGTTTTTTTCTTTCAGCAACTTTCTCAGCTTCACTTATGATACGTTGGCTTTCCTTCTCAGCGCTTTCAAATTCGCTTTCAGCCACTCGTTTTCTATGCTCAACTCCCTTACGGAAGAATATAAGTGAACTAATGACAGCTACCACAAGTCCTGCAATAAGTCCTAATGCAATTGAAAAAAAATCGAGTATACTACTCACCTCCTTGACTTTCGTTTTTCCAATAAATTCATAATCAATAAAGCATAACATTAAATGGCATCATTCATATGCATACGAGACGCCATTATAAACTATTGTATACAGTTTTAAAAATCATGTCAAGAAAGCGATTTCTTATTGTGCATATTGCATGCCTTTATCGTATTTTTAAGCAACATTGCTCTTGTCATAGGACCAACGCCTCCGGGCACCGGTGTTATGGCAGAGGCTTTTTTGCTTACCTCAGGAAAATCAACGTCACCGGTTACTTTACCCTCCGCGTTTCGGTTTATGCCAACGTCGATAACAACGGCGCCTTCTTTAACATAATCCGCGGTTATATAATTAGCTTTTCCAATAGCTGAAATAAGGATATCCGCCTTGCTACACATTGCCTTTAAGTCCCTGGTTTTTGAATGGCAGATGGTTACTGTTGCATTCTCGTGAAGCATCAGCATAGCCATAGGCTTTCCAACGATATTACTTCTTCCCACTACAACACAGTTTTTCCCTGCGACATCTATGTTGGCGTCTTTAATAAGCTCCATGACACCGGCCGGCGTACATGGCGCAAATACAGGCCTTCCAATCATCAGCTCCCCTACATTAAAGGGATGGAATGCATCCACGTCTTTTTCAGGGCTGATTCTTCTTATTACTTTTACCTCGTCAAGATGCCTGGGAAGAGGAAGCTGAACCAGTATTCCGTCAATTGACGAATCCTGATTCAATGCGTCTATCAAGCCTAAAAGCTCTTCTTCGGGGGTTTCCTCTGGAAGAGCGTATTCAAATGACTTAATGCCAACTTCCTCACAATCTTTTCTTTTATTGTTCACATAAATTCGGGAAGCAGGATCATTACCTACGATGATAACTGCCAGTCCCGGAACAATGCCCTCTGAGGCAAGTTTTTCAACTTCTTTTGACATGGCTTTTTTCATTCTTGCGGCTAAATCTTTGCCGTCCAGTAGTTTATAAGACATAATAACACACCCCATTTTATATAAGTAAGATGTAAGAAGTTAATTATAAAAGTTCTTTTCTTAGCTCTTCGGCCGACTTAGGCGAAAGATAACCAATAGGAATATCAAACACCGTCAAAGCTCCTGTTTTGCCTTCCCGATTCAGCCTGACCACGGCACGGGCATAAGCTGTAAGAACACAAGCCGTAAATTCGGGATTGCTTTCAAGTTTAAGCGAGAACTCGGCAATATGTTTCTTTTCAAAATGTTTGCCTGTATCACCGCTTCTTATGACAAATCCGCCGTGAGGCATGCGGCTATGGTTCTTTATAAGCTCATCTTCGGATATGAAATGAACAATGGTCTTGTAATCAGCAAAGTAATTAGGCATGTTTTTTATTGTCGCTTCTATCTCTGCTTTATCTGCTCCCTCCTCTGCGACCACAAAGCATTCCCTGATATGCTTATCACCGGTTGTCAAACTGGGTCTCTCACCGTTTCTTATTCTTTCAATTACACTTTCCACAGGTATCGTGTATTGAATACCGTTTTTAACGCCTTTAACACGTCTTATCGCATCAGAATGCCCCTGGCTTACACCCTTGCCCCAGAAGGTGTAACTCTCTCCGTGGGGAAGAATTGCCTCCAGTATCAAACGATTCATGGAAAACAGGCCGGGATCCCAGCCTATTGAAATCGCAGCTGTCTTTCCGGAACGTTTTGCAGCTTCATTAACACTGTTGAAATACTCGGGTATCCTTGCATGGGTATCAAAAGAATCCACGCAATTAAAAAGGCCGGCATATTTGGGACCTTGCTCAGGCAAATCAGTGGCGGAACCGCCGCATAGAATCAATACATCTATTAGATCCTTATATTCGCATATATCGTCAATATGAAGGACCCGAGCCGATTCAGAAACAGTTTTTATACTTTCCGGTTTTCTTCTTGTGAAAACAGCTGCAAGCTCCATATCAGGATTTTGTGATACTGATAATTCCACTCCTTTTCCTATGTTTCCATATCCTAAAATACCAACTCTGATTCTTTCGGACATATTCAACTCTCCGCTTCTTTCTTTATAATTCATATATTTAACTTTTTATTAAATTTATTTTCTTTTTATAGGTAATTTAGTGATCTCAATGAACTGAGGATGAGTACGAAAAGCTGAAAAATCAGTTGATGCCTTGGCTCTTAGCCTCAAATCCGGATTAATCTCAATAGCTTTGGTCAGGAATCCTATGGTAGCATCCACATCTCCCGAAAGAGCCGATACGCGGGCAAGCCCGAACAAAATCTCATCGTCATCGGATTTTAGTTTCAGTCCTTCCTTATATAATCTTGCGGCTTCGGAATAGTTTTTGAGGGAAATCTCTGCGGAAGCCCAGTTATAATAGAGAGCCGGGTCGTCATTCGTAAGCTTTTCGGCGCGTCTGAATACTCTGACGGCTTCTTCGTAACGCTTCATCATCATCAATGAAACACCCAGGTTAAAATGAACCAGATATGATTCCGGATGCACTCTTATCGCTTCGTCATACACTCTGATTGCCTCAAGTATCCTATCTTTCGATATGTAAATTTCGGCAAGCAGATTATATGCCATCTCCAGGCGTTCATCACCCATCAGGGATTTTTCCAGACACTCAATTGCCTTATCAGTTTTCCCGGCGGCATCGTAGATGGATGCCATACTATAATAAGCCCTGCTGAAATCCGGGTTTATTTCGGCAGCAAATTTAAAGTTTGACAATGCTTCTTCAGTTTTTCCTTCATGCCGCTGGGCTATGCCTAACCGATAATAGACTTCGGCATCCTGCGGCGCCAATTGTGTAAGTTTTTTGTATGCAATGAGAGCATTTTCCCAGTCGCCACGTTTTCGATACAGCTTGGCCAACAGGTACCATGCTTCGGTAAATTCCGGATACTTCTCAACAATGGTTTCCAACTGGTATTTGCATTCCATCTCTTCATTTTTCTCAAAACAAAGACGCGCCAGAAAGTACCTGAGTATGTTATCATCTTTCAGTTTCAGGGCCTTACGAATATGTTCCTGCGCTTTGCCGATTTCGCCAATGGCCAGATAACATTTTGCAATATTAACATCGGCCTCTTTTTGCCCATCGGTTTCATTTTGAACCATTATAAACTGGTCTATGGCCGACAGGTACTTTTTGACTTTAAAAAGACATAAACCGTAACAAAAATGTATCATTGGCCGAAGGAGACAGCTTATCTCATTTTTCTTACTGTTCTTTAATCCGGTTAACGGTGTATCTCCTGTTAAATGCAAAGCCTTTTTACAGATTTGTATAGCGTCTTCATACAAACCGTTTTTATAGCTTAGCCACGCCGTATTATATATAATGAAAGGATTATCGCTTATAAGCCCGGAAAGTACCGTATAAATCTCAAGTGCTTGTTTGATCTCACCGTCATTAATAAGTTTGTCAACATGGGTCAGCTGTTTGTTCACATTTGATTTCAGCTTCTTGTTATCAAGATTCAGAGTACCGGCAATATCGGCCGCTTTTATTACTGATTTCCACTCATTCGGCTCATCAATAAACTCACTATATTTCCAGCCCCCATGGCTCTGCCTTTCTATTTTTTCTATAAGGGGAGCATCTGCCAGCGACTTCTTAATCCTTTTTTTCATTCCGATATAGTCTGAGATCAAAACTGTTCCGGGCAGAAACAAACCAAAAACTATTATTATAATTTCAAACAAAGGTACCGCAAGGACACGATCTATAACTGTGAGAACCCCCATTGTAAGAGCACACAGCTGAACGGCGAATAATATGATGGATACCGCATCCAGTCTGCGTACGCTCCGTACAGCCATATAAACAGTCATAAGTATTATCATAAAAACAATAAATGCCAGGGAAACATTATAATTGGTAGGGACATTCTCGAAAAAATTCATGTTTTATCCTCCGGCTCAGACATCTTCATTTCATTCCAGCGTTCGCGGGTTATCAGGACACGTCTGGGTTTACTGCCTTCATAACCGCTTATTATGTTGCGTTCTGCCATCTGGTCAATAATACGGCCGGCTCTGGCATATCCTACCTTAAACTTTCTCTGGATAAAGGAAACTGAAGCCTGACCACAATCAATAACTGCTTCAATGGCTTCGTTTAAAAGTTCGTCGTATTGTTCTCCTTTATTGCCCTCATCATCATTCCTGGCATTGTCGTTGATGTTTTCTATTATTTCCTCGTCATAACGGGCTCTGACCTGATTCTTAACAAAATCAACAACCAATTCGACTTCCTTGTCGGTAACAAAAGCCCCCTTGACGCGAATGGGTTTGGGAATACCAACAGGATAATAAAGCATATCCCCTTTCCCCAACAGTTTCTCAGCTCCGCCCATATCCAGGATGGTTCGGGAATCTACCTGGGATGATACTGCGAATGCGATACGGGAAGGAATATTGGCCTTGATAACACCAGTAATAACATTAACGGACGGCCTTTGAGTAGCGATAACCAAATGCATGCCGGCAGCACGAGCCATTTGCGCCAAACGACAAATGGAATCCTCTACATCATGCGGAGCCACCATCATAAGATCAGCCAACTCGTCAATAATAATAACTATCTGCGGCAGTTTTTCCCCTTCTCCAGTTTCATCAACCAACGCGTTATAACCAAGCAAATCCCTGACACCTTTGTCAGCAAAAAGTTTATAACGGGTGGTCATTTCAGTTACAGCCCACCGCAAAGCTCCTGCGGCTTTATTAGGATCCGTGAGAACCGGTATCAATAAATGTGGAATACCATTATATACACCCAGTTCCACCACTTTAGGATCAATCATCAAAAGCCTTACATCATCCGGAGTAGCCTTGTAAAGCAGGCTGATTATTATTGAATTGATACAGACACTTTTACCTGAACCTGTAGCGCCGGCAATAAGCAGATGAGGCATCTTGGCAAGGTCGATAACGACGTTCTCTCCGGAAATGTCTTTACCTAATGCTACTGACAGATGCGAGCTTTGCTTTCTGAATTCCTCCGACTCTAATACGCTTCTAAGACTGATGGGAGCTACTTCTTTATTAGGGACCTCTATACCTATTGCCGCTTTTCCGGGAATCGGCGCTTCTATTCTTACACCGGTAGCTGCCAGGTTTAAAGCTATATCATCAGTAAGATTGACAATCCGGCTTACTTTTACCCCAGGCCCGGGTTGCAGTTCATACCGGGTAAATGCAGGACCGACCGATACATTAATAATTTTAGCGTCTATGCCAAAACTTGCCAGCGTACTCTCAAGTTTTTTCGCGCTGTCAATCGAAGATGTCCTTATTTTCCTCATATTGATCTCTCCTTCTTTTGACCTGGAGAGAAGCTCGGTTGGCGGGAAAATATATTCCTGTTTTTTTTCGGTTGAATAATTTATGTTCTCTGTTTTATCAACTGCAGGTTCATTAAGACTGTCGGCTTTATCAGCGATATATGAGTTTTTTGTAGAAGTGTTTTGAGAATCTTTATTTTTATTTTTGTTTCGCACCACATTTTGGTCCAATTGCAGACCTACATCAGGCTCTGCCGGTTTACTGTGAATATCGGGGATATTTAACTGATTATCATGAAGTACCGGTTCATCTCCCATATATATTTGTTGGGCAGGTTCGTTCTGTTTAACCTGACTTTGAGCGCTTTTTGAATCAGTGTCAGTATTGTTTTCAGTATTGTTTATAGGGAAATCGAGAATTCGCGCCTGTTTTCTCCTGGCATAACCGATATTGTTTGTCACTGCTTCCTCCTGGGCTTCAATATTTCCTATGCTTTTCCTTATTTCCCTAATCTCGCGTTTTTTGCGCGCAGCCTCTACAATTCCGCTGATAGCTTCACTTGTTCCTTTAGCGACACTTCTGGCAGCCTCAGCTAAAGAAAGCCTCGTAATCATCATGGCGACAATAATCGAAAAAGTCGTAAGAATTATCATCGTACCCCATTTTTTAAAAACAAACAGTAAGGGTACACCTATGATTCCGCCAACCACACCGCCGCTGGGCATAAACTCTTTTCCTTTGCCAACAGCGTTTACGCCTTCTTTATAAAAAGTCTCTATGTACCTTAACAAAGTCTTGTTTTCATATTTCACGGCATCATAAAGACCTGCCTGCAGCATGGCAGATAACAGTACAAGAAGTAAGAGTATCAAAGACAGTCTTTTATCCTGATATATCAGCCTTGGTTTAAAAATTTTTGCCAGGCCGTGAAACATCGCGATCAAAGGAAGTGCAAACGCAGAAAGCCCAAAAATACCCCCCATGACTTTTCCGAATAACTCGCCCAGGGGTCCTACTATATTATCGAAGTAAATGCTCAATGCCAGTAATATACCAAGAGAGAATATCAACAATCCGCTTGCTTCGGTCTTTAACTGTTTGGAAGCGCCGGTTTTGCTGACTTTTTTCTTTTGAACCTTTTTCCTGCCGGATACCGGCCTCTTTTGTACTTTCCCGGAAGCCACAAACATACCTCCACAATAATAAGCAATTATCATGCAAGTTAACTATAACATATTGTTTTGCCCTTTGACAATGTAAGTAATACATGATATTATTTACGTTAATTTAATACTCATTTTTTGAGAACCTGAAGATAAACAGAATATAATAGAATATAATTGTAGATAGAGGCGCGTTTTTCATAAGTAACTTAAGGGAGGATAACGGGTCCTGAGATCTTAAGTAAAAGGGGAAAACGCCGAAGGTAACGGATGCCGCTTCATTCGTTTCCTGGTTGACCGGTGAATAACCTTTCAACTGTCGCTTTTGCGGAGAGCTATCGGTATTTACTTGCTTCTTGCCTTTGTAAACATAATAAGGCTGCCGATAGTGATATTGGGCGGCTTTTTTAATTAGCTGGATTTTGTAATTTATGCATTAAACTGTTTACCTTTATTTTAATTATAAATTGGGAGGAGTGGTCAAAATGAAAAAAACGTTGTTTACAGGTTCATGTGTCGCCCTGATTACCCCCTTTAATGAAAACGGCGTTGATTTTGAGAAATTAGAGGAGCTTATTGAATGGCATATAAAGGAAGGCACTGACGCTATCTTGATTTGCGGGACCACCGGAGAAGCCAGTACTATGCCGGATGAAGAACATAAGGAAGTTGTCCGCTTCGCAGTGGAAAAAATAAATAAACGGGTTCATGTAATGGCAGGAGCCGGAAGCAACGATACAAAACATGCGATTGAGCTTTCTAAATACTGCGAAAGTGTAGGCGCGGATTCTGTTTTATCTGTTACGCCCTATTACAACAAGACAACACAGGAAGGTCTTTACCAGCATTTTAAGGCTATTGCCGAAAGCATAAGTATTCCGGTTGTGCTTTATAATGTTCCTTCAAGAACCAACCTTAATATTAATCCTGCCACTGTTAAACGTCTTGCTGAAATTGATAACATAGTCGCCGTGAAGGAATGCAATCTGCTGCAGGCAGCGGAAATCATGTATCTTTGCGGAGACAAGATAGATTTATATTCCGGTGAGGACGGCAATATTGTTCCTTTGCTTGCCCTCGGAGGAAAAGGTGTTATTTCGGTTATGGCAAATATTTTGCCAAGAGATACGCATAATATGGTTAAATCCTTCCTTGACGGGGATATTGAAACAAGCCGCGAATTGCAGATAAAAACTGTTCCTGTTGTAAATGCGTTGTTCTGCGAGACAAATCCCATCCCGGTTAAGGCAGCAATGAATCTAATGGGATTCAATGTCGGGCGTTGCCGCCTGCCTTTGGTTGATATTTCAGAATCAGGTTTGATGCAGCTAAAGAAAGCTCTTAAAGATTATGGATTAATATAAGTTTATCGTACATAAAAAACGGGGGTTATCTGATGATTCGCATACTGTTAAACGGATGTTACGGAAGAATGGGGCAGGCAGTCACACGGTCATGCAAGTACAATGATAAGATGATGATAGTTGCAGGGGTAGACACTGTCGTTAAAGAAGAAATCGACTATCCTGTATATACAGAGCCCGGTCAGGTAAAAGAAAAGGCGGATATTATAATAGATTTTTCGCATCCAAGCGCTTTGGAGCGAATCCTAAATTATGCGCTGGAAAAGTCATTACCCATTGTGATAGCCACGACAGGACACAGTGAGGCTCAAAAAGACCTTATCGTTAATGCTTCCAAATCAATACCGGTATTGCTTTCCGCCAATATGTCACTGGGAATAAACCTTATTCTTGATTTGGTTAAACGTGCTGCAAAAATGCTTCATGGCACTTTTGACATTGAAATAATTGAGAAACATCATAACCAAAAACTAGATGCCCCCAGCGGAACTGCGCTTGCCATTGCGGACAGCATTAATTCCGCAATCCCGGGTAAAGAGATGAAATACGTTTATGATCGTCATTCTACAAGGCAAAAAAGAACGACCGATGAAATCGGTATCCATTCTATCAGGGGCGGTACCATACCCGGAGAGCATTCTGTTATTTTCGCAGGAAATGACGAAGTAATAGAAATCAAGCACACAGCCATATCGAGGGATCTGTTCGCAGAAGGCGCAATAAAAGCTGCAGCTTTCCTTTACGGAAAACCGCCCGGATTCTATAAAATGCAGGATATATTCTCATATGATGATTAGCCAGAAAAACGGTTCTTCTGGCTTTTCTTTTCTGGAAGCCGGGGAAATCCGCCTGTTTAATAGTTTTAAATAAATATAGACTAACATTGTGATAAAGTATATCATTAATTATGCAGAGTAAT
This sequence comes from Clostridiaceae bacterium, assembly GCA_012728095.1. GTDB lineage: Bacteria > Bacillota > Clostridia > DSM-8532 > DSM-8532 > DTU059. Next base: position 23,451 of record JAAYFU010000042.1, read on the forward strand.
TCATAACACTAAAACTAATACTATTATTTACTTCAGAAGAGGTAGTCATGACTAAGCTTTATATTAAACAAAAGGTTTTTTCCTTTGGAGACAAATACAATATTTATAACGAAGATGGGCAGCCTGTATTTTCCGTTCAGGGAGAGGTTTTCACATTCGGTGCGAAGATCCATATGTACGATGCCGCCGGAAATGAGATTTATTTTATTCAGCAAAAACTATTTCGATTTTTGCCGGAATATCATATTTTTTGCCGAGACAAACTGGTTGCCATTCTAAAAAAGGAGTTCTCATTTTTCACTCCAAAGCTGAGTATCCAGAGCCAGTTCGGAGATTATACCTTTGTTGGTAATTTATTTGGGATGAACTTTTCCATCCTGAGGGATGGAATTCCCGTAGGAGAGCTACATAAAGCCTGGCTGTCATGGGGTGACAGCTATGAACTAATCATTAATAATGAGAACGATGTTCCTCTCTTCTGCGCTCTTTCTATTGCCATTGATCACTGTATACATAATGAGAAGAGAGACTGACAGTAATTTTGCTGATTTTGTATTGACAGGGCTTATTTCAGTATGTATAATAAATCTTGCTGTTCGTCTAAACATATAATATATGCGGCCGTGGTGGAATTGGCAGACACGTACGTTTGAGGGGCGTATGCGCGAGCGTACCGGTTCAAGTCCGGTCGGCCGCACCAGATTGGCTTCATCGAGAGATCGATGAAGCTTTAATTATATGAAGGTCGCTGTACTGGGACTTTCTTTCAGCAGAAAAGAGGTCGTAGGATGGTTACTGACAAATTATCGAATCATTTCCTTTCTGGTATTAAAGACGGTATCCCCATAGGATTAGGTTATCTTTCGGTTTCTTTTACATTTGGAATTATGGCGGTAAACTCTGGGCTGCCTGTTTGGATTGCGGTATTAATTTCAATGACTAACCTTACCTCGGCAGGACAGTTTGCCGGAATAAGTCTCATCAGCGCCGGAGCACCGTACATAGAGATGGCTCTTGCCCAATTGATTATCAATCTGCGTTATTCCTTGATGTCACTATCTCTTACACAAAAAACCGATAAATCTTTTAACACATTACATCGCTTGATTCTCTCGTTTGGGATAACCGATGAGGTTTTCGCCGTAGCCAGCGGAAAACCGCACGACATTGATACCAAATATATGTATGGATTGATTACTGTTCCATACTGGGGCTGGGCTATGGGTACATTAATGGGAGCGGCTGCAGGTTCGATTTTACCCGAATCTGTTTCTTCCGCAATGAATATTGCGATCTACGGAATGTTTCTGGCAATTATAATACCACCGGCAAAAAAGGCACATCCCGTACTGTGGGTAATCATCCTTTCGGTAACGTTAAGCTTTATCCTTCACTATACTCCATACCTTAACAGATTATCGGAAGGTTTCGTTATAATAATTTGTGCCCTTGCCGCATCCGGTTTTGGCGCATTATTCTTTCCGGTAAAGGAAGTGGCAGAATGATATTTATACATATTTCAATAATGGCCGGCGTTACATATTTTGTTCGAATGCTGCCAATGGTTATATTTAAGAAAAAAATAGAAAGTAACTTTATTAAGTCCTTTCTATACTATGTTCCCTATGCGGTTCTCGGGTCAATGACTTTTCCGGCTATTTTTTCAGCGACTTCTTCCACGTATTCAGCCATTGCAGGTACAATTATAGCCGTACTTCTTGCTTTTATGGAAAAAAGCCTGCTGACTGTCGCATTGTCATCCTGCCTGGTTGTTTACATCACCGAGTGGATATTAAGATTCATTAATTTGCAATAAAAAAATATATTATATTTAACTACATAATTTACATGGAATCGATTATCTTCATTAACTCCATTGGCTCTTCGATTATAAAATCAGCTCCCTCTTTCTCTAAAACATCCCTGTCTCTGAAACCCCAGGTTACGCCCACACACATTATTCCGGAATTTTTGGCGGTTTTTACATCTACCTCCGAATCCCCTACATAGACAGCCTTATCCGGAGAGGAGTTTAACTCTTTAAGCGCCTTCAGCACAGTATCCGGCGCAGGTTTTTTGGATATATTGTCAGTATCGCCGATGGCTACCTGTACATACTCTCCGAAGAACTTCCGAACCAACCCCTTAACCGCTTTATCTATTTTGTTGGAAACAACCGCAAGCTTATAGTTTTCTTTCTTCAATTGCTGTAAAAGATTTATAATACCCTTGTAAGGTACGGTTTTATTACTCATGTTTTCTAAATAATACTTTTTATTTGCTTCCAGGCAATCCTTATAGTGTGGATCGTCAACTCCACCGGGGACGGCAAGAGCGATTAACCTGGCGACACCATTACCTAAAAATTCCCTCACCTCTTCAATGCTTCTTTTTGGATATCCGTACAGTTCCAACGCATAATTTACACTGTCGGTCAAGTCCTCAAGGGTATTCAGCAGTGTTCCGTCCAGGTCAAATATTATGGTATCGTACTTTTTAATCTTGCTCACTCCTAATTAAGATTAGCCACGTATTATTTTGTTTCCATATCATTTTTCTATTTATGGTAAAGCTTCTTGGACTGGTACTGGGGCTCACACGTAATATTTATGCCCAGTTTATGGAATATGTTCTCATCAACTTTAGAGAGTATTACAGTTGAATGCGCCTCACAGCCCCGGAGCTTCGGCAACTGTTCCATCGCCAGCGCAGCCGTCGGGTTGGTAGCCGCACAAATGGAAAGAGCTATCAAAATCTCGTCGGTATGAAGCCGCGGATTCCGATTTCCCATGTGTTTAAGTTTTAAAACCTGGATCGGTTCTATAACAATCGGTGAAATCAGATGTATATCATGGTGTATTCCGCCCAGTTCCTTAAGCGAATTCAATAAGAGGGCAGCTGAAGCGCCAAGTAACGACGATGTTTTCCCTGTTACAATTCGGCCGTCATTAAGCTGTAGGGCTACAACAGGACCGCCGGTAGCTTCTGCCCTTTCCAAAGCGGCCCCGACTACGGGGCGATCCTTACTGGATACTCCAAGCTGCTTCATTAATAGTTCTAACCTATACACTTCCGATTTCTCTGCAAGACCCTGTCTGTGTGCGCAATACGTGTTGTAATACCTGCGGATAACCTCCTGTTTGGCGGCTTCGCATACGACTTCATCATCTGTAATGCAGTATCCGGCCATATTGACACCCATATCAGTCGGACTCTTATATGGAGACTTACCTTCTATTTTTTCGAATATGGCATTTAATACCGGGAAAATCTCAATATCCCTGTTATAGTTTACCGCAGTTATTCCATATGCTTCTAAGTGAAACGGATCTATCATATTAACATCATTTAAATCAGTTGTTGCCGCTTCATATGCAACATTAACCGGATGCTTCAACGGAAGATTCCATATCGGGAATGTCTCAAATTTTGCATAGCCGGCTCTTATTCCCCGCTTGTTGTCATGATATAGCTGAGAGATGCAAACCGCCATTTTCCCGCTTCCCGGGCCGGGTGCCGTGACAACTATCAGCGAACGTGTTGTTTCAATATATTCGTTTTTCCCGCATCCGTCATCACTAACAATAAGTGAGATATTTGAAGGATAATCAGGGATAGGATGATGGATATAAACTTTTATACCTAAATCCTGGAGTCTTTTTTTGAACATATCGGCAGCATATTGTGACCGATATTGAGTTATTACGACACTTCCAACATATAAACCTATTTCGCGGAAAGCATCTATCAACCGCAATACATCGAGATCATAAGTTATTCCCAGGTCTCCTCTGCGTTTGCTCTTTTCTATATCATCAGCATTTATTGTTATAACAATTTCAGCCTGATCCTTTAGCTGCATGAGCATCTTTACCTTACTGTCAGGCTTAAAACCGGGAAGTACCCTTGATGCATGATAATCGTCAAACAGCTTTCCGCCGAATTCCAGATACAACTTGCCTCCGAAGTGTGATATTCTTTCAAGTATTTTCTTTGACTGAAGTTCAATGTATTTATCGTTGTCGAATCCAATTTTTGTCATGATAGGCTCCCATAACTCTATATTTTAGTCATTCATGATGTTACCTTATTTTTCTTTACCACAATAACATAACCGCCCAAACAGGTCAATTGCTCATAAACTTAATTCATTGTCAAAGTCTATGATTTTCGGCACTTTTTTATGCTAACTCTGTTATTTAGGCTTTCTTTTACATTTTGCGGCGCATTATAAAACAATATTCAAAATACCGCATTAATCAAATACAGTAAAGAAGATACATTCGGGTGTTCCTTTAACCAATAGAATTGTACCTTAGGACAAATACGAGGATTTTTTAAGAAACTATAAGTTAATTATTAATAAACAGAAAACTCATTTAATGATTATTAGACATTCAGTTATATTATGCGCATTAAACTAAACTGTCCATTGATCATGGATTATACCCACTATATACCATGTATCTCTAAATTTTTCGAATACAATTCTGAGACTTCTCCAGTCCATCCCCTCGTACTGGGGATCAATACCGGAAAAGTGATATTCTACAATAACAGAATCTTTATATACCTCTGCGCTGTTTTCAATCGTATTGCCTTTTCCCAGGATTTCGTTGTATCCTACCTGTTCTGCATTGGCAAAGTCAGCATCATATATAAATTTTTTATAATATTCCTCAAATGTAAGTTCTATTGGATCTCCGGTACCATCAAAGCTTCCCCAGGTATATATAGTAGTATCGGATAAAAGATCCTTTACATCTGCTGCAGCAAAAACCAGGTCGTTTTTGACGTCGACAAAAGCATAGGGACTGAAGCGTACACCTTTTTCCGGATGTACGAGTTTTGATATTTTTTCCATATCTTTATCTCTTAAAGCATTTATCGCTTCTCTCGCCGTTTCTTTTATAATTTCGCTGCTGCTCACATCGTTTCTATCTTCAATACCGGTTTCTTCTGTTGCCTGATCACCAGGGACTTTTGTCTGAATCCGTCCGCAAGCTGATAATAATCCAATCAGAACTATCAACCAAAGTATAGTTTTAAATTTCTTCATTTTTTTACCTTCTTTCTGTTATAGCTAGCTATTTTTTCTGCATAAATCGTACGTATACTTTATTTCCTTTTCCATTTCCATATATCTTCCAAGCATGCCAATAAATCTTTCTACAACAATGGAATCAAATTGCGTGCCTGCGCCTTCCTCCAATTGCTTAATTGCAGAATTCAAATCCAGTTTTGACCGGTAATGGCGATCCGACATCATTGCGTCAAATGCATCTGCAACTGAAACAATCCTTGCAAGAAAAGGAATCTGATCACCTTTTAGTCCGTCAGGGTAGCCTGTACCGTCAATCCGTTCATGGTGCCATCTGACGATAGGCACTATATCCTTGAACATGGAAATAACCGAAAGTATACGTGCTCCTTTTGTCGGATGTTTTTTTATTTCATCATATTCCTGTTTGCTTAATTTTTCCGTCTTAAAGAGAATATCATCGGTTATGCCCATTTTGCCGACATCATGAAAAAGTCCCGCCACCCTGAGTGTTTCAATATCTTTCTCCGACAGGCCAAATGCCTCTCCTATTTTAACACAATAATATGATACCCTGTCAGAGTGTCCGCATGTATACTCATCCTTTGCATCAACAACCTGTCTCAGTGCCTCAATAGTGTCCAGATAACGTATCCTGAGCTGTTCATATGTCTTGTTAAGCTCTTCATTTTTTATATTGACAAGCGAATGCAGAAAAGCATTATTGACTGAAGAAGCCGCCTGGGAGGCATATATCTCCAGAAGCTTATACCCTTCAGCAATCTCAGTCTCAGTATTGTTGCTGCTTTCAACATATATTACTCCGATTGAATCATTATGTTCGTTCAAAAGAGGTAATATGATTTCGTTGGAGGTTATAATCGTACTTTTCGTAATTCTTGCATTACCTATTCTTTCTAACAGTTTGGAATTCAACATAGACATGAAATCATTAATTTCAGTCTTGTATTTTCCTATTCCTCTGAAAATACTTTTTTTCGTTTCATCCGTATCTATTATATTGTCAACTAAAATGAACGCATTCTCACTGCTTACAAGAGGAAGCAATTCAACAAGTATGTCCTCTAAGATATTCCCAATCGGTTGCAACTGGTATATTTTAGGTACAGATTCAAGAATCTTGTTGAGACCGTCCCGAAACTTTTTTATGGTTCTCATTATTGTTATGGATTTTACTCCGGATTCAATAAGAAGCTGCAACTGATCGAAACGGTCGCTTTTCTCACAGTATCCCTGTATTTCTAATGATTTTATTGTTTCCAAAGGCGGAGCCAAGTCTTTGTGTCCTGTAAGCAATAGTATATAAATCTCTGTGTTGAATTGCCGAATTCTTTCTACTACTACATCTCCATGAATCGGGGTCATTAAATAATCCAATACCAATAAATCAAAATTGCCGGTTCTTACTTTTTCAATAGCTTCTATTGGATTTGTGCATCCTTCATAATAATAACCGCTTCTTCTGAGTATTATTGACAGGGAATCAATTATACCCGGTTCATCGTCTACAACTAGTATTTTAATATTACTGTTCACTTCCTTCAGCTTTTTTCTCATTTGTAAAAAACGCTCCCCCACGATATTTAATTTATATAAGCATTAATATTTAACAGGCAACTGAATAAAAAATGTTGTTCCTTTACCTTCTTCCGATTCAAACCACATTTTACCTCCAAAACGCCCTCTTATGGTAGAATAAGACATATACAATCCCAGACCTGTCCCATTCTTTCCCTTAGTTGTAACCATCTCCTTTAGAAGCTTTCCTTTAATATTTTCCGGAATCCCCTTCGCATAATCTTTGATAGCAAATAGTATGCCTTCTTCTTCGTCTTCTATCGTAAACTCTATTACACCTGTTTTCCCTTCATATGCCTGTATAGCATTTATAATAATATTATCGAAAATTTGCACCAGACTATTAATATCTCCGTAGATTTCCGTATTTTTTTCTACATTTATTGCCGTCTTTAAAATACAATTATATCTTATCAGTTCGTATTTCATCAAGAGTTCAATCCGCTTAATAAGCTCCCCTATGGTAAAGCTTAACATTACAGTTTGATCAAAATTCCTGGCCTGACCCTTGACGGCACTGATAACATCAGACATATAAGCGGTATATGGTTTTATTTTATCAAGCCAACTCCGCATCTCTTCGGCAATCTCGCGATGATCCTCAATAGTAACGCTTTCATCACCTAATGATTCTTCATATTCATCTACTAAATCCCTCAATCCTTCAACTGCGCCTGCAATCGACATTATCGGCGTATTCAGATTATGCGCTATGCCCCCTATCAGCTGGCCTAATGATGCCAGCCTCTCCTGTTCCATCATAATGGCATGTTTTTCTTCAATGGCCTCAATATGCTTTATATTATCAGTAATATCCTTTAACAGCAAAATAGTGCCCAGATAATTCTTATTTGATATTATTGGCGTAATTTCTATCTTGAAATACTTGTCAAAGTCATTCTCTTTGATATGCTTTTCTACGCTGATTGTAGTTTGGCTCTCCTTAGCGGATTGAATCAAACTGATGAGTTTGTCATACTCATCAACAAGACATGTTCCTTCGAATAGTTGCAATAAACTTGCGTTCCTGCGGATTTTTACAACATCTTTGAACATCTTTGCTATTGTTTTATTGAAATCTACAAC
>JAAYFU010000043.1 GCA_012728095.1 Clostridiaceae bacterium
ATCGTCAGTTGTTCGCTGTTGTTACCGGGGACTGCGGTACCGGCAAAACCACAGCTATCCGCCGTTTCCGGGATATTCTGGACTCTTCACGATTTCATGTTATGTACCTTGCCGATTCCAAACTGACGCCCAGGCATTTCTACAAGGGTTTACTGGAGCAGCTGGGGTGTGAGGCAAAATTCTACCGTGGAGATGCCAAACGCCAGCTGCACCGGGAAATTGAGCTTATGAAGGGAATCCATAAACTGCAGCCTGTTGTCATAGTTGATGAAGCTCATCTTTTAGACCGAGAGATGCTGGAAGAGGTTCGTTTCCTGCTGAATTTCAAGATGGACTCAGAAAGCCCAATGGCTTTAATTCTGGTGGGACAGTCAGAGTTGTGGGATAAATTCCAGCTCCAGGCATATGCCGCCATCAAGCAACGTATTGATATTCAGTGCAAACTGAATCATTATGATCGGGCTCAGGTGGGTGAATACGTACATAGACATTTAGAGTATGCAGCTTGCGACAGGGAAATTTTCTCTGAAGCGGCGTTGGATGAGATATTTAAGTATTCCAGCGGCTCTGCCAGGCTCATAAACAAGCTTTGCACCCATTGCCTGCTGTTCGGTGCTCAAAATGGCCGCAAAATCATTGATGACCATATGGTAAAGCTCGTGATACAGGGGGAATTGGCGTGATACAATTCCACTGTTCTTATCAATGGGATGATGGTAGTAAAGACATATGGCATGGTACTGTTAGCCAGGTTATTAATTTCGGCAGCCACTATGAGATTTTCATTTTAAGCCGGAGCAGCTTGCGGGTACTGGTTGGTCAATCAACCTCAGGGTTGTTTGCCTGTCTTCCTGATTTTAGCGCAGGGTGCCATTTGAGTACCCTTAATGATACTTTCTACAACAGTGAGAAGTTGATTTATGCTTTAGGAAATGTTGTAGACGGTATGACAATAGCTTATGCTTTCAAAGCATTGGAACCATTTTTAAACTTCAATAACGACTAAATACATAGCGGATAACCTTTTAGTTATCCGCTCATGCCTTCGCTTTATTGGCAGTTATACCGTCAACTTTTGGTCAATTAACAACATCTATTTCGGGACAATTTGAGCTAGCATTAACATTATACTTTATTTTCTTGTTTTTCTCAGTATATCTTTGCTTAAGCCAATTTAATAATTTAACCGGATCTTTTAGAATTTCATCATCAAGGCCGGAATATTCTATGTACTGTTTTTTATCTTCAAAGTCATCGCAATTTTCAAATTCATCTAGAGACTTATAATCTTCAAGTTCTATTAATAATGCCCATTCATCGTCTTCTTCAAGTAAAACTGCGAAGCTATTATCTGGTTCTACAAAATCAAATCCATATTTTTCTTTATAGTAGTTAAAATTTTGATTTGCAACTTCCATTATTTGTTGTTTCGTTATGCAGCAATAATTCGTAAAATCATCGATATACGGAAATAATTGATATGCAGTAAATTCAAATGATTCATTATATAATAGGTATTCTCGCGAAAACCCGTAAACTAATTCATAATAAAAATCTTCTATTGTTCTTGCTCCTAATATATTCGAATAGCATATTGCACAAAGCGGTATAATGTCTGTATATGAACTATTAATATTATACCATTCAGACATAAATACTATGTTTTTCTCTATACATGTACTAAACATAATATTGTTTGCGCTCTTTGCAATTATTACTACAAATCCATCATATGTTTTATTCAGTATCTGAGAAATATAGTATAAATCCACACTTCGATCTCTCTCTGGACTATTGATTTCAATTGCTATAAAAACAATACTATCTGTATCTAGATTAGAAGATTCTTTATTATTTATTAGTTCACTATGATGTAATTCGCAAAGGAACGACACTGTTTCTATACGATTTAAATATCTCATCTCTTCTTGACTGTAATAAACCTTATTTGGGACTGTAAAATAAATAAACTCTTCAATTTTTTGATTAACATTATCACTATGTAATTTTACTGGATATTGCATTGCTTTAAGTAATCCAAGTGATGCACTATACAAATCTGTATGATAAAACTCAAATAAAGCATCTTTTATTGCAAATAATTCAAGCGTATCATCCATGTTCTCACTTCGCTAATTACTGCGTATAAGTTTTCTTAATTTATTTTCAAAATCTTTACCTTCTATTTCTTCCTTAAATTTTGAAACAACATCAAATATTCTATTAATATAATCATCTCGACTAGTAATCCCACTAGTAAATTTCTCATATAGTACTTCAATTCCACCAAGAACATACGAGTTAAAGCGATCCATGTTTTGACTATGAGAGTTTTTTGATCTGTCTTCATTGCTTATTGAATCATATCGAAACGCTCTGTCTAGTCTTTGACTAACTGATAGTTCTGTATTTTCATCGCCTTCATCTAATAACATAATAAGTCGATATATAAAATCGCATTTTAATCTTTCGGTTGCAAAAGCATCTGCATAGATTCTTGCTCTATCTTGAGATGAATTATCTTTTTTTCCTAACCGACCATATAAAAATCCAATTATTGCAGCATTCATATAAACATCAATATACCGCTTAAATATCTTTGCTTCATATAAGTATTTTAAGTAAGTCGCATGAATACCATTGATCGTATAGTCGCTTTCGAACATTAAGATTCACTCCTTTTTAAAACCGTGTAATATTCTGTTTTTTTATCAAGAATCCATTTTGAACCTACGCGGTATGACATTACAGGCTCAGCATAATGCCAGTCTTTTTCCATAACAAACATTATTACTTGCTCAGCGACCTCTGGTATCACCCTTGAAATATTAGTTGTATGCCTCGCATCAGCATTAGAGAACGGAGCATCCATTACAAGAGGATATGGTTCAGAGCTCAAATCAAGTTTATTCTCATCTGCAATAGCAACAATTTTCTCTTTTGCTAATTCAACAAGACCAGTAATAAATGCAAAGTTTTTTACGCGATTTAAGCCTTCTGACTCTCCAGAAGCTATTTCTTTTTCTCCAATTGTCGTAAGCAATGTAACATTATACTTTTCATCGATGGATACGCGTCGGTTTCCATGATAAATTTTGTTAAATATTTTGTTTACTTTATCTTCAAGCCGCTCTCTAATATCTATCTCTTTCTCTTTATATGTCTTTTCCATCCAAGCTTTTATTTCTTCTGCATATCGGATATATATCATTAATGCTTTATTTTTTGAAGAAACTGCAACTAGACTGTCATAAATTTTCTGATTTCGTTCAATATCGTTATTACAACCTTCATCCTCACGTATATAACGTTCTTTTTTTTCATTTAAATTTTTAAGTTGTTTTTTGACATCCGTAAGTTTATTAACATATTTATTCATATCTTCTTTGTCTTTGATATCATCATTTATATTATCCAGCTCATCTTGCCATTCTTGAATACGAGTTTTTGATCTCAAAATATCTTCATACCGTGATTTCAAATTATCGTAATAATTTTGGTTTGCTTGATCATACATAATAATTTTCTCTTTGAAATTACGTATAGACGTCCCTATGGACTGTGGTGGAAGATATTCAAGTTGCTTCAAAATATTCTTATATTCTACAGAGCCCTCTATTAACTCATGCCCACAAATACATTTGCCTCTTTTAATAATATCAGCAATCGATTGAGCAGTCATGTCTTTTATCCCTTTATCATCTACTTCTGCCTCTTTTAAGAAATTAATAGCTCTTAACATAAGAGGTTTTGCAAAGAAGATAACTGCCCCATTATTAAAATCTTGAACAAATTTTTCATAAATTTGTTCAAGAGTATTAGTTTCGTTTTTTATCTTTTTTTCTAGTTCTAAACTTTTGTTCTGCAAAGCTGCAGTATTCTCGCCTTCTAAGAGTATATGTTCTAACCGAGACTTTTCATTTTCATAGTATGCAATATGAGAAGTAATCTCTTCAATTTGCTCAGCAATAACCGATTTACGATGTTGTGCACTATTAATACGTTCTAGTGCTTCTGACGCTTTTCTATCACCTTCATTGTCCATACTTGAATAAAATTTGCCTAAAACTGTTGTTTTTAATGTTTTACTGCCTAAATGCTTTATGGCATTTTCTAAAGCTGTCAATCCTAGTAAGCCTTTAACAGATTCACTTAAATCTTTACGATTACTTACATCACGTACCCGTTCAGTATCAAAAAAGAAAAAATTAGACAGGTCACGTGGTAATATTTCATTAATTACTTTATCTATGTATTGCGTTCTAATATCAGTTTGACCATCAGAACCAAGAGTTTTATATGACATAGTAGCTTTTGGGACTTCACCTCTTACTTTATGCTCCATCCAAAAATACTCCTGAGTTCTTGAAATTGTATATTCAACATTTTTATGAACTAATACAATTCTAACTTCAACTGTTTCACGACTACCGTATCTCATTTGCGATTCAATTTCATAATTTAGAAGCATATCAGGATTTGAATCCTTATCAAACACTACAAAATTATATAAACACCAATTAAAAGCTTGTAGTAGCGTAGTTTTTCCATAAGTATTGTCTCCAAGAATAATAGTTACGTTTTTTTCTTTTTCATGTGCAAATTCAATTAAAGTCTCTCCTTTAAATTGTCTAAAGTTTTTAATATATAATGACTTTAGCAGCATAACGGTTCACCCCCTTAATAATTCTTTTTAACCTCTTCCATTATCATTTTTCTTATAGCATCAACCATTGCTTCATTTGTCTTTTCTCTTGTTCTTAGGTTTTCTATTTCAAGTTCTAAAATATTAATTTTCATTGCTGAAAGTCGTTTTTCATCTAGCCCTTTCTTTTCAATATCCGTCATAAATTATACCTCCTTCAAACATATTAAGCTTAAATGCATTTTCAATTTGGTTGATTAAAGAATCAGCATCCCCTGGGTTCTCAGATATATCCGCAAAATCCTTCATCCGTTCAATTTCCCTATATACAAGTCCACGTGTTGATTTTAAAACCTCTGGTGGATAATTATTTATTTCATTAAAATGAAGAGGTAATGTAATAAAATCATAAATAATTGCCTTGTCTTTGCCCGGAAATTTTCTAAGTACCCTTCCTCTTCTTTGTATATATTCTTTAGGGTTAGTGCTACTAGCTAAAATAAATGCTGTCTTGATACTAGGAATGTTAACACCCTCATCCAAACATCGTATTGCAACGAGCACTTGAATATGCTTTCCTTCATCAAAGGCCCTTTTTAGATCTTCACGTTCTTGAGCACTTTCTTCTGATGTAAACTTAGATATTCTCATCCCTAAGTCATTACCAAGGATACTTGCAACAATATCAATTTGCTTCTTCTCTATTTCATCAACGCTACCTTCACAATAACCCGGATCGTTTATAGTAGTAGCTCCACAATATACTAAAATATGATTATCATCTTTATACTTCTGCATTACTTCTCTAAGCCTTATAACTTTTTCTGATGCTCCAGCAACAATTCTTGCTCTTTTTATAAGAAGTTTTTTTTCGTATTCACTAAAAGTTCGTTTTCCATTCTCTTCGATCGTCCCGAATATTTTCTTAGAAATACTAATATACTCGTCAAGCTCATCATCATTAAGGGATACGACAATAGGATGATACTCATATGGTGTTAACATACCATTATCGATTGCTTGTTTTATTGTATACTCAATACACTTTTTCCCGAAATAGCTATACAGTTTTTCTGTGCCTTCTTGATCATTATGCCTATCTATTGTTGCTGACAAAGCTAGACGATAAGGAATATGAGGCGGAAGTGTATTACTTAAATTTATTGCCCCAAAGTTGTGAGCTTCGTCTACTATTAAAAGAGAATTACCTTTAATCTCTTGTAACTGTTCTTGCACATAACTTGACGAAAACGTAGCATTTGTACAGATAAAGCAAAAGTGATCAGAAATACTTAAATTATAACTACGTATCGCATCATTCAATCTTTTTTTCCAATTTTTTTGTTCTGAAGCAGAATGTCCAACTATAGGCTTCATCCCAAATTTTTCTATATCTTGGATCCATTGATTAACCAAATGTTGATATGGTGCCACAATAATCACAGCAAGATTGTTTCCTAATTTCTGATATAGTCTTACTACTGCAGCAAGTCCAGTATAAGTCTTTCCTGTACCTGTTGCCATATCAAAAATACCCCGAAAACCTTCCTTTTCCCATTCATTAATTGCCTCTTGTTGATAAGGTCTAATTATCACATCAGTAGGAATCATTGGATGACGTGTTTGTGATTCTATTTCGTACTTCTGTGGGTTTTCTCTAGTTATAAATTCGCTATCAAATTCATCAAAATCAATAGAATAATTAACTCGGTACTTAATTAATTTTTCTTTTGCTACTTTAGGAAAATCAATAGTTTTTATATAAGGTTCATAATCATTCCATAAAGCATTGAATGCTGCCTCTTTTGCAAAAACTCTTTCTGAATCATGAGTCCAAGAACAAAACACGTCAATTGATTCATAGTTATGGGAAAAAGCGCTTTGAGTTTCGTTCATAGAACCAGTAAATGCAACTTTATTGTTTTCAGAATCTATAATAATTCCCATTTTCTCATGGAAAATACCTATCTTATTATTAGCTTCAATAAAGGATACTTTTATGTCTAATTGACCACCAGCTATTAAATTAGCTAATAGATTTAATCTTTTTTCCTCATAAATACTTTTAGGTTTTTCAATCGAACGTTCAATACATTTTTCAATTATCTCATAACGTAACTCATAACCTTTTTCAATAGCTTCAATGTCTTCCTCAGATAATTGAGGAGATACTATTAATTGTATACTCCCGCCATTTTTTATGAGAGTTGATATTCCTTTTGAGATTTCAATTAATGCAGAAGAAGAAAAGAAACCAACTGCCCTTTTATATATTACTGATTGGCTTAGTAAAGGAATATAGAACTCTCTTACAATATCATCCCTAAAAGATCTATATTCACTTTTTATATCAACATCTTTTAAGCTCACTCTATCTGTACCTCCAAATAGAATTAAGCAGTTAATAATTAACAAATAGAATTTTCCCTTTATATTTTCTTATCTACCAACATATTTCATTATATATCTAATATTTAAAAATATCTAATTATAATTCAAATGCAGGCCTAACTATTTTCATAAATATAGTTTAACGCGTGTTTTAACTTAATAAAATCATCATCTGTGTTGAAATAGCCTACGCTAAACCTGACAGTACCGGATGGAAATGTACCTAAAAATTTATGAGCTATAGGTGCACAATGAAGTCCTGTCCTAACCTCTACACCCTGATTGCTTAGTATTTGTCCAATATTATCACTGCTAAAACCATCAAAAACACTTGAAACCACACCAACTGTATCCGTTTCACAAGAAGGTATAATAATTCGTATATTATTAAACTCTTTTAGAACAGATATTAACTTAGTGAGATTTTCCTTTTCTTTTGCATATATATTGTTAATCCCAGTTTTTTTTATCCATTTTAATGCCGCATATAATCCTGCTATAGCCATAATATTTTGACTTCCAGCCTCAAATCTTTCTGGAATCGTTTCGGGCATGTTAGGATTAGCAGAATCAAATCCATTTCCGCCATAAATAAGAGGCCGGGGTATAATATCTCCACTGCATATAAATCCTGCAATACCAAAAGTAGCATATAGAGACTTATGACCAGAAAAAACTACAAAATCATATATATCACTGCTCAAATCTGTATCAATAAGACCTGCGGTTTGGCACATATCAATAATATTAATTGCACCATATTGATACGACATCGTGCAAACTTCTTTTATTGGTGCTATCGCACCACACACGTTACTTGCGTGACTAACTACTACTATATTAGGTTTATTCTCAGAAAACTGATATTTAATCTTCTCTAAATCATATGTTAAGCTTTTATTATTTACAGCTAGAGTAAAAATATTTAATTTATATAAACCCTGAAGAAAATTGAGCACTCTTGTAACTGCATTATGCTCGAATGGCGATATATATATATTAAAGTTATCGGTTATGGGCAATCCTTGTAATATAATATTTATTGCTTCTGTTGCCGATGGTGTAAATACAACTTTTTTTGCAGGACAATGGAACAGCTCCAATAACAGATTTCGAGTATCTTTGGTAAGCTTACTTGGAGAATCAATTTGACCACGACCTGAATTAAAGCCGAATTCACGATAATACTTATCTACAAAGCTATATACTTCTTCAGGCTTCGGGAAAGTAGTCGCAGCGTTATTAAAATAAGCTATTTTTTCCAAATGTTATATCCCTCCCAGACACAGTTCTTCAATTAGTTCCATCAGAATTTGTCTTTTCTCTTGTTCAGTAATTGACTGGCCAAATTCATCAATAGCCGTGGCTATCTCATTATAAAGTAGCTTACCTTTATTACTGTACTTTACTTTACTAAACGATTTTACTATTTCCTTTCCGTCTTCACCAATAAATGTTATTTTGTAACCGTTTGAAATTATTGTAGTAATATTTTGTTCAGCTGATTGATCATATTCCAAAATGGATTTCTTTATCTGTTCTAACTCTGTTATAAACTCAGTAATAGTGTTTGCATTCCAATCATCAATCCTTAAGTTGGTAACCACCTTAGCAAGATTATGTACAAATTCATTCTCATCGTTATCAATATTGGCCATTAATTGTAATACCTTATGTTCTTCTTTCGGAAATAAATAAGTCAGCGTAGTTGGCTTCAATTTTTCAATGAAGTCCATAATAATAGAGGTTAATGAAGCATTATCTGCTTGTTTAAATCTAAAAATCTCTTTTATATCATTTATTAAATATTTTACAAGGTCACTTTTAGCATTATCAAATGTCGTCTTAGCACTGTTAATATCATCAATAATATTAAGTGTAAATTCCTTATATCCAAAAATATCAAATAACTTCTCGAATAGATAATCTCTTGTATTTATATAAGGCTGCTTTAAGCTTTCAATAAATTTGATATATTCACGCAGTATTTTGCTAGGAGAAGCATCTTTCCCTTTATATATAGTTTTTAATTCTTTGGAATACTTCGGAAGACTCATATACCAACGTGACATAGCTGACACAATATAAGCAAAAGTATTATATTCTTTTTCTTTGGTATTAACAAAGTCTGAAAACATCGTTTCCAAGCTGTTAATAAATGCAGATTTATCTTCATTCCATTCTTCCATAAAGACTACATATTCTTCTGGATTTTCATTGATACTATTTAATAAATCTACAGTTATGTTAACTTCTTTATCTTTATACTTAACAACAAGATACTTTTTAAAGAAATGTAGTACAACTGTAATATAAATGGGTATAACCCCTTTTTTTAAACCATACCCGTATTCTGGTAAAGTCAATATATCGTATAATTCTTTAAAACTTCTCCCTGTATTCGAATTAGCTCCATTAAAAAATTCTTGGATTACTCGTAGTGTATTAGCCATTTTCTCATCCTTTGGGGTAAGTGTTAAAACTGGCTTCTCCTGTTCATTTAAAAGTATGCCCGTTTGTATTAATGTACTTCTCATGAAAGAAACATCCTGACCCGTTCCTGTCAATCCTAAATTAACTCCCAATTCATTTTTGAGTAAACCAGAAATTAATTTGTTCCTACTATTTATGGCCATACTTGGCAAATGATTTTTATTTATGGATTCGTTATTTATAACAGGAGTGTAAGGATATGTTTTTGCACAGATTTCTGATAATTTAGCAGAAAAGTGTGCTTTCCTTTTAAACAATTGCTTTTCTCCATTCCAATAGTATTCGGCTTCACCATTTTCAGGCCGAGTATAGCCTAAAATAAATTTATTGATAACCTCCTCTAAATCTTCAACATAAATATCATACTCATCATATAGAAGCTCATCATCAGTAACCATATTTTTTAAAGTACAAGCAGCATTATACTCATATACTATCTTTTCAATATCTACGAAACGTTTTGGTAATATAAAAATGATCCTTTCATGATTACATTTACCACTTATTATATTATTCTTAATTTGAATAATATCATCTTCGCTATATGGGATAATTGCATACACAACACCATCCGCATCTATATTTTCTATTTTTTTCTTCCAATCAGTAACAGAGAAAAACTCTTGACTATCCATAAATGTAAAATTGAAATATCGTGTGATTTCCATTTCATCATTATAAGCTGTAGGATACATATAATTATCAAGAGGTAACTTATTAAGAATATCTTTTACGCTCAAAGTTTGTCTTGTTTTTTCGATAGTATTATAAATCTCGCTAACAATATCAACACCAGAGCTTTCTTTTATTTTTAAATAACCATTGCTTCTTTTTAGATATATAATGCAATCTTTTTCAATAAGTTCAGTAATTATATCATCTATAATATTAATATCTAAGACACTTTCTCGATACGTGTCAACAATTATATCTTTTGTAGGTGGTAATTTTTCAAACTGTTCAACCATGTATATCAAAGAAATAGTCTTTACTATTCTTGCTGCAAGAGAATCCTTGTCTAGTTTTTTTAACACCTTCATTGTCGTTTCGTAAAGTTTGTGTATTTCACTTGTATAAGGCTCTTTACGTAAAAGAGGTTCAAAATAGTCATATAAATAATCAGGTGTAAGCAATGGAAAGTCATCTTTTACATCATTTAAAAATGATGAAAGGGTATACTTGCTATCTGATGATAAGAAAGTAAATAATGTTCTCTCATTTTGCGCTACTTTTTCAGATAATCTTGGAAGAATAAAAGTAGAAACTGGATGCAGGGGATAGCATCCCAAAACTGCTGTGTGCGCTGTGTTATCATCGTTTTCAAGCAAACCATTTAACTTAAATCGTTCTATCAAGCTTGTGAAGCGAGGTATATTTTTTGAATAATAATCGTCCCATTTGTTCTCATCCTTTTTTATAACAGCAGAAATAATCTCATACATTTGTGGATAATTATTATGCATATGAATATGTTTAAATCTTCCAGAAACACCTCTCCATCCATCAACTTTTTCTTTTGGTAAATTATTGTCAATATAATTTGCAATATCCTTATGAGAAATCAACATCAGATGCATTTGCATATCATTGCCACTGCGATCGCACTTCTCAGCAAAATCCTGTAATAACTTAATATCACTAATCGTCGTATTAGCAATGCTTGACTCAAGATATTTACTAAATTCATCATAAATTATATAAACACCAGAATACCCTTTATCTTTTAGTTTCTCTATAACTTTTTCATAAAGCTCTGGAACATCAAAACCTACAAATGGGTTAAAAGTACTACCCGATGTTAACTTAGGATATAAAGATACAAACTTCTCATATGCACTGACACTATATTCCTGTAGTGAAACAATATAATCTTCAATTGGAACATTAATCTCACCAACAAATTTATTATAAGTATCCTGATACTTATTTCTCCAAAGCTCAATCGTACTAACTGCAGCCTTAAAATTTGTTTCAGGCATAAGATCTATGAGATCTGCATTTTTTAGTGCAGTATGTAAAGCCCCTAAAAATGATTGTGTAATACTTGTACTACTTCCGCCTATAATAATCGGTAGTAGTTTTTTATCACTATTGATATAATCTATAATGAACTCATAAAGCTTTTGATTATAGCTTTTTACTTTTTCTAATAGTGTTTTAAATAATTCTATATTTTTATTTATAAGAATCGATGTCAACATAAGCATTACATGCGATTTGCCCCTACCATATGCTCCAATCAATATCCTTGCACGTCCCCGGTGTGGTTCAATAGTACTTAGAATTACATCTTCAATTATTTCAATAGCAGACAACGTAGGAATGAAACTTCTTATTTTTTTCTCGTTATATAAATCATAAGCAATATTAATAGATGTCTGGAAATCTTTTTCTACTTGAATTATTTCGTTAATCATAATCTATCTCCATTCTAAGAATGTATGATGCTATTCATTGGTTAATTATAGTATAGTACTCTCTTACACATCCTAAAAAATCACTTTCTTTTAAAATGTCTATGTAGTCAAGCCCCGCCGTCCTAACGACTTTAATATAACCCATAAGATCAAGCCTATTTAGTATGTTTGTAAGTGTGATTATATCAAGATTAAACACTTTACCTGCATTACATTTATCATTTTGAATAGACGATATTTTGATTTGCTTCCTACCTTTCGCTTGATCAACTATAACCGCAAAAACAATTAATGGGTGTATGGCATCAATTTTCGTTAAATTCTTCTTATATATTTTTGACTTTTTATCTACAATATCCACAAGCGATAATTCACCAAAAGGACAATCAATATTGTTTTCAGGATGTACCTTTTCAGGATTTGATTTAATTCTAGGGACATATGTGCTAATGATACAGTTAAAATCATCCTCTAAAGAACGAAAAGATACACTTGATCCATTTAGTAATATATATGCATTAAGTTGCTTTACAAAATCATCTCGAGTAAACTCTTTAAGGTTAAATTCATTAAAGAAATAATACCATGCAGTCGCATCAGTTTCATTTGTTGCTAATTTATAATGCAAAAACCAAAGTGTACCAATTTCTTCTATGTATCTATCATTATCATAAATCAATTTACCTAATGGGGTCAGGTCTTGATATTTTTTCCCATGCGTTGGCTCAATAGTAAGCCCAACAGCTTGTAACCAATACCTTAGGGATTTAACCATATTGGCACCTATCCCCAAAATATCCATAGGATTACCGTTGTCACCCATGAATACTGTACTGTCCATCTCAACATGTTTTAATCCTTTGTAAAGCCATCCTTTACGTATAAAAAAAGTATCATGTGCTCTAAATTTCATATTTGCTCTCAATTACTCCTTTGTCTTAAGGTATTTATCCATAAGGCAGCCACCATCAATATATTTAGCGGTTACACACATTTTGCAGCGTTTGCATTTACTATCGTTAATATGGTATTCTTCATTACTTATATTTATAGCACCATGTCGACATAGCGACTCACATTTTAAGCACTTACGGCAAGCATTAAATTTTCTTACTTGGTAACTAATCATTCTTTGTAATTCATCATGATTTTCAATATTCATGGTCTTTATTTTCACTGCATAATTATATCCATCATGAAAAAAAGGCTGTACAGATATTATTGGTATATTTGTTTTTAAGTCTAGTATGATAGTTTCATTTATAAGCTTTCGTCCAAGTTCTTTCGAAATTTTTCCAAACGGTATTAATAAATTCAAAAAATTATCATCAACTGGTCGATTAAGCCTATATACTTTTGCATTATCTTCAGTCGTACAGTCCGTATATTTTATCTTTACATCTTCTGCGGCTGTAAGGCCATTACCTCCTTGCCGGGCTTTCCATTTTCCACTATCAACATAGACTTCTGCATCTTGTTTTCCAATTTTGATTGCAAAATTAATTAAAAATTTACGCCACATATCAGACTTCTCTGGCATATATATTCGTGACAAAAATTGCGCTCTTTCATTATTATTTGGGCAACACCAACAACCTACCCTATCATAGCCAACTCTGTACGCATCATTAAAGTCTATTTTCCGACTTAAGATATAAAGCCAAACATCAATATCTTTCCAATAAAAAATTGGTGATGCAACCTTTTGTTTTTGTATCTTAATAGACTCTGCATTATCTTCCACTCTGTTATACTTGCTTCTACTTACAGATTCATTTTTACGAATACCATAAAAGGTTAAAACATCTGTATCTTGATATAAACTATTAAATACACGTGTAATTGGTCCAGTTTTAAACATCGAGCAGCACCAACGCATAACACGGGAAGGAGGCCCAATATCATCACATACCTCGTAAAAATTCTGATCTTTGTTTCTTGCTACTTTAAATATTGCTTTTTGATTATTTTCCCTATATCGCTTAACATATTCAATAGTAAAAGGAAACTCAAGGGTGGTATCACCAAAAATATGTACTAAACTCGGATCACTTAACGCACTAATAGTTAAATCTGCTGTAGCCGTTGAATCCTTACCTCCTGAAAATGATATAACTACATTCTCACGTGGATAAGTTGCTGCAGTTTTCTTTATAAACTCTGTGGCTTCATTATAGATGTAATTGAATCTTTCGACATTTGCTTTAATAAATTTATCTATGTACTGATTAAAATAATAATAATTGTTTTTATCTTTGTATTTTACAAGTTGTTCTATAATTTTGACAGGCGAATGCTTTTTTAATATACTAATTGGCACTACTTTTGATACTCCATCAATATAATACCGATTATCGGATGCCCAAACAGTTTTATCTATGTATTCAAATGGTTTTGCCGTCAGCAATTCGAAAAGAAGTCTCTCTTCAGGAAATACAGGGCGTAGATCTACACATAGATAAGCTGTTTCTGCGCCACATAGTGGACAAATACTTCTGTCAATCCCATTTGCAGACTTTATTATTGGAGTTTTACAACTATTACACCAATAAACCTGATAGGGAGTATTATGTTCTGTATAATTACCGCAAAGCTCACAAATTTCATTCGTTGTTTCTCTGTTACAAAT
Source organism: Clostridiaceae bacterium (assembly GCA_012728095.1). Lineage (GTDB taxonomy): Bacteria > Bacillota > Clostridia > DSM-8532 > DSM-8532 > DTU059. The sequence continues at coordinate 14,576 of JAAYFU010000043.1, forward strand.
TTTGCACCACAAAACAAGTATCCCTCCCCCCTAATCTATATTTTAGTATCACAGAATTACCCACTAGGTTGTTTAAAAATATTATAGCAATAATTATTAACTATTTAAATATCCGAACAGTTGTTCGTAGTTTTTATTATAAACTGATAATTATGTTGTGTAAATATTATAATTCGATTGTAATACAAAAAGTAAATTATGGTCTAGCTTCAAAAAAATACTCCTTTCAGGTTTCATATTATCAACAATTACCTGAAAAGAGTATTTTCTTTATTTCAATACCCAGAAAATTTACAGTCCCTACTTTTTGGGTAGAGAAAATAACAGAGTTTGTCTTGATACATCCAAAATACAAATTATAATACTTAATTGTTTTCATGTCAGAGTTTACATTCGGACAGCCGATTATTCCACATTATTATACTTTTTCCCCGTTAACAAAAACATTGCCATCTTTATCTGTGCTGATATCCAGATGATCTCCGGCAAGATCCAGGGCTACTGATACGATATTGCTCGTATTAACGGCACTGTCAGTATTAGAGGGTTTTATTTCATCTATCTTTACTTCGCCTTTATCATTGGCTACAATTTCCATTATGCTGCCATCATGGTTAAATGCTACTTTAACCGCAAAGCTTTGATCAGAAAGCAACAGTCTGTTTTTTTCACCTTTACCGATTCCGGTGTTGGCAGGATTAACCTGTTTTTTCTCTTGCTTGTCCTGCAATATGTCGGTGGCATTCTCAACATCAAGTGTATTCGTTGACAATAATATTCCGTCTTCTCTATATGTATTAACCTGACTGTTAAGATCATTTGCAATGGCAGTGCTTTTGCGGTCATCTGCAACAGCTAAGGTTATCAACTGGGCATTTTCATTCGCTTGTACCGTGTTTTGTTCCTGCGTCAGACTTGCTACCGCATACTGCAGAGAATCTGCCGTAATTTTGCTATTTCCCATGCAGTTGTTAGCCTCACAGTCAAATTCGATCGTATTTCTAGCTGTTGCTTCTCCAAATTGAGTGTTATCATTATGTTGACAGGATTTCTGTCTTGCTTTGGCAAAGCTGCCTCCAAGAGCAACTGCGATAGCGGCCAGCTGAACATTTTCGTTATTCTGGTCTACATCCTGATTCTGTGCAATATCTAAATCAATTAGTTGCTGAATTACAGAGTCGCAGCTGCATGATGTTACCGAGTCTATCTTTTTTTCGCAGCTCATTTTCTCACTCCTTTCCCATCCACCAGAACATTACCGTCGGAATTTGCCTCGACATCCAGTGATATTCTGTCTAAACTGAGGATAACGTGGAATTTATCAAAGTTTAAAGCTAAAGGCTTTTTATCAGTATTATCATTTTTATTGTTCGCATCAAACGCAATTTGTTTAATGGTAGGGGTCTTGCCCTGAATATTACTCTTAATTTCCTTTCCATTAATGCTAATTGAGGATAAAGGTGAGCTATCTAAAACCGTATCCAGGTTTTCGTTTGCGTTATACTGTGATTTAGCGCCTTCATGATTCGATTTATCAGCCTGAGTCGGCTCCACGGAAGGACAATTTGTAGCTATAGTAAATCGTACTTCATTGGTGGTATTGTCCTGTTCAATACAGTCTCTGTCTATTGCTGTTTCTGTGTTTGCTATGGCTGTATTTACTCCGAATACACTTATGTTAACTTGAATATCTTGCCGGTCTTGTTGATCGGAAGCACTAAAGGATAAATCAGAGTCTGCACAAATATCGTTGCAGGTCAAAGTATCACAGGATGTGGCTATGACATTGGCAGCCCGGATATCAGTGTTTGTCTGGCAGTTTTGCTGTGATGCCTTTGCTGTTTGACCGTTTGTAGCAATGGCAATTGCCGCAGTTTGTAAATTCATATTTACTTGAAGTACGCCTTGATTCTGACTTAAATCAGAACTTGCGGATCGCTCAACAACTTTGCCGCAGCAGCAAAGGGATTCAACACAATCACAATTCTTTATGGTATTAATTTCGTTAGTTAACATGCGTTTCACTCCTTTCTACCCCCTGTTTAACACCTGTTACCGGATCTAATCTTTCTATCATTCAGGTAAACATCACCTTTGTACATAACAATTAACTCTAACTGATAACTTCCCAAATCAATAACAACGCGGGCTTTTTCGTGGCGTCCCGGGTATGCTACTGCTTTGGTCTTATGGCTTTCTTCATCATTGGTTTTATATTCTTTCCGGTCGGGTTTAAGTTCTTCATTAGGTTTTCTTCCTTCTTCACAGGAATTTATATTTTTCGCTAGTAATGATGTACTTTGGACATTCGAATTTAACTGGCTGAGAGTTTGTTCTGCACAGGCTCGTCCACCATCAATGGATATAGCAACAGATCCTATTTGAATATAGTAGTTCTCTTGCGACTCTGTACGATCCTGATTTCTGCTAATCTCAGGTGCCTTTGATTTATCGATGCATCTTCCGCATAGGTTGGCGGCTGAATTAGTCGCAACTGCATCAATAATCTGCAAATTTCTATTACATTGCTCAGCCTCCTGACTTGCCACAGCCTCAGAACCATTACCAATAGCAATTGCTACCGCTATCCCTTGAAAGCTGCTATTGCTTTGAAAAACTGCTTGAGTCTGGGTTATGTCAGCATTAAGTCCTTGATACAAAACGGTAATCGCTGTAGGGCAACTCATCCCATCTAACCTCCTGGTTTTATAAATTTTGGACTTAGATATCGAAAAAATAAAAAAATAAAGAGATACCTATTTTATTGTCCATTTCATAATATGTCGGAGATTGAAAGTTGGACAAAGGTTAGCGGGAACACATCCAATTACAAGATTTCCAAGGGTTAAATAAAATCTTTCGGAGAAACTTAAAAAAATATACCCGGAAATTTAAAACACAACAAATAAAACACCTGTTCAGATAAAGTCTGTCAGGTGTCTTTTTATGTGTATGATCTAATCTTTTATTTCTCTTCTTTTGAAACCACATTGGAATTAGCCGTAATTACCTGTGCCTCTTCCTCAGTTATGTACCCGCAATCCACCATCCTGGCAAGGACCTGCTGCTGTCTTTGGAAAGAGAGCTCAGGGTTGACGTCGGGAGAATATACCGATGGCGCATTGGGAAGCCCGGCAAGTAAAGTGCTTTCGTAATCTGTCATCTCGGATGGAGCTTTGCCGAAGTAACCCTGGCTTGCATCATAAACCCCATAATAACCGCTCCCAAAATAGATGGTATTGACATACAGCTCCAGGATTTCATTTTTCTCATACTGGTTTTCTAAAGCGAAAGCCATGAATGTTTCGGCAAATTTCCGCTCCAGCTTTTTTTCCTGCGTGAAATAGATATTCTTTGCCAGTTGCTGAGTAATGGAGCTGCCTCCTTCTGCCAGGCTGAAAGAAGTCAGATTCACCCACAAAGCCCGCCCGATAGATATAATATCAATAGGGCCATGTTGGTAAAAACGATGGTCTTCAACAGCTATTACCGCGTCAATATATATCTTTGGTAATTCATCAAGCGTGGTATAGTTTTCCCGGGCACGAATACTATGTATCTTATCTTCCAGGCTGCATTCTTTCAGGGCTGTCTGAAACATGTAATATCCTTTGCCAATAATAAATATTCCAAAAATAATACAAACAGCCATAATGACCGTGATGATCCTCAAAATCCATTTTTTCATTATCGTTTTCCTGCCTGCCTTTCAATCCTATGTTCGCTGTTTCTGCAAATTTTAAAGATAAATATTTATTTTATCCTTGCAGACTGCATCTATTTTAGTCTATTTTATATTGTATATGAACAAAGTGACAATACGGTGACTTAAAGATAGCAAATATGTCATATTAGAAAAGCGAACACCTTACAATGTCCGCCTGCGATCTTTTTAAATCTGAAATACTCTTATGGAACACGTATGAAATATGATAATTATTTACGACTTGATTAAGGCATACATTTTCATATCCAGAATTTTGCCGTTTTTTACCGCGTTGCAGTGCAGAGTCCCTTCGTACCGAAAACCTGCTTTTTCAAGAACCCGGCAAGATCCGACATTATGCGCGAATGGGGTCGCGAAAATTCTTATGATATCCGAATTCTCAAACACATATTTGCACGTCTGCCTGACTGCGCTTGTAGCATATCCGTTTCCCCAATAGGGTTCACCTATGTAATATCCCATTTCGGCAGTTCTGGAATGTATATTTTCACATCGAAAAACACCTATGCTTCCAATAACCTTATCGTCCAGAGTGATTGCAAAAGCGAATGTTTTCGATTTATCGGAAGACAACACGGATAATATATATTCTTCCGCATCCTTTTCCGTATACGGAAAAGGCAGACCGTCCCGTAAATTGTCCAGAATTTTTTTGTTGTTCAATATCCTTGCAAGATCAGCCTTTATCGCTTATTCTCCATTCTCTTATAACACAATCCAAGAATAACACCTCTAATTATTTATACCATATATTTTTCATCATTTTGTCAACCGTACTGAATCCTTTTTCTCTTCTGTATCATCCATTTGCGTTTAACTTTTTCCATTTTCTTATCTTGCTTCGGAAAGACTTGAACGGAGCGACTGAATTTATGTGTACCCATTTCCATACCGGCCAGTTGGATGGTGTTGAAGATGCCCACTTACGGCTGCCTGGCGTGAAAATATCTTCTTCTTTAAAACTATCAAGCCACTGCACAAAAGCTGCGATCTTTTCTTTGAATAAATCCTGCAATTGACCAAGGGAGTACGAAGAAAACCTGTCATAAAAACTTTGGTACAAAGCGCCCAGATTATTCCATTTGTAACCCTCGCAGGGGGTAACGACCTGTTTCCCTTCCGCTTCGTCCCTGTCCCATCCCATGATTAAATCGAGCCAGCCTAACTGGTAAGCAATCATCTGGGCGGGTGTTCTGTCCACATCGCCTGTCAGCTTGTCTTTCTCTTCTTCTTTGACGTCTGTAAATTCATTAATAAAGAGAGCCGCCGTTTTCTCAATTTCTGCAATAAGAGCCTTTTTGCTTTCATAACCCTGCATGGTATGTACTCCTTTCACATATTCTCCCGTATTCCATATAAATAAAATATAACACAATAATCCGGACATCATTATGTCAGGTTTCTTTGATATCTTTATACACATATTTTTATTTCTTTTTTTGTTCTTAAAAGAAGAGCATTTCTGAATGGAATAGCCGTATCTAACATGAAAGGCTGGCCTTATGATAAATTTTTTGAAAGCCAGCCTTTAAGGCTAAATTCTATTTTCCTTTTGTTTATTTTTCATAATATTTAATCAGCGCCTGGGTTCCCAAATCACCCATGTTATTCTCATCCAGATTCTTATATAATTTTAGAACATCTTTCAGGATACATAAGTCCAGGTTAGCTGCCTGTGATTCTTCCTTTGCGATTTCCATGTCTTTTATAAAATGTTTTATATAAAATCCCGGCTCATAGTCTCCCTGGATTATCCTCGGCGCCATATTTGCCATCTGCCAGCTTCCTGCCGCGCCGCCGCTTATTGCTTTCAGCAATGTTTGTACATCAAGCCCTACTGCTTTTGCATATATGACAGACTCGCACAAACTGGCTATTATCCCCGACAGAGCAATTTGATTCGCCATCTTTGCGTGCTGACCGAGCCCTGCTTCTCCCTGATAAACAATATTGGTTCCCATTGCTTTGAAAATCGGCAGACAATGCTCAAAAGCCTGTTTATCTCCTCCGACCATAATCGTGAGCGTCCCGTTTTTTGCGCCGATATCGCCGCCCGTAACCGGGGCATCCAGGGCATATAAGTTTTTGGAACATGCGACCTGGTATATCTTTTTACTGAGTTTGGGACTGGTTGTGGTCATGTCGATGAGATATGTTCCGGGTTTAGCAGAGTCCAGTATACCATCCTGTCCGAAATAAACTTCTTCAACGTCCTTTGGATAACCTACCATCGTAATTACTGCTTCACAATTTAAGACACATTCTTTGACAGAATCGCACCATACAGCCCCGGCTTCAATTACTTCCTGTGCCTTGCTTTTCGTTCTTGTATAAATATATAATTCAAATCCGTTTTTTATTAGATTCAGAGCCATGGATTTACCCATAACCCCGATGCCTATGAAGCCAATCTTTTTCAAAATCATCACCCTTCTTCATTTAAAATTTAGGAAACAGCTTATTTCATATTTTTCATGTCTTAGTGCCTTCTGTAATTAAGTATTACATATGTTCCGGTAAATGTATACCTATTATATTTTTTAAGGTTTTTAAGAATTGAGTTGAACTCCTGCAAAAATCCCCCAAACGCATATGTTTGGGGGATTTCATCGTTTTATCAATACTGTGTTTTGGTTACCTTTGCACACGGCCTGAAGCATCGCCGCCCATAAGTTTCTTAACATCGTCAACCCCTACCCTGTTGAAGTCGCCAATGATGGAGTGCTTCAGACAGGAAGCCGCAACTGCGAACTCAAGGGCAGATTGTTTGTCCTCAAAGTTATTGAGCCCGTAAATTAAACCTGCGCAGAAGCTGTCGCCACCGCCTACACGGTCAACTATATCTCTTATGCTGTATTTCCTTGATACATAGAAATTCTCCCTGTCATTCAAACAGGCTGCCCAGTCATTATGATCAGCACTCTTGGACTCCCGAAGCGTGATCGCGATCATCTTTAGATTCGGATATTCCTTGAGCACGGCATCACTAAGCGCCTTATACTGTTTAAGATCCAGTTCTCCCGAGACAACATCGACATCGACATGAATGTCCAGGGATTTCTGTACATCCTCCTCATTGGCAATGGCTATATCAACATACTTAACCATTTCACGCATTACCTCGGAGGCTTTCTTTCCGTATTTCCACAGGTTTTTGCGGTAGTTCAGATCGCAGGATACCGTTATCCCTTTCTCTTTCGCAATCTTTACCGCTTCCAGCGACAACTGCATTGCAGTTTCCGAGATAGCAGGCGTGATTCCTGTGATATGAAACCAGTCAATGCTCTCAAATGTCTTATCCCAGTCAATATCTCCGGGCTTGGCCAATGCTATCGCAGAGTATGCGCGGTCATAGACAACTTTGCTCGGAAGCTGGTTGGCTCCTCCTTCAAGGAAATAGATACCCATACGGCCAGGCCCGAATACGATCCTTCCGGTACCTACTCCAAAATACCTCAGCTCACGTACACATGCTTCTGCAATGGCATTTTTCGCAGGTAAAACCGTGCAGTATTCCACATCCATGCCAAAATTGGCCAGGGAGACCGCAACATTGGCTTCTCCGCCGCCAAATGTGGCCTCCAGCATCGGACTCTGGAAAAAACGTTCATGTCCGGGTGCCTTAAGTCTGAGCATTATTTCGCCAAACGTCAATACTTTCATTTTATTTACCCCCCCTATTTCTGCAATAAATGTACTGCAAATCCGCCGAATTCGTCCTTTAAGTAAACTGCAATAATTCTGTCGCCTTTATATTTTACAGTATCCATATCAACATCAAATCCGCGCTTTTTAAGCTCTTCAATAGCGGCCGTCATGGAATTTGTCCTGATGGCTATATGACCGTTTTTGCCCAGATACATGGATTTCATAACCTCAATTTCACTTGAAGCAAAGTTGGAAGAATTGCCTTCCTTAATACTTAAGTCAAAAGCTTTATTGAGCTTTTCGCATACGGCCATGGACTCGTCAGCATCATTGCAATTGATGCCTAAATGAGCCACTTCGAAACCAAGGACAATTTTTCTTGCCTCTGTACAAAGAGCGGTTATCTTGTCAAAATTGCCGTCCGAAATATCCGCTTTAGGGCAGACCCAGCTTCCGCCTACTGCGTGTACGAAAGGCGCTGTTATGTACTCAGCAAGATTTTTGCTGTCAACCCCGCCGGTAGGAATAAACCTGACATCACCGAACGGGCCGGACAAAGCTTTCATGGCCGATAATCCGCCATACACATTGGCAGGGAAAAACTTGATGACCTTGATACCATATTTCAGCGCCATTGTTATTTCCGTTGGTGTCACACATCCGGGAGTAACAGCGACATCATTCTCGACGCACCATTTCACTACTTCTTCATTGAACCCTGGTGAAACAATGAATTTAGCGCCTGCTTCCACGGCAGCTTTGCACTGATCAAGGGTCAGTACTGTACCTGCACCGACAACCATTTCAGGCACATTTTCAGCAACTTGTTTTATGCTGTCTTTTGCCGCAGCAGTACGGAATGTTATTTCCATTACATTTATTCCGCCCGCCAGCAAGGCCTTTGCCGTGGGCACCGCATTCCTGGCATCTTCAATGACAACTACAGGAACTACACCCGCTTTGCCAAGTTTGTCCAAAACACTCATTTTTATACCCCCTAATCTTGTATTCTTATATCAGTTTAAGTTCCAGGCCGCTTTCCTCCGACAGACCCATAAGCGAATCCATCACGTCAGCGGGAAGATTTATGCCTTCTTCTTCAGCAACTATATACTTTTCCCATTCGATCTCACCCGGAGTATATATCCTGTCAGATCCCTTGGCTTTCGGAGCATTCCTGAGTGAAACGCACATTTCCTCCACACGGTCTGCGACAGGTTTCTCATTGTAGAAGAGAGTCGGTTCTATAGCCATAAATGTATGGCAAACGTTATTGGGTTTATCCAGCTGGAATACCCATGACACAATGTCTCCTCCCATGGATGTAGCTCCTCCCGCCAGAATACCTGTAAGTATATCGACCATTACGGCCAGACCATAACCTTTATGGGCCGCAAAGGGCTGCATTGCTCCTTCCTCGGGGTAACGGCTGGGATCGGTGGTAGGAAGTCCGTCCTTGTCAACTATCCACGTCGGAGGTATTTCCTTTCCATCTTTACGAGCCTGAATAACTTTCAGGGATGCCACATTACTCATTGCAATATCAAGGAATACCGTCGGAACTGATTTGCTTGGCGCAGCATAGGCAAACGGGTTATTCCCTATTAGCATTCCACGTGCTCCGGGAGCTGTCATGTTGGGATCGACATTGCTCATTGCAATTCCGATCATGCCTTTCTTAGCTGCAATATTCGCATAATATCCCGCAGCGCCGAAATGGCAGCTGTTCCTGACAGTAACAACGGCTATACCTGTTTTTTTCGCCTTCTCGCAGGCAATCTCCATAGCCTTTACTGAAGGAATCATACCCAGGGCCTTTTTTGCGTCTATCACCGCAAAAGAAAGACCTTCTGTAACAACTTCAGGCTCGGCATTTATGTCAATACCGCCTGCCCGGTATTTGCGTATGTAGTTATGGAGATTTTTTGTCCCGTGGGAATGGGTACCGTAAGCATCCGTTTCGGTAAGAACATCAGCTACGATCTGAGCGTATTCCTCCTTAAGACCTTCCTTTACCAGTGCGGCACGGCAAAAGTCTTTCAGGTCCTTGATCCTTATTCTTTTCATACTATTGATACCTCCTAAACTTTTTCGCCCAAGTTAACCATTTCTATATTCTGATTCGGACAGCGGTTATAGCACATTCCACAGGCCACACATTCTTCTTTCCTGATAAAAATCACATCGGTATCGGCAACTATGGGAGCAAAGTCGCAGCAGATTGTCTTGCAAAGCTGACAACCTTCACCGCAGCCACAATTGAGACAACGTTCAGCCTCTTTTATAGCTTCTTCTTCTGTCAGAACACGCTTATATGGTTCAAAGTTTTTCTTTCTCTCGTCAACAGAAACTATATTGGTATCTATATAGTTCACATCTCTCTTTAAATATCCTGTACGGCGGCGTACCATTTCCGCATTGACCGTTTTAACGGCGGGAATATCTTTCAGGGTAGCCTTATCGCCGCGGATAGCCCTGTCTATTGCCACGGCAGCGCGTTTGCCGGCTGCCAAAGCCGTTATGATATTGGCAGGTCTGGTCACATCCCCTCCTGCAAATACCATGGGGATTCCGGTCTCGGGTTTTACAAAACCGTTGGTCATGGCAACTCCCGGAAGAACCGAATCATCTGCAACATATTTATTCGAGACAATAATTGTATCATAGGGCATTGACACTTCTACTTTGCCGTCTATGAGTATCTCGGCGCTGCCTTTGCCCGCAGCCTTGAGAACAGCTTTTTCAATGATTGTGACTCCTTCTTCCCTTGCTTCTGCTATGCCTTCTTTCAGATATCCTGTTTTGGGAAGTGTTCCTGGCAATAATAAGGTTACCTGTTTTGCACCCAGACGGACGGCGATCCTGGCCGCATCAACAGCTGCAAAATCGCTTCCCGCCACCATTACCCGTTCACCAATGGGCACTTTTTTGCCACTATTGACATCGCAGACGAAACTTAAGGCATCGATGGCAAATTCCTTTGTTTCTGCCCGCTTTTGTGCGCCTATGGCTATAAATACGGCATCATATTCATTTTTCAGGGATTCAATGGTATAATCCGTTCCCAACGCTTTGTTAAAGACAAACTTTACCCCTGAATTCTCCAACATAGAAATCTCATCATCCAGGATTTCTTTGTCCAGATAATAATCAGGAATTCCGTAGCGTATCATTCCGCCTGCCCTTGATTCTTTTTCGAAAACGGTGACATCATAACCGCCTTTTACTAGTTCTGTGGCACAGCTTAATCCCGCAGGACCCGCACCGACTACAGCAACTTTGTAACCATTACTGGTTGCCTTAGCCCAGGCCGGTTTCCAGCCCTGTTTCCTGCCGTAGTCCAGGACAAAACGTTTAATGGCCCGAATTTTCACAGGCGTGTCAAAGCCGCCACGGATACAGGCGTCCTCACAGGGATGGGTGCAAACCAGGCCGCATATGCTCTGAAGAGCGTTTCCTTCGGTTATAAGGTCAAAAGCTTCCCTGAATTTACCGGCTTTGACTTTCTGAATATATGCCTGAGCAGGCACATGGTGGGGACAGGCGCTCTTACACGGAGCTGAAAGATAAGGCTCGGTAATTTTAGCGTATCCGGCATAAATCGTTATATCTGCAGCAGTTTTCATCTGGGGAACCACAAGTCCCCGGAACTGGCTCAAATCATTATATCCGTGGCTGTCCATGTATTCCTTCAATCCCTTTATCATGGGACGGACAATATCATACCCGCTAATAAGAGTCTCTGCGCAGATACCGACCAGATCGGCTCCGCACAGGATCATCTCCACAGCGTCACGCCAGTTGGTGACTCCGCCTGCCGCCATTATATGATGGTCTTCACCGCAAACCTTTCTAATTTCGTAGGTATCCCGCTGGGCCAATGGTTTGAGCCATGCTCCGCTGTAACAGCCCATGCTTATTTCATCCTGCAGGTGATAGAAGGCTTTGCCCGGATCTTCCAGGTTAATAGGCGGCATACCCAGCCTGTTTCCGGTACTCCCGACAGCATCGGCTCCCGCAGCATATAATTCTTTTGCCACCTGTGCAACCTGGCCGCCTTCAGGAGTCAGTTTTACAAACAGGGGAATCTTTATTGCGGCTTTTATAGCACGGACTATCTCAGAGGCCACATCGGCATGCTGCCCCATACTGGCTCCGGTTTTTTTCGAAGACTCAGCACTGCCACCTGAAGTCATTTCCAGGTTATAGCTCATATTGGGACAACACATATTGAGTTCGATAATGTCAGCCCCTGCTTCTTCGAACTTCCTGGCCATATTGACCCAGCCGTCCGCGCCCGCATCGCCGGCATACGTAATATTGGCCATAAGTATTAATTCTTTAAGAACCTTTTTGGCATCCTCAACAAGTCTTAATCCTTCTTCAAAAGTGAGCCGTTTCTCTGCGGTGAATGCAAGGGCATTCCTGTCTTTAAAGAGACTGTAACGGGGTTTCCGGTTTATATATGGAGCGGGGTCAATACTGAGCTTTATGCTGGCCGCCGCCCAACCGGTTTCTTCTATTCTTTTAAGTTGTTTGAGATTTTTTGTGGTTGGTCCGGACGCCACATAAAAGGGATTCTTGAATGTAACCCCTCCGATTGTAACCGGAATATGTATGTCCTTCATTTGATCACTCCCCCAACTCTTCTTTTCTGACCTTTCTACCCTCACGTGCAGATTTATATATGGCATTAATCAGTTTAATTGTTTCAAGGCCGTCCACTCCGCGTAGCCCTACCTTAGCTTCTTCGTTCTTGAGTGCACAGTCAACGAAGTGATTTATTTCACCGCAATAACCAAGGTTATATTTCTCGTCTACGGCCGGTGTTGACCAGCCAGTGGTAATTTCAGCTTTTTCTACGGTATAACTGAGGCCCGGGATTGAAAACACCCTTATAGGACCGGAGAAGGACAGATCCACATGGATACATCCCTGGTCACAATAGATATCTATAATGTCCTCCATTCCTCCAACTGTGACATAGTTTGCTTCGACCAGGGCATATGTTCCGTCTTCAAATTTGATAAAAGCACCCGCCCAGTCTTCTCCTTCCATCTTGGAATGTATCAGGTTACCCTCTTTCCCGGGAGCGGTCATTGCAACAACTTCTTCCCATTTGTTATCCTTTAATGCCAGCAAAAAAGTGACCGGATGAACTCCCAGATGCATCATACAGCCTCCGCCGCAGAACTCTATAGTCTGGGCGAACGGGCTGTGGGAGCCGCTATGGCATTCTCTGGCACGGATGTAAAGAGGTTTCCCAACTTCCCCGCTCAACATGATCTCTTTTGCCTTGGATATGGCAGGAGCAAACAACCAGTCTTCGGCATAGTAAATATGTTTTCCGACTCTTTTTGCAGTATCCACCATTTCCTTGGCATCTTCCAGTTTAGTGGCAAGAGGTTTTTCACATATAACATGACGGCCGCGGTTTAAGGCGGCTATAGCCACCCTGTGATGAAGGAAGTTGGGCAGACAAATATCAACCACATCACAGTCACAGTCTGCAATAGCGGTCTCATAATTATCATAAGCCTTGTAGTCTGTAAACCCGTAACGTTTGGCCAGGCTTTCAATCCTGCTCATGTCCTTGTCGCATATTCCGGCTATATGGACCTTGTCCAGGATACGACTATAGGCATCACTGTGTAGATCGGCCGCAAATGCAGCACCTATAATTAAAACTCTCAACTTTTTCATTTTTTTAATCTCTCCTTAAAACCAGCTATAGTTGATTTTTCCCTTCTTACTCATGTAATCAAAAATTTTGTTGATCTCTTCCACTGCAATTTCAGCGCTCCGTTCAAATATCCTTTTTCCCTTTTCCGCCGTTGCTTTGGTAGGTTCCCCCCAGACACCTGAAGGCGAGGCCCTGTAAATACTTCCATAGTTCAGATACGGACGCGGTACGGAAGGAACAAAATCAACCGCAAGATCCATTTTTACTGTTTCAGGAGCTATGGCCAGCATTTTGGAAGTTTCACCTTCACCTGCATGGACTTCGGTATTGGTTTCAATAATACCCTCCTTGTGCAGAATAGGACCAAAAGTACATATATCAACATTAGCCACCATCAGATCCGGATTATACTTTGCATTAAGGTCCCGAACCAGCGGTGTCATTATGAAAATGCCGCCATGACATTGAAGGATAGCCACGCGTTTGAATCCCTGTTCTTTAAGTGATAGAATAATATCGGTCATCATCTGGTAGAAAGTGACGGGATTCATCCACACGCTTCCCTTTTTGCCCATCTGCTCGCGGCAGGTGCTTATCGGAAGCGCAGGAATCAAAAAGGCATCCATCTTTTCAGCTACTCTCCTGCCCAATTCTGTCGCGATTGCCCAGTCTGTCATTATAGGCAGGTGGGGACCGTGCTGTTCAAGGGAACCCACTGGAATTATCGCAAGTTCCGGATCTTTCTTCATAATCTCGTCTGCAGTCAGCTTATACATTTCCATAACAGGAGCCCCTTTCTTTAATTATTGATAAAACGATCAAAAATTATAAAACTTTTTGTCCACTGTTCTCGTCCAGGTATAAAGAGGCGTTGGAATGTTTTCTCAAAATGGTGGACGGGCAGTCAACGGAAATAGGGTCATTAAGGGTTCTGTAAATTATGTTTGCTTTTCTTTCTGTAGGGACCACGCAAATGGCCTTGGGCACCGACATAATGAATGACATTGTAAGAGTCATCGCTCTTTTGGGAACAGCGTCAATATTGGGGAAACATCCGTCGTTCACCTGTTGCTGGCGGCAGACATCATCCAGTTCAACAACTTTAACTACTTTCGGATCATTGAAGTCTGCCACGCCGGGATCATTGAAAGCCAGATGCCCGTTTTCGCCTATGCCCAGGAAAATCAGGTCTGCAGGATATTTCTTGAGAAGTTCGGCATATTCGGACAATTTTGCTTCCACCTGATCTTCCCTGCAATGCAGAAAATAAAGCTCTTTAAACTGTACTTTGTCGAAAATGGCTCTCCGCAGGAAATTACCAAAACCTGCAGGCTCTGATTCATCTATTCCTATATATTCGTCCTGGTGAAATCCTCTGACTTTGGACCAGTCAACATTGGTTTTTAAAAGATTTGCAAGCAATTCATTCTGCGAAGGCGCTGCGGCAAATACCACATTTGCCGTACCTTTTTCTTCAATAATTCTGTTGATGTAATCAGCCGCTTCTTTGGCCGCTGCAGCCCCCATATCTTCACGGGTCTTGAAAATATGTACCTGCAGATTCTCAACTTTTGTGCTCTTTAATATCATACTTCATGCATCCTTTCCGTATTATTCCTATGAGCAAGTTTTTGCTCTTTGCTGTCCAGTCTTACATTCCTGAAATATAGGATTATATCTGTGGAAACCATAATAATATTGAAAAAATACACAATCAGCACGTAATTAACATTATTGTTTATAAACTTGGAGGCAATCCCAAAAACATAACCAATCCATATCAGCAGGATAAATACCAGACTTTTGCCTTTCGCGGTGCGGGCTTTATACGATTTATAGGCAGATATTGGCCATGAGGCACCAAAACATGCCAGCATCAGAAATTCAAATAGTGTACCCATTGGATCGTCCTTTCTTTATTCACATGCCGCGCCCAGATATGCCTCGACAACTTCTGGATTATTCAGCATCTCTTTGCCCGTTCCGGAAAGCTTGATGCGCCCGTTTTCAACAACATAGGCATAATCGCATATACTCAGCGACTTTTTTGCGTTCTGCTCGACCAAAACCACTGTTATCCCTTTGTCCCTAATATTCTGAATAGTCTTCATCACTTCTGTAACGATTATGGGCGCTAATCCCAGGGACGGCTCATCCAGGAGCAGTACTCTCGGTTTCGACATAAGCCCCCGGCAGATTGCCAGCATCTGCTGCTCTCCGCCTGATAATGTCCCGGCATCCTGATTTTTTCTCTCCCGTAACCTGGGGAATAAATCGTACTGCTCTTCAAGGAGCTGTTTTATTTCTTTTTTGTTATTGTTATTGTAAGCTCCTAAAAGGAGATTCTCCTCTACTGTCAGGCCGGCAAAAATCTGTCTTCCCTCGGGAACATGGCAAATCCTGCTCTTTTTAATAACTTTGTGCGGCTTCATAGACAGTGGAACACCATCGAACTTAATTGAATCATTCCTGTTGACCATACCGGATATGGCTTTAAGGATCGTGGTTTTTCCGGCACCGTTAGATCCGATGATCGCTGTTATTTCCCCTTCTTCTATATCAAGATCGATGCCATGAATAGCCCTGATATTTCCATAATAGACATTCAGTCCGCGAATTTCCAACAATGCCATGACTATTCCTCCTCCCCAAGGTAAGCAGCCAAAACACGAGGGTCACACTGGAGTTCTTTGGGTGTTCCGCATGCAATGGTTTTACCGAAATCCTGTACCAGTATTTCGCTGCACAGATTCATGATCAAATCCATGCGGTGTTCTATTACGATTATTGAGAGTTCAAATTTTTCTTTGATTAAACGGATAAAGTCAATAAGCTCAAATACTTCTTCAGGTAAAAGACCGGCAGCCGGCTCATCAAGCAGCAGGATTTTCGGTCTGCTCACAATCGCTCTTGCTATTTCGACCCTCCGCTGAATACCGTATGGCAGATTATTTGACCTGTAATCCTTATATTTTTCAAGATTCAGCATGGTCAGGCATTCCATTGCGGCATTGTGGATCCTCTTTTCTTCCTTCCAGCGGCGGGGAGTTAAAAACATAGCGTCAAAAAGATTATATTTTCCTTCGTTATCCAGGCCTACCTTTACATTGTCCAGAACATTTAAACCCGCAAACAGGCGTATACTCTGGAATGTGCGGGATAAGCCCATTTGGGCTACCTCTTCCTGACTTTTATTTTCTATATCCTCACCCAGTAAGAATATCTTCCCTTCATCGGGGAGTATTATATGTGATAAAAGATTAAATATCGTTGTTTTCCCGGCACCGTTAGGACCGATTATTCCTTTGATCTCGTGCTCATGAAGCTCCATGGAGAACTGCTGCACAGCTTTAACGCCGCCGAAGCTCTTGGATATTCCTTCGGTTTTTAATACTACATTACTCATGCTTTGCCTCCATTTCTGCCTGACGCGTTCTTGATTTTTGCCGTAAGCCTGGATACCCACCGGAAATTCAGTTCATGTTCGCCCATAATACCGGCAGGTCTGAAGTTAAGAATAATCAGGACAAGTATGCAGTATAGTATGATTCGGTATTCCTGCATACTGACGCCAAAAAGCTGTACATTTCTTAAAATATTGGGCAGCATCTTAAGGACAAACGCCGAAACAACAGCCCCCGTCAGAGAATTGCTTCCGCCGAAGAACAGGAAAATCTGCATTTCCGCAGAAAGTGCCCAGTTAAACTGCGTGTTGTCAATGTATCGGTTTCTGAGGGCAAACAGAATACCTGCGATACATGCAATGGCGGATGCCAGTATATATATTTTTACTTTAAGTTTATAAACATTGATACCAAAGCTCTTCGCGGCCAGCTCATCGGTCTTGAGGGCAAGACACATACGACCATAACGGGAATACTTCAGGTTTCTGATGCAAAATACCACCAGAACCGTTATGCCAAGTGTAATCCATATTAATCCATTTACTTTGGGTATTTTTGTAAATCCTAAGGCGCCATTCGTATATTCACTGAACACTACCACAAGAGATGGGATTGCCTGCCCCAGGGCTACGGTCATCAGGGCAAAATAATCCCGGCGGAGTTTCAGGGTCAGGCGGCCTACCACCCAGGCAACAATTACTCCCGCCAACACTCCCAGCAGGGCTGCCGGAATAAGTGGAATTCCCGCATAGCGAGTTAGCATAAATGTTCCATAGGCGCCTATACACATGAACGCAGCCTGGCCCAGGCTGAACATTCCGCAAAGGCCGGTCAGCGCATAAACCCCCGTAACAGTAATAACTGACACACATGACAGAATAGTCAATCCAATCTGATAATTGTTCATTAACCAGTCCCCCCCCTTTACGCTTTTTCCTCGGCAATTCTACCTGCTATACCTTGCGGGCGTACCAGGAGGAATATCAGCATTATTCCGAAAAGTACGATCGGGACAATTTCCGCGCCAAAAACGAAAGTGGCGAATATCTCCACAACTCCCAATAATATGGCTGCAACAATTGCGCCTCCCAGGCTTCCCAAACCACCGATTACAGAAGCGATGAATCCTTTCAGCATCATGCTGGGACCCAGGGATGCATAAACTGAATATTTCTGCCCGAGCATGACCCCGGTAATTCCGCCCAGGAATCCGGCTATCGCGAACGTAAGAACAATTATAACGCTTGAATTAATACCCATAAGGCGGCTTGTATTAGAGTTTATCGCAACTGCCCGGATAGCCAGCCCAAGTTTTGTTTTATCGATAATGATTATTAAAATGACAAGAAGCGAAATCGCTATTGCCAAAATTGTCATATCCAGTTTCGAAAAAGTTATCCCACCGATTTGTAATGTCGTAGTAGCAAAGATTGAAGGAAACGCGTACATCTGGGTACCGTAGAATACGGTGAGAATCTGTTCAATCATAATGGCAAATACAACCGAAGACAGAAAATAGTATATTTTGGGACTGTTCTTTTTTCTTATCCTGTTAAATCCAAGTAAATCGACTGTCAAAGCGATCAGTACACCTGCAACAGATGATACTAAGACCGTAATCCAATAAGGAGGCTGATTAAAGGCTTTCTGGAAGAAAAACCCGATAAAGGCGCAAGCGCTTATTGTACCGCCAAATGAGAAGTTTGAAAACTTCAAAACGCTGAACACAAGAGCAAACCCGACAGCAATCAGCGCATATACGGCTCCTATGGATATGCCGTTAACAAGAAGCTGAATAAATAATTTTCCTGTCATAAAACGTCCTCCAAGCTTTTTGGGCGGGCAAACAATTTTCCGTACGCCCGCCCATTGCTTCTTACTTACTATCTATATTGTGGTTGCTTTTAGGCTTAAATTATTACTTGAGTGCATCTTCTGAAACAAAGATCTTGTCTACAATTTTTACATTGTTGTTTTCATCATAAGTAGCTATATACATAGGCATTCCGACAGGTCTGTGGGTCTTGGGATCTATAGTGATAGGTCCGGATGATGTAGGAACATCCTTCGTCTGTTCCAGGAGAGCCTGAACTTCAGCACCGTCGGTAGGATCTTTTGCGCGTCTCATGGCATCAGCCATAACCATAACTGCATCATATCCGAAACATGCATTAACTTTTGGATATGTAGAATCCGGATTCTCTTTGAAGAATGCCTGCAGCAGATCATAGCAGTCGGTTCCCTCAGAGAACATATCTACATTCTGCAGGAAGTACAGATCGTAGATCTCACCGTCTACCAGGGTCGGGAAAGGAAGCGCCAGAGTGTTGGCTCCAAGGATTATTCCTTTATATCCGGCTTCACGAAGCTGCTGATAGCACAATTTAGCTTGTGCCGCATAGTCGCTTAAGAATACGGCGTCAGGATTTGCAGCGGCGACTTTAGCAGCCTGTGCCGAATAGTCGGCATCTGACCAGCTGAAGGTTTCTTCAACTACTATCTTTCCGCCCTTGGCATTGATATAATCCATAAAGGGTTTGGCATGAGCCACTGCAAAGGCGTTGGCAGTGTTGTAGAGAACTCCGGCTGTCTTAATGCCCAGTTTCTCAAGAGCAAACTTGGCAATGGAGTAAGACTGCTGAATACATCCGGGTTCTGCAAGGAACATGTACTTGTAGACATTTCCGTTTTCGTCGGTCGTACAGGATTCGTCCATGAAGTGACCTACGCATGGGATTTGGTCTTCTTCAACCAATTCTTTCCATGTCGCTGCAGAGTTGGAAAGAGGAGGTCCAATCAGGGCATGAATTCCGATTTCGTCAACTAGTTTGCGGTAAGCATTCAGAGCTTCGGTAGCATCATTTTTACAGTCTTCGGTATATAATTCGATCATGCGACCATTGATGCCACCCTGTGAATTGATCATTTTAACCGCATACTCTACGCCCCATGCATTGGCAACGCCTGCTTCAGACGCGGAACCGGTCAGGTCCTGGATATTGCCTAGTTTAATGGGTTCAAGGTCTTTCTGAGTTCCCTGGCTTTGGCTGGGAGCCTGGCTGGGCTGATCAGTACCGGTCTGTCCGCCGGTATTTGCCTGGCCGCCGCATCCTGCGAGCACACCAATAACCATTACGACTGCGAGTAACAGAGCTAATACTTTTTTCATTCTTTAATCCTCCCTTTCATTTTTGTTAATAGGCTTTTTCCCTTTAATCTGGAAGTTTGTTTAAGATGCTTTAATACAGGTTTCCACCATTATCCGAATTTTAGTAATCGTTTTCTTAACCCCATTTTGAAATGTGTCTGATTGTGTTTGCCCCCCCTTGATATGAAATTGGACTAAATCAATAATTTCAAAGCCTAGTGTTAATTTTTTTTGTTTACTATATATAAAAATTATACATTGACATTTGAAGAAACACAATACTTTTTCAGAAAAAAATTAAACAATTTTTAGAAAACGTTTACAAAAGTATTGACTTATATTCAACCACCGCTTTATAATTTGAATTAATAAAATACAAAATATAAATAGTATATCAGGGGGGCATATGAAAATAGGGATCATCGGAGCCAGAAGCAAGCATGTCGAGTATTTTACCGAAGCCATCAACTCACTTTCTCCCAACGGCAGCATCAAGGTTTCCCATATCTGGGGGAATGATGATCCCGGACGCCTCGATGAAATCGTAAGCAAAGGGGTGGTTCAACGAGTTTTCTCAGATCCAGGCGATCTCATCAAACAAAGCGATGCTGTTATAATCGTTTTAAGAGATGGAACCAAGCATTTTAATTGGGCCGAAAAAGCTATCCTTGCAGGTAAGCCGGTCTTTATAGACAAACCCTTTACCTGCGATCCCGTTGAGGCAGAAAAACTTTATTTATTGTCACAAGAACATAATGTGGCGGTAACAGGCGGATCAACTCTTTGTTTTATACCCGAAATAGCAAATATGATCGTTCCGGTATGCGAAAGTTACAGTATTTCCTACAAAGCAGATTTATTTTCTCCCTATGGTGGTTGGTATTTTTACGGAAGTCATCTTACAGATCTATGCACGACTTTGTTCGGCGGCAATTTCAGTTCCGTAACAGCAACACTCAGAAAAGGCTGTGTAACTGCAAAAATAACATATCCCGGGTTCACAGTCACTTTATATTCTTCGCCCGAAGAACAACCACCGGTTTTCAGGGCTGACAAAGAATATATACTGGATGATCGGAATTGCTATTATTACGGTATGAAACATTTTATTGACACAATAAAGAATAACTTTGCGCTTAAAGACAAACGCCACCTGGCTTCAGTCATACTTTTGGATGCTGTATTAAAAAGTATAAAAGACGAGGCGCCTGTCGTCTTTTAACTTATTATTTGTTTTACGGTATCCCTGACAACAAGCCTGGGGGTTAGGTGCATATCCATTGTCATAAAATTCTTGTTCTTTGAAATATAACCCAACATAATAATAGCAGCCAGTCTGCCGGTTTCTACTGAAGGATATCGTATGGTGGTCAGCGCGGGATAAAATGCCTCGGCAAAGGGTATATCATCGAACCCTATTATCGAAACATCGTCAGGGATATTTACTCCATTTTTTATCAGTACCTGCATCAGTCCTATGGCCAGCATATCATTGTTGCAGAAGATTGCCGTGGCGGGACAACCATCTTTCAGGAATTTCTCGGCTATCCTGCGACCTACGGATACTTCCTCCCCAACGTGCTGGAAATCGCTTTCCTGCACCTCTGCGGTATAAACCAGGTTTTCATTGTAGCCTCTGCCCGACTCAATCATTGCTTCTCTGTACCCTTTATGAATCTGGTGACGTGTCCACCTTGTAAGAGGCATAGTGGCAAAGGCAATTTTACGGTGACCTTGTCGGATTAAATACTCAATTGCCATGCGGGCGCCGGCCCTGGAATCATAACTTATACAGGGACAATCAACATCGCTGACTTTCTGGTCCAGCAGGACAAACTTCATTCCCTTTTTAATGTATTTGTTGATGACATCAGGATCTTCATCAACCGACGACAGAATGACACCCAGTGTCCGGCGATGATAAAGCTCATAAAGAAAATCATGCTCTCTCTTTACGTCTGACATGGTATTGCACAAGATGATGTTGCACTTGTTTTCCGAAAGTACGGTATCAATGCCCATCAAAGTCTGGAGATAAAACTGGTTTGTTACGTTTGGAATGGCTACCCCGATATCCCTGTATTGCCGGTCATCGTTGCGTAAAGCCTGAGCGGCTAAATTAGGAACATAACCCAATTTTTCCACTGCATCCTTTACACGCTGCTGTACGGCCGCACTTACCTTGTAATCGGGATTATTAAGTACTCTTGAAACAGTGGCTATGGATACTTCGGCTAATTCTGCAACATCTTTGATGGTAACTCGTTTTTTTATCTTGCTCATCGGCTATGATTGGCTCCGTTTCTTAATTGTATTCCTAATAATTATAAATATAGAAACTGAGTTTTAACAAGTATATTTTTTAGGAGGGTTAATAATGAAGAATTACACACTTAATGAACTGTTTGATATTATGACAGCTCCGAGTCAACGTCTTACGGAAGACATCAAGTCAATAAACGACAATATTATGATTCTCGGGGCGGGAGGAAAAGTAGGTCCCTCACTTGCCATTACGGCCAAACGTGCGTTTAAAGCTGCCGGCATCGATAAGGAAGTCTATGCCGTTTCCCTATTTGATTATCCTGAAACTGTCAACATAATGAAGGATGCCGGAGTCACGGTTATTGAGGCTGATCTTTCCGATCCTGCCCAACTTGAAAAGCTTCCTGACGTGAAAAATATCATATATATGGTGGGCAAGAAGTTTGGTACTACCGGCAACCAGTCCCTGACATGGTATATAAATGTAATCCTGCCGTCCAAAGTAGCCGAAAGATTCCCCGACAGTAATATCGTCGTTTTCTCTTCTGGCAATGTCTATGGCATGGAGCCTCTTTATTCAGGAGGGGCCACAGAAGAAGATGAGTTAAGGCCAATCGGAGAGTATGCCCAAAGCTGTGTAGGCCGCGAAAGAATAATGGAGTACTATAGCAGAAAAAACAATACTCCTATGCTTATGTTCCGGCTGAATTATGCCATTGATCTTCGCTACGGCGTTTTATATGACATAGCAAAAAATGTTATGGACGGAACCCCTGTAAGTTTAAGCCAGGGAGTCTTTAACTGTATCTGGCAGGGGGATGTATGCGAATACGCGATTCGTTCACTCCTCCATACAAAGACTCCGCCTGAAATACTCAATGTAACCAGTCCCGAGATATACTCGGTCCGTTATGTCGCCAATGAATTCGGAAAACGGTTCGGCAAAAAACCTGTATTTGACGGTCAGGAAGAATACCAGGCATTATTCAGCAATACCGCCAAAATGGTTAAACTTCTGGGCGCTCCCAGGGTCGGGCTGATCGAGATGATAGATATGATAGCCGACTGGATGCTCAACGGCGGAAAGGCAATTAACGCACCCACCCATTTTGAAGTGACCGACGGAAAATTCTGATTATACGGATTAACCGAAATATCCGTATCAGTTAACTGACCGATTATTGAAAAATACTTGTATGAAAGGAGTATATCATGATTAATTTCAGTCTGAAGGACAAAGTAGCCGTTATTACAGGAGGAGCAGGAATCATCTGCTCTACCATAGGACGCGAAATGGCAGAAATGGGTGTTAAAGTCGCCCTTCTAGACATGGCAGAGGATAAAGCGAAAGAAATTGCCGAAGAGATCAATGCAGCCGGAGGCGAAGCAATCGGAGTTAAGGTGAACGTGCTGGAAAAAGCCAGTATTCAGGAAGCATGCGATATTGTCATGAAACGTTTCGGCCGTGTTGACATACTTATAAACGGTGCCGGGGGAAATAAACCTGCGGCTACCACCAGCAGCGAGCTATCCTTCTTCGATCTTCCGGAAGACGCTCTCCAGTGGGTGTTGAATCTCAATCTGCTGGGGTCTGTCTATCCTTCCCAGGTTTTTGGCAGGATCATGGTAAGCCAGGATTCGGGGTCAATTGTAAATATATCATCCATGGCCGCCTATACTCCCCTGACCAATACTATCGCCTACAGCGCCGCAAAGGCAGCCATTTCGAACTTTACCCAATGGCTTGCAACCCACATGAACCAGAATTACAGCAAAAAAATCAGGGTAAACGCCATCGCACCGGGATTTCTCCTGACCCAACAGAACTATTATCTCTTATGTAAAGAAGATGGTTCACCCACTGAGCGCGGGCAGAAAGTCCTGAACAGGACCCCCATGGGACGTTATGGGGAGCCTGTCGAACTGGTTGGTGGTATAGTTTACTTATGCTCGGATGCAGCCAGCTTCGTAAACGGAATAGTTTTGCCTATTGACGGCGGATTCCTTGCATATTCAGGAGTATAAAAATAATCGATCTATCTCATGGTGGTCGCCCTTTCCTTAAGTGATTTGCCAATTTACATCTTCTACAGTTGATTTTCGCTTTCATGTTACGTACCATGCTTGCGCACAACCAAAAGGGTTTCAGGACTAAAAAGTTCTGAAACCCTTTATTTAAAAACTTTCTACGACTAATTTAAATTATATTATTTTATATCCAGACATACAAGGAATTCTTCAATATAACTACAAAGGAATACAGAAATACCGATATATTCTTTAACATAGCTCAGGACTTGTTGTTATATTATATTTCAATTCATTCAAGCCTTTCAGAATTCAATATCCCGTTTTATCCCGTTTTGTCCAAAATTTCTTATCCTTTTTAAACTTCTATCTAAATGAATAAAATAAAAAATTAAAGATAATATTTTAAGCAACTACGAATTGAATTGCATATAATTAGTAGATTTTTGCCATGAGAGAACAGATTCTCACAAGCAATGTATATTCTATTGCAGAATTCCAATAAAGACTTCCTGTCCTAAAGAGTCATTAAGTTATATTAATATTACACTTCAATATAAATTTTGCTAGAAAAGAGTATTTTCATAATTACTGTACTCAGAATTTTTTCTCTGTTAAAGTAAAGAAACTGTCCTGCATAAATCCCCTATACTTTCTTAGTACGCGTCAGGGAAATTGCCTTTGAGATTTCGCTTACTATCAGCGGTACAAGTGACAGTCCGATAACAACCAGCCATTCAATTCCTGTCAGGCTTACAACATGGAAGACAGGCTGAAAAGGTGGTATGAGCAAAACAGATAACTGAAGCAACAGGCCGGTTATAAAAGCAATATTCATACTTTTATTTGAGAAAACACCGATCTTGAATATTGAATGACTTTCACTCCGCAATGCAAAAGCACGCGTCAATTCGCAGAAGACCAGGGTGGCAAAAGACATGGTGCAGGCAGTAGTATCGGCCAAAATTGGATCGGATAGAACATACTCTCCCAGATAATAAGCCAAAAGCGTAACAAATCCTACCAAAGAACCGTAAAAAGTAATGCTTCTGACAAAAGAACGATTGAACAGGTTCTCTTTCGGATCCCTTGGCTTTTGCTTCATTACATCGCTCTCAACAGCTTCCATACCCAATGCAAGGGCCGGCAGCGAGTCTGTGACCAGGTTAAGCCACAATAACTGTATAGCTACCAAAGGCATCTGGCGAAAATTCAGTGCAGTGGCTATGAAAATAGTAATGATTTCACCTATATTGCATGAGAGCAGGTACTGTATGGATTTCTTTATATTGGCATAAATTCCGCGTCCCTCTTCCACTGCATGAACTATGGTCGTAAAATTATCATCGGTTAGAATCATATCTGAAGCGCCCTTTGCGACATCGGTTCCGGTAATGCCCATGGCACAGCCTATGTCCGCTACTTTAAGCGCAGGCGCATCATTAACACCATCGCCGGTCATGGCAACAACATGGCCTTTGCTCTGCCATGCCGTTACAATCCTAATTTTGTGCTCAGGAGTGACCCTGGCATATACAGAATATCGTTCAATGTTTTCAATCAGCTGCTCTTGTGATATTTTATCCAGGTCTTCTCCGACTATGGCCAAATCCCCGTCCCTGAATATACCGAGTTCCTTAGCAATGGCTATAGCCGTAAGTTTATGATCACCTGTAATCATTATGGGACGAATCCCTGCGTCATAGCATTTTGCCACGGCATCCTTAACCTCAAGGCGAGGCGGATCGATCATTCCCAGTAATCCAACAAAGGTAAGTCCGTTTTCCACATCATCACTGGTAATTTGAGCAGGAACATCATCTATATCCTTGTATGCTACTCCCAGTACACGCAGCGCTTTTGCTGACATATTTTCATTCTGTTCCTCGACTTTTCTTTGGGTTTCCTTGTCTATCGTACATCTACGCAACAGTATGTCAGGCGCGCCTTTTACCATGATTCGGATTTTTCCATCAACCTTGTGCAGCGTGCTCATAAGCTTGCGTTCTGAGTCAAATGGCAATTCAGCGACACGGGGCATATCAGATTCCAGGCTGTTTTTGTCAAGTCCTTCTTTTAAAGCAATATCCACCAATGCAGTTTCAGTCGGATCTCCGTATGTTTTGGGATTGTTCGTTTCATCATATCTCAGTTTTGCGTCATTGCAGAGCGCACCTATCGTCAGGGCAAGATTTTTTTCATTTTCGTTAAGTGTCCATACATCAACAACAGTCATTTTATTCTGTGTCAGGGTCCCGGTCTTATCGGAACATATGACACTGGCACAGCCGAGAGTCTCGACAGCAGGCAATTTCCGTATAATGGCGTTTCTGGCTACCATACGTTTTACACCCAGCGCCAAAACTATAGTCACAATCGCTGCAAGACCCTCCGGAATAGCGGCAACTGCCAGTGCAACAGCTGACATGAAAATTTCAAGGATAGGGCGGGAATGAAGAAGTCCAACTACGAACATAACGGCACAGACACTGAGACATACTATGGACAAAACCTTGGATGTTTCTGACATTTTTTTCTGCAGAGGAGTTTCTACATCGGATTCATTCATGAGCATATTTGCAATCCGACCAACCTGGGTATTCATGCCTGTTTCAGTAACAACACAGGTAGCACGTCCGTTCGTGATGACGGTCGATGATATCACCATGTTTTTCCTGTCGGCTAATCCGGTTTCTTCGGGCAATCTGTCAATTGCACTTTTTTCAACAGGAACCGATTCTCCTGTCATAGCCGATTCATCAGCCCTTAGATTTGCACATTCAATAATCCTGGCATCTGCCGGTACCAGATCCCCTGCCTCCAAAATAATAACATCGCCTGGAACCAGCAGGTTTGAATCTATGTGTATTATCGTACCATCGCGGATAACTTTTGCCAGTGGCGCTGACATTTTTTTCAGCGCTTCCAGTGCTTTTTCGGCATTACTTTCCTGCATTATTGAGATAACTGCATTTACAATTACGATCAATAAAATTATGATTGAATCAAGCCAATCGCGAAAGCCGCTTGAAACGAGAGACAGAACAGCAGCAACCAGTAGAACAATAATCATAGGGTCTTTCATCTGGCTTAGAAAACGCACCAGGAGACTTGGTTTTTCTTGCGACTCAAGCTCGTTTTTCCCGAACTTCTCCAATCTTTTAGAGGCTTCTTCGGAAGTAAGTCCGGTCAACGGATTTGTTTCCAGTTTTTCAGTTACTTCCGAAGGAGTCATACTAAACCAGTTAACCATGTTAATCTTCCTTCGTACAGTTAATCAAAAACATAATATTATAAAGTATCCGTTTATAATAATATTGCTGTTTTACTCATTAAAGTTAATGATAATTAAGTCATTGTTCTATATCTTGATTTAATCATAAATCCATCTCAATTACAAAGGTTAATATCTGTAGGAAAACAAAATGGGGTAAATTTTTATCCCGGCTTATTCTTTGATAAAGTACAGTAATTATTCCA
>JAAYFU010000044.1 GCA_012728095.1 Clostridiaceae bacterium
ACTGGCGTTTACATCGTTTACACTGATATTTTTGAAATCCTTCCTTGTCCTTACCAAAACGGTAAAGATCTTTCGAAAAACACCTTGGACATACTACGCTAGATGGTATAATAATCATGAGACTTGACCGCTCCTTTCTGGGAGGTAATGGTGGTTTTGCAGTTTCCATTATACCAGAGGCGTTTCAGGTCTCATTTTTATTATTAAGTTAACAGACCAAGGATTACATAATGGAGGGTTTTTTATGAAAATATTAGCCGGTATTTATGAACAGGTTCTAAAGCGCAATCCGGGAGAACCTGAGTTTCACCAGGCAGTAAAAGAAGTGCTTGAATCTTTGGAACCCGTTGCCGAAAGACATCCTGAGTATGTCAAAGCCGGAATTTTTGAACGCATAGTTGAACCTGAAAGACAAATAATTTTCCGTGTACCATGGGTTGATGACAATGGTACCGTACATGTCAACCGTGGTTTTCGTGTGGAGTTCAACAGCGCTATAGGTCCATATAAGGGCGGACTTCGCTTTCATCCTTCTGTAAACCTCGGCATAATCAAGTTCTTAGGCTTTGAGCAGGTATTCAAGAACTCCCTTACCACGCTTCCAATGGGCGGCGGCAAAGGCGGCTCGGATTTTGACCCTAAGGGTAAATCAGAAATGGAAATCATGCGCTTTTGCCAGAGCTTTATGACTGAACTTTTCCGTCATATCGGGCCTGATACTGACGTCCCTGCGGGAGACATCGGCGTAGGTGCCCGTGAAATCGGATACATGTTTGGAATGTACAAAAAGCTGCGGAACGAGTTTACAGGAGTATTAACCGGAAAGGGTATCCCTTATGGCGGAAGCCTTGTCCGTACCCAGGCGACAGGTTACGGTCTCTGCTATTTTGTTGAAGAAGCATTAAACGCAAAAGGCCTTTCTTTTGAAGGCAGAACAGTTGTAATTTCCGGTTCCGGCAACGTTGCCATATATGCGGCTGAAAAGGCTCAGCAACTTGGCGCGAAGGTAGTTGCCCTTAACGATTCCAATGGCTATGTCTATGATAAAAACGGAATCAATCTTGATACCGTAAAACTTATAAAGGAAGTACAGAGAGGCCGTATATCGGAATACGTCAAGCATCATCCTCATGCGCAGTATACCGAGGGCAGCAGGGGAATATGGACTATTCCGTGTGATATTGCTTTGCCTTGCGCAACTCAGAATGAGCTTCACGGCGAGGACGCTGAAATTCTTATAAAGAACGGCTGTATCGCTGTCGGCGAAGGCGCCAATATGCCTTCCACTCCCGATGCGGTTGAACTGTTTATTAAGAATAAGGTCATATTCGCTCCCGGTAAGGCAGCCAATGCAGGCGGAGTCGCCACTTCCGGCCTGGAAATGTCCCAAAACAGCTTAAGATTATCCTGGACATTCGAAGAAGTAGATGAAAAGCTTAAGACCATTATGAAGAACATTTACAAAAATGCCAGCGAAGCTGCCGCAGAATACGGAGAACCGGATAATCTCGTGCTGGGAGCAAATATCGCAGGTTTCAAAAAGGTAGCTGCCGCAATGTATGCCCAGGGAGTAGTGTGATCCGACAAGAGAATAATGTTATTTAATGAATAACTCAAAAAAGGATCTGTTAACAGATCCTTTTTTATATTATATACGAATGGAAATAAAAGATTCCTTGCGACCTTCACCTCGCCGGCCTTCAGGGCTCAAAAGGAACATTAAGACTTGTTCCGGCCGTAAGCCGCCTTTATAATTGCTGTCAGGAAGCGGCATGCCTTTTCCATATCAGATATCCGGATATATTCATTGGTTGAGTGAACGTTCGCCATACCGACGCTGATGTTTATGGCAGGTATCCCAGCTCCGTTGATGATGTTTGTATCACTCCCTCCGCCTGTGGCTTGAAGCTTCAAAGGTATATCGGTTGCGTCGGATGCTTCTTTCAGAAGGCTGATAATATCATCTGATTCTTTAATGTCAAATCCGGGATACATTTTTTCCAGTTCAATTTTTACAGTGCCACCCATTTTTTCGGATACTCTTTTAAAGTGATCCAGTATTTCATCGGTATATCTGTTTATCTTCTCTTCAGAAACAGACCTTACTTCTCCTTCTATTTCGCATGTATCACATACAATATTACGGACCTGCCCGCCTTTTATTATTCCAATATTCGAGGTGCTTTCCTCATCGATCCTCCCGAAATGAGGCATATCAGCAATTGCTTTGGATGCCATCATAATGGCGCTGAGTCCTTTTTCAGGCTCCACTCCCGCATGGGCGGCTTTTCCTATGAAGGTTACCTTGAACCTGTTGTAATGGGGAGCCTTTACCGCTGCTGTCCCGATATCTCCGCCCTCGTCAAGTATTATGGCATAGTCAGCCGGAATCCTGGAAAGATCAAGATTCCTGGCCCCAAAAAGACCGCTCTCCTCCGCCACGGTAAAGACCAGGTAAAGGTCTGCAAAAGGAGTTTTATCCTCCAAAAGGGATTTAACAGTCTCCAGGATCACCGCGATTCCTGCGGCGTCATCCCCGCCTAAGACAGTTGTTCCGTCTGTCTTAATAATATCACCGTCAATTATCGGATTTTTCGAAATTCCCGGAACGACCGTGTCCATATGTGCCATTAACAGCAAGGCAGGTTTTTGTTTCTCGCCTTTTACGTAACAAATCACATTCCCCGCATCCCCGCCTATTTTAGATCCGGTACCATCCTCATAGGGTTCTAAACCCATATCTTTCAGCTTTTTTAACAGAGCGTCAGCCATTTTTCTTTCCTGCCTGGTAAGGCTGTCTATCCTGACTAAACTTATGAATTGTTCTGTTAACCTTTGCCTGTTTATCATTTTCATTCCCCTTTTCCAATAGAACAATCGTGATAATTAAGCATCATCTAAATCCCGGTAGAACCGAAGCCCCCGCCCCTGTCGGTGCCGATATCTTTAACCGAATCCACAAGGATTAAATTCATCCTGGGAACCTCCGCCAGGACCAACTGGGCAATCCTTTCACCTTTTCTGACAATGTAGGTACCCTGCTGATTCCCCTTGCTGTCAAGGGTTAGATATTCCCCGTTTTTTACATTGCTTGCTATAGATGAATTGTGTACTATTATACCCAACTCGTCTCTATATCCTGCATCAATTGTACCGGGAGAATTGGCAAGGCGAAGCGGGGTCCTTAAGCTTATCCCGCTCCTGGGACGAACCTGGATTTCATAACCTTCGGGAATGGCGAACTTTAAACCCGTTGGAATTATTACCGTCTGCCCCGGCTCTATTATTGTATCTTCCGCAGCGCACACATCCATGCCGGCATCATACGGATTGGCGTAAAAGGGTAATCTTACTCCCTCCCTGATTACTTCAACATAAACATCCACCATAATATTCACCTTTCCCCCCCCTGTTGTTCGAAATCGCGGTTATTTATTCCGTTCCCCTGTGCCAATGGCCTTTCGTATATCCATTTTCTCTTATTTTATTTATGGTTTCAATAACCCAGGCTTCATGATTAATCCTGCCGCTTAATTTCTCAAAAAAATACCGGGCCACGGCTTCGCGGGCAGTTTTATCTTCATCGGTAAAGGCAAGCCTGAAGATACTTACTTCCGTGTCCTTAACGGCATCAATATCATCCATAAAAACCACACAGGAGTTGAAAATTCGGGTTCGCCTTAGAACAGTATCCCTGACAAAAGGGAATACTTCATTTTTCCTGTCCTTTAAAAATCCTTTATTGCCGCTGCAGTCACCGCATTTGCCGGTACAGGGAATTTCAAGCGATGAAGGACAATGTTCCATTGTCATCAGCGGGATCCTGCCATATACTATAGCTTCCAGCTTAAGATTTTGCGATGCTATCCCTTTAACCTCCTTTAAATTCAGTTCAGGAGACAGAACAGCCGTGGAGGTATCCAACTTCTCCAAAATCTCGACGGAAGCGTCGTTGAATATATTGATTGACGGTTCGGCGCAAAGGGATATACCAGGAAAAGCTTCTTTACATATCTTATTGATCCCTAGGCTCCCATAGGAAATACCGTCAATAAAAGGCGCCAGGATCCCAAGTTCTTCTTTTACGGCAATTAATTCGTCATCTTTAAGTATGGCAGGTGTCCAAATATATATTTCACCTTCAAATTCTTCTTTAAACTTATTAAGCTGATTAAGAGGAACCAACGGCAAATAGGCACGGTCTAAATAATCATTCAGATCCCCGATTGAATCGGGTATCGCATAAAAATATGCCGATAGAAACAGTTTTTCGGGTTTTTTCTTTCGGCCTTTTCCTGCAGTCCATTCTTCATAAAAACTTTTATACTCTTTGGGAGAAGGTTTTTTATGTTTTTTAATACGCTGGTCTTTTATGCCTTCCAGGGCCTTGCGTCTCATGGAATTTAGGGCTGATATGGGAATAACGCTTTCATTATCGGAAAATATGGAACACTCGCGCAAATAATAAGGCGTTCCTCCTGTTTTGCCCAGTTGCTCTCTTATTCGTTCATGGGATAATGCCCTGTTAACGGCTTTTTCAGCCGACATCTCAGATATTATGTTAACTGTGTCGCCATCGGGATCTGTTGCCGTAAGCCTGGCTTGTTCCCCTGTTTTAAGGATGAATTCCATGTCGAGAGGGATAACGGGTATTTCTTTTTGCTCAAAAGTTTTTCTTGCCTCATCAAAAAGCAGCCTGGAAAGAGTCCTGTAAACCTTGCTTCCTTTTTTTACGGCAGTTTTTACATCTCCTATCCACACTTCTGATCCTGCCTTTGCAGAACGTACCTGCTGACCCTTATCCAGGATTGAAGTCACCATAAAGCTAATTACATCACCCGACAGGTCAAATATTTCAATTCCGTCTCCCATACTGAGGGGCTTGTCTAATTTAATTTTCACGTACAAAGGCCGGGTGTCGGAAACCTGTCCCAATAAAACGCCCTGGTGCTTCGGATGTTTCGTATATACAAGTTTTCTGAAATTCCGATTTCCTTCCAGGAAACCGCGGGTAAAACCGCCCCTGTTAAATGCCTGCATCAGGATTTCCTTATCGGCTTCCTCGACACGGAAATTCCCTTCTCCCTCATTCTCCAGCATATCAAGATATTTTCTGTATATTGATGTAACAATGGCCACGTATTCGGGTGATTTCATGCGCCCTTCAATTTTGAGGGAATCGATTCCGGAATTTTTAAGCAAAGGCAAAAGTTCAACCGCCATCAAATCCCTGGGACTAATTAAATATGAAGAATTGCCGTATTCCCTGCCATCCAGCGACAAAGACCAGGGTAGCCTGCATGGCTGGGCGCACAATCCACGGTTGCCGCTTCTTCCGCCTATAAAAGAGGACATCAGGCACTGGCCTGAATAACATACGCAGAGAGCTCCATGAACAAATACCTCCAGCTCGGCAGTAGTTTTTTCACTAATTGCCCTTATCTCTTCCAGTGTCAGCTCCCTGGGCAGTACAGCTCTCTTAACCCCCATTGCTTCAATAGTTTTAACGGCTTCACTGTTGGCAAGGGTCATCTGGGTACTGGCATGAATACAGAAATCGGGAAGGTATTCCCTAATCAGCCTGACAAGGCCCAGATCCTGGACAATGACAGCGTCCGCGCCCTCTTTATAAATATACTCCGCAAACTTAAGTCCATCGGTCAGTTCATGGTTTTTCATTAAGGTATTGAGTGTTACGTAAACCTTTTTACCTCTTTCATGGGCATAGTCAAAAGCAGCTGCCAACTCCGTCTCGGTAAAATTGGCTGCATTGATCCTGGCGTTATGTTTTCCCCCGCCTAAGTATACCGCATCGGCACCGTTTAAAATTGCCGCCTTAAGTGATTCAAAGCTGCCCGCGGGAGCGAGCAGCTCTAATTTGTGTCCTTTCATATAAATAACCTGTTGCCTTTAATCCTTTTCTTCCTGTTGTGATTCATCGTTTTCGGGTTCATCGCCATTAACTTCCGACTCAACAATCACATAGTCACCGGGAACAATATTGTCTTTCTCAACTTCGGTTGACGATTCAACCTCGATTTCATCCGGTTTTTCCTCACCGGGCTTATATTTATATTTATAAACAGTTCCGCTTTTTTTGCTCGATTTCTTCTTCCTTTTTTCATACAATTTCTTTATAGCGTCAATAATATCGAGAATCGATTTTGCTTTTAAAATGATATCATTTTGAATGGTCTCGGCACCTTTTTTTACTGTTTCCGAGATTTTCTCCACATCTCCAACGATTTTCCCCAAACCGTCGAGATTATCTTTTACCATGCCTGTTATTTTTGCCGCGTTATCGGTAATTTCCGGCAGCTTACCCACAGACTTGTTGATGTTATCTTTATTCTTATCTATTATTTCATTTACATTTTTAAGTATACGGAGCAAATTCGCCAGCGCCACAATGAGGTAACATATAAGTATAGAACCAAGGACAAAGAGAACCAGCACTATAAGCTCTCCCCATGATATCATTTTATCAAACATAACAAACCTCCGCTTAATTATTGTTCCTTGCGTTAGAAATTGTATTAAGAGCGTTTCTTACTTCTTTTAACTCAGTTTCCCGTCTGGTCAGTTCTATCCTAAGCTGGGATTCTCTTTCCTTCAGTTTCGCATTTTCTGCTTTTATTCTCTGAGCTTCTTCCAAAAGCTCCTGATGCTTCTTTTTAAGCTCCGATAAGGCGCTCGTGGTATTCTTCAGTTCCTCATTTGCGCGAAACATTTCATCAGCCATATTTATTGCTGCCAGAACAGATGCCATGGAAGTACTTAGGAGATGATTCTTCCTTGTTATTTCCGTCACCTTTCTATCCACAAAGAGAGCAATTTTTTGTATGTATTCTGGAGATTCGGATCCGATTATTACATATTCATTGCCTGCAATACGAACTGCTACTTTATTTTTTTCAGACAAGATATCATCTCCATTCAATTCAATAGATTTTCTCTTATGTAATATCGGCATTTGCAGCATTGGTATTTCTGATTATTATTCTAACACGAACGCTTATAAAGTAACAACCATTGATGAAGCAAGTCCCAAATCTTTTTATTTTTCATATTTTTCTTTTAAGAACTCGCCGAATTTTTTATCTATTTGCAAAATATGATGATCCAGCCATTTGCTCAGGAAGTCCAGCACATCGGCGATAGTTTCATTCTGTTTTTCGTCTAATTCATATAAATCTATTGATTCAATTTTGTTTACGAAGCCTTTGTGCTCAAGAATTTGTAATTTCGTATTAAAAGAGTCGTAATCATGTTCTTTGAACATTTTTTCCTCATAACCAAAGTGATAAACGGCATAATCTTTTAAACCGGAAAAAATCTCTAAAATTTTGTCGTAACGATCAATATGTTCATCATACTGAGACAGTTCGTTCATCTCATTAATCATATCAATCATTTTCATGTGCTGTTCATCAATTGTTTTATCATAACAGCTATACTCAGGCCGCCATTTAATAATCATAATATAATCAATCCCCCCATGATTTATTGGATTTTTGTACAAATCAACTAAAAAGTTCTTGATAATTCGACAATTTTCTTATATAATTTTAATAACACTATACCTTTATATACTTTTACCTCCTTTTTAGCACATTTATCTTTTGGTCTGTTAAAAACAGGCCAATATTTTTTATTTGTCCTTTTCCAAATCCTCTGCTTTTATTTCCTGAATACTTTTCTCTATTTTTTTCTTAAGCCTCTGAAGAGCGTTATCCACAGATTTAACAGGTTTATTAAGTTGCTTTGCAATGTCATGATAGTTTATTCCTGCCAGATACTTTTTTAATACTTCCCTTTCGAAAGGGCTTAATATTCCTATTACCATGCTTTCAAAGAACGAATACTCTTCCTTATTGATAAACAGTTCTTCCGGATCGGCTACGGATATTTCCTGGACCAGCTCCATCAGTGATTTATCAGAGTTCTCATCAAACACTTTCCTGTTAAGTGAAACATATGTATTTAAGGGTATATGTTTTTGCCTTGTAGCTGTTTTAACCGCAGTAATGATTTGTCGGGTAATACACATTTCCGCAAATACCCTGAAGGGAATTTTTTTGTCATACCTGTAATCCCGGACTGCTTTGAAAAGCCCGATCATACCTTCCTGGACAATATCTTCCCTGTCGGCGCCTACTAAAAAATAGCTCCTGGCCTTAGCTCTTACCAGAGGCTTGTACCTTTCGATAAGATGTTCCATCCCCAGCTTGCATCCGGAATGAACATATGAAAGTATTTCTTCATCGCTCATATTCTGATAATCAATATTAGATTTTTCCAAATGAGACACTGTGTTTTCCTCCATGATTTTAAAAATCCGGCGGACTCTTTTTGAAAACTAAATTTTTTATGTTTATATTAAACGAATTTACATTAAACCCTGCGAACCTGTCCAATTCCTTAATGATTTGGGCTCTTGCCGCTTTAACTGCTTCCAGCAGATTGTAACCAAATACCATTATAACATCCATATCAATATAAAGTCCATCAGGGGTATTGCTGGTACGGAATCTGCTTACTTTCTCCATCTGGGGCATAGTTACAATAGTATAATTAACCAATTGATATATTGCATAGTCCGATATCGTATACTTCCCATAATAACTGAAAGTAGGCCTTACCACTGATTTTTCGCCAATATTCTGAAAATGGCCCTTTCCTTTTCTCCTGAAAATCTGCAGAGGGTCTAAAAAGTAGCCTGAAAACTGCTTTTTTAACTGCATGGTGGGAACCGGGATAACATGTTTTCCCTGGTCGATTCGGGTTTTTTTTGCCTGTTCAATCTCATATGGACTGGCCACATCCTCTATATAAATTCTTTTTTCATACTCTCCAAGCTCCAGGACCTTTGCAATCCTTTCCACCATTGCGTCAGATGTGCCCAATACCAGTATCCCTTTCGGCTGATGTTCCTCAATTGCCTTTTTAATACTGTTCCGATGCTCTTCTTCGTAGAAGAGCGCAATTTTCACAGAACCAATCTTAGACGGAGCCTTTTTGGCTGATTTCCCCGCCACAATTGAATTCTCGTGTATTAAAATGCCATCGTCTATTATATAATCCAGATCGTTTTCTCTTGCAACCCACAATGCGCGATGACTTTTTCCGGAACCGCTTGCCCCTACAAACGCTACAAGTCTCAACAAAAATCCTCCGCAAAATTGGAATTTATATTCAGAATATGTTATATCTATATTATTCCACATTTGCGCTGGTCAAAACAACTATGTTATGGAAGCACCTGGGAAATAACCAGTTAATTTACAGAAAACGATCATCATGATAAAGCGGTAACATCTTTATGGTAATCATGGCAGAAAGGGGGGGAAAAATATCCCCCACCTTATTATCCTTTCCTTGCCGGATTATGTCGATAGTATTTCTTTGATTATTATACCTGACCGGAAAAAATAATTCGTCATTCAAAGGTTTAGCAAATATACTACCATCGGAGAGAATATCAACGGTAAAA
>JAAYFU010000045.1 GCA_012728095.1 Clostridiaceae bacterium
GTCAAATATGGCACCATAATAGTTTACATTCTGTGAATTATCAAACCATTCCTGAATAGCAATATATTTCCTGGGGGCCTTCTTATCTGGAAAGGAGTTTCTCCTGACTTTTGAAAAACACCTTGGACATACTTCGCTAGATGGTATAATAGTCATGAGACTTGAACGCTCCTTTCTGGGAGGTAATGGTGGTTTGGCGATTTCCATTATACCAGAGGCGTTTCAGGTCTCATTTTTCTTATTAAGTTAACAGAACAGCAAAATAAATATGGAGCGTTATTATGAAAAAAACTAAATACATAATAATTACAATAGCAATATTGGTCTTGCTGGCAGTATCCGCCGGCGCTTACATCAATAAAGACAATAAACCCATAGTCCTTGAATTCGGGATGTTTGCCGGCAGTAACTGGGACGTTGCAAATCCAAACAGCTATGTAATTATTGACAAGGCAATTGAGCAGTTTGAAAAAAAGCATAGTAATGTAAAGATACATTATTGCAGCGGAATACTTAAGGACGATTATTCGGAATGGTTTTCACAGCAAGCCCTGTTGGGAAAAACACCCGACGTGTTCATGATTCTGTCAAATGATTTTAACCAGTTTGCTTCATTGGGCCTGTTAAAAAACCTGGATGAACTGATAGAGAAAGATGCGTCATTTGATAAAAATAAATATTTTGGGCCAGCTCTTTTGTCAGGGGAATACTACGGAACCCAATATGCGCTTCCCTATGAAACCGTTCCTAACCTTATGTTTGTAAATAAGACATTGCTGGAGAAAGAAGGAATCAGTGTTCCAAGCAGTGACTGGACCTGGAACGATTTGTATGAGATTTGCCGGAAAGTAACCAAAGATATCAACGGGGACGGTATCCTGGACCAGTTCGGCATTTATAATTACGATTGGCTGGATGCCGCTCGTACTAATGGGGCGGTCCTGTTCGACGAAAATGAAATGAAAATAGACCTTTCGGATGAAAAGGTTGTTGAGGCGGTTAAGTTTATAAAAATGTTGTATAATCTGAACCAGGAGCAGAATGTAACCCAGGAGGACTTCGACAGTGGCAATGTAGTTTTTATGCCGCTATCTTTTGCAGAATACCGTACTTATAAGACATATCCGTACAAAATGAAGAAATATCTGAATTTCCAATGGGACTGCATAACATTTCCTGCCGGTAAAAACGGTGGAAATATATCGGAAGTCAATACGCTTTTGATGGGGATAAGCAGTAAAACAGCCCACGAAGAACTGGCCTGGGAGTTTTTAAAACTTTTGACTTATGACGAAGAAATACAAATGGACATATTCAGGTATTCCCAGGGAGCTTCGGTATTGAAAAATGTTACCAGTTCGCAGGAAGCTGAACTGATTTTACAGGAAGATATTGAAGAAAGCGAAAAAGTTATTGATAATATATTGTTGAGCCATGTGATTGAAGAAGGAACCGTAGCCCCAAAAATATTAAAATATAATGAGGCTATTACGATAGCAAATGGCGGTATCCAGGAGATTATAAGGTATGATAAAAATGTCGAAAGTTCTCTGAAAATACTGGAGAGGAAAATCAATCAATACCTGAAACAATAATATCATCATTTAAAGAAATAAATAAAGGATGTGGATTTTATGGGAAGAGGTATAGCGATTGCAGGTATAATCACGGTAGATTATAATAAAGTGATTGACCGGTATGTAGAGAAGGGAATGTTAAGCAACATCCTGTCCTGCACCAGGTGTGTCGGCGGATGTGTGCCCAATACCATTATCAACCTATCAAAAATCGACCCTTCAATTCCTCTTTATGCGTACGGAGGAATAGGTAACGATGAAAACGGAGAATATGTTTTAAATACTCTAAGGCAACACGGAATCAACACCGACGGTATTAAGGTATTTGACGGTGAATTAACCGCCTTCACCGATTGCATGACTGTTGAATCAACGGGAGAACGATCATTCTTTTTTGCAAGAG
The DNA here is from genome assembly GCA_012728095.1 of Clostridiaceae bacterium. Classification (GTDB taxonomy): domain Bacteria; phylum Bacillota; class Clostridia; order DSM-8532; family DSM-8532; genus DTU059. Next base: position 1,981 of record JAAYFU010000045.1, read on the forward strand.
GTGTAAACCGAAGATATTCAATTGAAGATATCGATTTCGATTCCATAAATACTGATATGTTTCATATGGGATACGCCTTATTGATGGATCCTTTTGATAAAGATGACCCGGAATACGGTACGGTGATGGCAAGGACACTGGCAAAAGTCCAGTCAAAAGGTATAAAAACCTCAATGGATTTGGTAAGCGTAGATAATGAAAAATATTCGGAAATAGTTCAGGCCAGTTTGAAATACTGCAATTATATAATCATCAATGAGATTGAGGCAGGTAAGACGGTTAATATCAGTCCCTTTGGTCCTGATGGCATAATCGATGAAAAACTTATAAAGAGGATCTGTGAAAAATTATTATCGGCCGGTGTTAAGGAACTGGTTGTTATTCATGCCCCGCAAGGCGGATGGGCAATGTCTTCTGACATGGATTTTTTCAGTATTCCTTCACTTAAACTTCCTCCCGGATACATAAAAGGAAGCGTTGGAGCCGGCGATGCCTTCTGTGCAGGCATGCTGTATTCCATCTATAATAAATTATCAATCGAGGAATCCCTTAAGATAGCCTGCGCGGCTGCTGCCTGCAATTTGTCGGAAGTAGACAGCATATCCGGAATGATGAACATTGAGGAAATAAGAAAACTGTATGAAAAGTATAAAGATGCAGATTAAAATCATATTAAAACAATATATAAATACAACGCATAAATCATGAATTGGAGAGAATAATATGCTGGTCAACCTACAGGAAGTACTTTCTTATGCGGAAAAAAACCAATGCGCTATCGGATCGTTTAATACCCCTAATTTGGAATGTATAATGGCGATTTTGCAGAATGCCGAAACATACCAGATTCCGGTCATAATCGCTCATGCGCAGGTCCATGAAAATGTTATGCCTTTGGAAACAATAGGTCCTGTTATGGTCCTTTGCGCAAAAAGAGCCAAAGTGCCGGTATGCGTTCATCTGGATCACGGCGAATCGCTGGACTATATAGAAAAAGCCCTGGAACTGGGTTTCACTTCAGTTATGTACGACGGCTCAAGGCTTTCATTTGAGAAAAATGTGGAAAACACTCAAATAGCGGTTAAAATGGCAAGGAAATATGGGGCAGGAATCGAAGCGGAAATCGGAGTAATGGGAAGCAGCATTGAAAGCACCGAAGGGACTAAAGGAGAAAAAGGTATATATACCGATCCCGAAATTGCAGGAAAATTTGTGGAAATGACTAAAGTAGATGCGCTTGCCGCTTCCTTTGGAACAGTACACGGTATTTATGCCGAAAGACCAAGACTGGATTTTCAAAGAATTGAAAGTATCAAAGATATAACGAAAACTCCATTGGTTATGCACGGCGGATCGGGTTTAAGCAGGGAAGATTATACAACGGCAATAGCAAAGGGAATTCGCAAAGTAAACTACTATACTTATATGTCCAGGGAAGCTGTGCTTGCGGCAAAAGAACTGATAAACAAGCAGGAAGGCATATTGTTCCATGATATTGCCCTTGCCGCGGTAAAAGCTATGAAGGAAGATTCGGAAAAAGCAATCAAAGTATTTTATAAGATACATTAGATTATTGTAAATCAAAAAAATATTTGATATGGAAAAGGGGAGTTTAAGATGAAACGTTCAGAGATTAACAGAATTATTAGGGACGGAATAGAGTTTTTTAAAGCGCATCAGTTTGTATTACCGCCTTTTGCTTACTGGACACCGGAGGAATGGAAATCGAAGGGAAAAGAATATGACGAAATCAGGGATAATCACCTGGGATGGGATATTACCGATTTCGGAAGCGGAGATTTCTACAATAAAGGCTTATTTCTTTTTACCATCAGAAACGGAAATGTGAATATACCTAAGTATAAAAAGACATATGCCGAAAAGATAATGATTGTAGGCGAAAACCAGATTACTCCATTCCATTTCCACTGGAAAAAGACAGAAGATATAATCAACCGCGGCGGCGGAAACCTTATGATAAAATTATATAACTCAACAAGCGACGGAGGCCTTGCGGATACTCCAGTAACTGTCTACAGTGACGGAAGAGAGTATGTGGTTCCGGCCGGAACAACAATAAGGTTGCAGCCCGGAGAAAGTATTACCCTTTATCCCGGTCAATACCATTCATTCTGGGGAGAAGCCGGCAAAGGCCGCGTACTTGTGGGCGAAGTTTCAGAGTGCAACGACGACTACACAGACAACAGGTTTTATGAAGAAGTCGGAAGGTTCCCTGCCATAGAAGAGGACGAGCCACCCCTGTATTATCTTGTAAATGACTATCCTTCAGCTTAATGAAAACGATTGATAAACCTGTTAGCCGGTCCCGGCTTACAAAGTATTAAAATATAGGCAGAAAAAAAGTGGCTATGTAGCTTTTCATAGCAATTTTTTTATTGCAGTCAACTTTAGTCCACCAACTGTATCCAATATGCTTAATTTCAATTTAAGAAAGATAAGGCAGCATGCCATTACTGGCATTGTACAGTCAGAAAGTTCTTGCGGTTTAGATATTCCTGAGGACATGGTAAAATTGATAAAAAAGGAGTGTATTGCTTATTTAAAGCCATTAAAAATAATGTAAAATACATTGAATTAATATCTATGACAGATTATAGTTTAATTTAGGAAAGTGGCTATGTGGTTTACATAGTCGCTTTCTTAATATGGGTATAATATGGACAGAATATATATACCGTATTTTAAAGGATGATATCTATGTCAAATATTGAAGAAAAAGCACCTAACAGGCTGATAAACGAAAAATCACCATATTTGCTGCAGCACGCCTATAATCCGGTTGATTGGTATCCATGGGGGAAAGAAGCATTTTTAAAGGCTAAAGTTGAGGATAAACCAATTTTTCTCTCCATCGGTTATTCAACCTGTCACTGGTGCCATGTTATGGAGCGAGAAAGTTTTGAAGATGAGGAAGTTGCCGATTTTCTAAATAAACATTTTGTTTCGATAAAAGTCGACAGGGAAGAAAGACCTGATATTGACACTATTTACATGAATGTATGCCAGGCTCTTACCGGAAGCGGCGGTTGGCCGCTCACAATTATTATGACACATGAACAGAAGCCGTTTTTTGCCGGAACCTATTTCCCCAGGGACGACCGTATGGGGATGCAGGGGCTTATGACCATTCTTAAGGCTGTTATAAATGCATGGACAGATAACAGGGAAAAACTATTGGAGTCCGGTGATAAAATAACTGAATATATATCACACAAGATTGAACCGGATATGGAAAACATTCCAGAAAATATATTCGATGAGGCTTTCAATAGTTTTGAACAGTATTTTGACCCCCTATACGGAGGTTTCGGCCATGCACCCAAAATCCCTACACCACATAACCTCATGTTTCTCTTAAGATATTGGAAAAAGACAAATAATCCTACTGCGCTTCAGATGGTGGAAAAAACCCTGGATTCAATGTATAGAGGCGGTATATATGACCATATAGGCTTTGGATTCTGCAGATACTCCACCGATAATAAATGGCTGGTTCCTCATTTTGAAAAAATGCTGTATGATAATGCTCTATTAGTCATTGCTTATCTTGAAGCCTACCAGGCAACAAAAAAAGAGAAGTACGGATTAATCGCCTGTGATATTATGGAATATGTACTTAGAGACATGACTTCACAGGAAGGTGGGTTTTATTGCGCTGAAGACGCCGATTCTGAAGGGGTAGAAGGAAAGTTTTATCTTTGGGATCTTGAAGAGATTTATTCGGTCCTGGGAGAAGAAGAGGGGAGAGCATTCGCCAGTTTTTATAACATAACCTTAAAAGGGAATTTCGAGGGTAAAAACATTCCTAATCTAATTAACAATAATTTGCCCTATGAATATACAACCGCTTTTAAAACATCAAGGAAAAAACTTTTCATTCATAGGGAAAAAAGGATTCACCCTCTGAAGGATGACAAAATTCTTACCTCCTGGAACGGACTTATGATATCTGCCTTTGCCATTGCCGGACGGGTACTTAATGAAAATAGATACATCCAGGCTGCCATTAATGCTGTTAATTTCGTATTAAATAAATTGATAAGGGATGACGGGAGATTGCTTTCAAGATATCGCGACGGAGAGGCAAGACACCTTGCATACCTTGAGGATTGCGCATTCTTCATATTTGGCCTGATTGAACTCTATGAAACAACATATAAAACGGATTTTTTAAGAAGAGCCGTTTCGCTTTCCGACGATTTATTGAAACTGTTTTGGGATGAAAAAGACGGTGGATTTTTTATATACGGAAATGACGCCGAACTATTGCTTATGAGGCCAAAAGAGATTTATGACGGTGCTGTCCCTTCCGGTAATTCAGTTTCGGCGTTAAATCTTCTTAAATTGAGCCGTCTTACGGGAAGGTATGAGTATGAAGAAAAAGCCAATCAAATTTTCAGGGCTTTTTCCGGTAGTATCAAACTGCAGCCATTCAGTCATTCATTCTGCCTAATGGCGCTGCTTTTCAGCTGTTCCGGAGGACAGGAGATAATAATATCAACCGATACGATAGAAAACGCAAAGCATTATATTGATATTATTAATGAAAAATTCAGTCCTTTTTCTGTTTCCATGGTTTACAGCCGCGGTGATGAAACTTTGACCGAAATAGCTCCTTTTTTACAATCTTATAATACTGAGCCGGGAAAAACAACGGCATATGTTTGTGAAAAACATTCATGCAAAGCTCCGATAACAGATTATGAAGAATTTAAAAAGCAGTTTTATAAATAAACTGTGTCAATATTCACAGGTCATCATTAATTAAGTTTATAATTAGCCCAGAGGCCGTTTTACGGTCTCCGGGCTATTATGGTTAATGGAATTAAACAACCGGGTTTTGAAGTTATACTCCGGTACCGGCAACCGTTCCTGCTGCCGTATTTTGAGCTTCCTGGGACTTTCCGAAAAGCTCTTTAAATTTCTTGCTCATTCCTTGCAGCTTTCCATAAAGATCATAGCTGGGTTCAGCGCCATAAGCCACCTTGAGATAATTGGTCATCATATAGATCATAATAATTGAGTCAAGTATAGCCCATTTTAAAACAAGTACAAATGCGACAGTAAGTACCCAGGCTATCGGCATAGCAAGACCGTTCTCTAAACTTTCAATTCCATTAAATATACCTGCAAATACCCCGTTGAAAATCAGGAAGGAAAGCAGGAAGAAAACTATGAGAAATGCCAGAATCTTCAAGCCGGTTTTAAGGATGGTTTTCCAGTTCTGTGCATATAACACAACACCATCTGCCGCACTCTTCCATACATTTTGTCCCTCATTGAGGAATATGTATCCCATGATACATTCATCCAAGTAGTTTAAGATAATGTCTACAAACATATTGATAATTTGAGTCAGAGCTTTTACTCCGGGTATAAACTTTAAAAACTCTCCAATTCCTCCGAAAACACGCTGTATTTGTTTAACGCTGCCGCTTACCAGTCTGTCAACCGCAAAAAGAAGATTAGATGCCACAAAAAATTTTTTTACCTTACTGACACCGTAATTATACATATTAAAGCCCTCAGGTACTCCGCCTTTTATTGCCATATCGGCAATTACGGCGACATGGGCGGCTTTGATCATATAGTTTATATAATCCCTTACAAACCTATAGATAGCCCAACCACCGCCGCCAAATATGGCAAAGCTGACAAACGCAAAAAAGCCCTGAGGTTTAATCGCGCCTAGAATCCAAACAACTATGGCAGTATAAATACAGATACCGATGAAAAATACTAAATAAGCAAGTAAGCGAATCAGCATAAAAGGAAATGTTTTGGCAATAATTGCAGATGGTTTCATTGAGAGCAACCTCCTCAATATATAAAAAAATATGGCTTGCTAACAATATATCATATATTAACTATATATACAATATTTACTATTACTATAGCAATTAAGTTATTAATTACTTATATTTCCATAATGTTTATGATGTTGCAGGATTGTTTTATCTGGTGTAAGCTAAAGCTATTAAATCATAAACGTTAAAAAAGACTTGGCTCTGGAGGAACAAATGAAAAAACTCTTTACCCCTGACATGTATCTTGATTCGGTTTTTGACATAACGCCGGTAATGCTGAAAAATAAAGGAATATACGGACTTATACTTGATATCGATAATACCTTGGTTGCAACATATATAAAGAAAGCGGACGAAAGGGCCGCAGACTTTATCAAATCACTTAAAGAAAACGGATTAAAAGCCGTTATTGTTTCCAACGGAAAAAAGAAACGTGTAGAACTATTCTGTAAACCTCTGGGGATAGAGTATATATATAAGGCTCACAAGCCCTTGGGGGGTGCCCTGAAAAAAGCCATTGAAATGATGGGGCTTCCATATGATAAAGTCGCCATCCTCGGCGACCAGTTGTTTACAGATGTATTGGGCGGAAACCTGCTGGGCATTCATTCAATACTTGTGAAACCCATGGATCCGGACGAACCGTTATTTATAAAAATCAAGCGTATTTTTGAAAAGCCTTTCTTAAAAAAAATCGAATATGATGTTAAAAAAAATCGAATAAAATAATAAATTTTAGAAAAGTATGGTATATTTTTTTTGATAATTATGCTAAAATTTTGATATAACCATACAGGAGGGCTATTTGTATGCATCAAATGAAAAACTATATGGAAGAAATCGTTTTAAGTGCCATGGATGATATTTTAAAAGATATTAATGTATGCACTTGTGAACGTTGCAGATATGATATTGCCGCAAAAGCCTTGAATGATTTGCCTCCTCAGTATATTGTCACAAAGAAAGGCGAGATTTACTCAAAAATAAACAATTTAAAAGCTCAATTTGAAGTAGATGTTATTTCTGCAATTACCAAGGCGGCCATTCTTGTCAAACGAAACCCAAACCATAATACCAAAGATATTTTTGATTGATCAATCTTGTACTGCTTCTTATACTGCTTAGGAAATAAATACTCAAATACTTGCCAATTAAATCACCCGTATGCTATAATACTACGGGTGTTTTTAAATACACACGTTATCTGATTTACAAAGGTGTGCACATTTATTTTTTTGTGTTCTTTGTAAAGACGAAGATAACGGAGGAAATAACAAGGAGGATTATTATATGTCAGTAATTTCAATGAAACAACTGCTGGAAGCAGGTGTACACTTCGGTCATCAAACAAGAAGATGGAATCCTAAAATGGCGGAATACATCTTCACAGAGAGAAATGGTATCTATATCATTGATCTCCAAAAAACAGTAAAGAAAATCGAGGAAGCATATTTCTTCATCAGGGATCTTGCCATGGAGGGCGGTAATATTTTATTTGTCGGAACCAAAAAGCAAGCCCAGGACGCGATTAAAGAAGAAGCAGAACGCTGCGGACAATTCTATGTAAACAACAGATGGTTAGGCGGTATGCTGACAAACTTCAAGACCATCAGAAAGAGTATTGATCGTCTTCTTGAACTTAAGAAGATGGAAGAAGAAGGTATTTTTGACGTTCTTCCCAAGAAAGAGGTCAGTAAGTTAAATCTTGAAATGGAAAAACTGGAGAAGAATCTAGGCGGTATTGTTGGCATGAAAAAACTGCCGGTTGCAATATTTGTGGTTGATCCAAAGAAGGAAAGAAATGCTATCCTGGAAGCAAGGAAACTGGGTATTCCTATTGTTGCAATAGTCGATACAAACTGTGATCCCGATGAGGTTGATTATGTTATCCCCGGTAATGATGACGCTATCAGAGCTGTCAAGTTGATCAGTTCAAAAATTGCCGATGCTATTATTGAAGCTAAGCAGGGAGAAATGGGCACAGTTGCGGTAGAAACAGCCGAGGATGAAGACACTGAAATCGACCTCGAAAATATACCTGTTGAAAACGCTGATGAGAATCCTGATTCGGAAGAAATATCTGAAGAAGCAGAAAACGAGTAATAGTACTTAACATGGTTTTAGGAGGATAATATAATGGAAATCAGTGCAAGTATGGTAAAAGAATTACGTGAACGTACCGGTGCCGGTATGATGGATTGCAAAAAGGCTCTTGTTGAGTCTAACGGCGATATGGAAAAAGCAATCGAGTATCTGCGCGAGAAAGGTATAGCTAAAGCTGCCAAAAAAGCTGGAAGACTTGCTTCTGAAGGTATAGTCGACGCATACATTCACGGCGGCGGCCGCATAGGTGTTTTGGTTGAGGTTAATATTGAGACTGACTTTGCAGCAAAGAATGAAGAGTTCCGTTCATTTGTAAGGGATATTGCAATGCAGATAGCAGCTATGAATCCTACCTATGTTAAGAGAGAAGACGTGCCTGCCGATGTAATAGAAAAAGAAAAAGAAATACTGAAGGCTCAGGCTATTAACGAAGGTAAGCCTGCCCATATTGCTGAAAAAATGGTAGCCGGCAGATTAGAAAAATTCTTTAACGAGGTTTGCCTGCTGGAACAGCCATTTATTAAAGACAATGATAAAACCGTTCAACAGGTTCTTCAGGAAAAAATCGCTGTTATCGGCGAGAATATCAATATTAGAAGATTTGTTCGCTATGAGATGGGCGAGGGCTTAGAGAAAAAAGAAGAAAATTTTGCGGAAGAAGTAATGAAGCAAATTAAGTAATTTATAAAAGGAGGTATAATGATTTGACCGTCATATACCTTCTTTTTTTAATCAGGGCAGTCTTAAACCTCAGTATGTTAAAATATCATTAATATTATGGTGGAGGATTTATGGCGTTAAAATTTAAGCGAATTATGCTGAAAATAAGCGGCGAAGCATTATCCAGCTCAAATAGCTTTGGTATCGACTCAACCATCCTGAACAATATCAGCGATAAAATTAAAACCGCATGGGAAATGGGGGTTGAAATAGGTATAGTCGTTGGAGGGGGGAACTTTTGGCGCGGAAGAAGCAGTAAGGGTATGGACAGAACAACGGCGGACCATATGGGAATGCTGGCAACCGTTATGAATTCATTAGCCTTACAGGACGCTCTGGAATCCAGAGGAGTTCCGACCAGGGTTCAAACGGCTATTGACATGCCAAGAATTGCCGAGCCGTATATCAGGCGTAGAGCCGTCAGACATCTTGAGAAAAAGAGGGTAGTTATATTTGCCTGCGGAACAGGAAATCCTTATTTTTCAACTGATACCGCAGCAGTTTTAAGAGCCGCTGAAATAGACGCCGAGGTCATCCTGTTGGCCAAGAACGTTGACGGCGTATATGACAGCGATCCCAAAATCAATCCTAATGCAAAAAAATATGATACCATAACTTTTTTGGAAGTACTTCAGCGTCAATTGGGGGTTATGGATTCAACTGCAACATCTCTTTGCATGGATAATAATATCCCGTTACATGTATTCAGTATTAATGAGCCTGAAAATATTTTAAAGGTTTTAAACGGCGATAAAGTTGGTACATTTGTTGCAAAGGAGGTCTAATAAAATGGTTAAGAACTATGATGAATTTACCAGGAAGATGGAAAAATCAATCAACTTCTTAAAAGATGAATTGGCAACTATACGTGCCGGTAGAGCAAATCCTCGTCTCTTGGAAAAGATTTTTGTAAATTATTACGGAACGCCTACGCCTATTACTCAATTAGCCAATGTCCAGGTGCCTGAAGCCAGACAGATAACTATTCAGCCCTGGGATGGCAATATACTTAATGATATTGTAAAAGCTATACAAGCGTCCGATCTCGGAATAAATCCTAATAATGACGGTAAGGTTATCCGTTTGGTATTTCCTCCGCTGACCGAAGAAAGAAGAATTGAACTGACCAAGGAAGTAAAAAAGCTTGGTGAAAATAATAAGGTTGCAATAAGGCAGATTCGTCGGGACGCAGTAGAGAGCTTCAAAAAGAAGGAGAAAGCAAAGGAAATTACCGAAGATGAACTAAAGATTGCGGAAAAAGATATTCAAAAGTTTACTGATGAGTATATAGAAAAGGTTGATAAAATAGTTGAAGCGAAGATTAAGGAAATAATGGAAGTTTAATAATATTTTAAAGGACTAAACGAATTAATGTTTAGTCCTTATTATATAATACAATAGTATGATATTATAATGTATTTACGTAATGTTGTATTTACAAGAGGGATTAAATATGTGTGGCAGGTTTTATATTCCGGAAAAGGACATTGATGATTTTGCCGGCCTGGTTAATAAGATAGAAAAAGAATTGTTAAAGAAAGCAGGAGAGATATACCCGGGTGATTACGCTCCAATAATTACACCGAAACAAAATGATGATTCGGATACTGATATTTTGTCAAACGGTATAGGTTATCCTGTTCATGTTGTAAAATGGGGATTTCCTGTTAAAAACGGAAAGCCTTTAATAAATGCCCGTTGTGAAACAGTCAGGGAAAAACCAATGTTTAAGCTTCCTTTTGCCAAAAGACGCCGTTTAATTCCCGCAAGAGGTTTCTTTGAGTGGAAAGATGCTGAAATCGGTAAAAAACGCATAAAGCACTATATTTCATTTGTTGATTTAAGCATTATGTATCTTGCAGGCATATACTGCTTTTTCAAGGATAAGAACGGCGTATTAAATCCGTATTTTACAATACTTACAACTGAAGCGAACGAAGATATAAGATCAATTCATAATCGAATGCCGGTCATTATTAAAGATGAAGATAAAGATATATGGTTAAATGAGAATACCGACAATAATAAAATAGACGCATTATTGAAGCCTATTGACAAAGGCTTGCTTAAAATACAGGTTGCCGATTAAATATCATTTTAGTTCAGTTTGTTTTTCACAAAAAAACAAAGATGTTATTAAAAAAGAAGAGGCATCAAATAAATTTATTAAATGGTTATTCTAAAAAATATTACATTAGACAAAATAAAATTTTTGTTTAATATAAGAGAGATGTGGTATAATATTTAGTATGAATTGTTGTGAGGTGCTGTAAATGTCCCTTGATTTTAATGATTTGCCTGATATTGCCGTTGAGTTTTTAAACTATATGCTGACTGTAAAAAATATTTCAAAAAAAACCGTTTCCGAGTATCATTATGACTTACGGACCTTTATGCGCTATATTAAAGTTACAAAACATAACGCTGATGAAAATAAATTCAGAGAACTGCCCGTAAACGACATCACTCTGGATGATATTAAAAAAATTAATTTAACCGATTTATACGGCTTTTTAGCCTATACAAGTCGTGAACTTAACAATACGGCCGTTACAAGAGCCCGAAAAGTTGCGTGTCTCAGATCCTTTTATAAATATTTACATACCAAGGTTAAGCTTATAGATTATAATCCTGCCGCAGAGCTGGATTCTCCCAAGACTGTCAAAAGGCTTCCCAGGTATTTAAGCTTGGAAGAAAGCGTTAACCTTCTTCAAAGTGTCGGCGGAAAGAAAAATGTCGCCCGTGATTATGCAATATTGGTATTGTTTATGAATTGCGGTCTGCGATTGTCCGAACTTGTGGGAATAAATGTAAACAGTATCCGCGGCGATACACTTACGGTAATTGGAAAAGGCAACAAAGAACGTACCGTATATTTAAATAAAGCCTGCCAGGATGCCATAGCGGCTTATATGGCTGAGCGTGCAAAGCTTAAAGGAATTAAGGATCCGAAAGCCCTGTTTTTAAGCGAGCGCAAAGTCCGTATAAGTCCCAAAACCGTTCAGTACCTGGTTAAAAAGTATATTAAGGCTTCCGGACTGGATCCGGATAAATACTCGCCTCACAAGCTTCGTCATACTGCTGCAACGTTGATGTATAAGCATGGTAATGTTGATATACGCGCGCTGCAAGCCATTTTGGGACATGAAAGCATTGCTACGACGGAAATTTATACCCATATTGATGACCAGAAATTAAGGGATGCTGTTAACAGCAATCCCCTCTCCTCTGTTTCACTTAGTAACAAAAACAATATAGATACCGACTAATCCCTATTAAAAACCTTGCATCCGCCCCTCAATGTAATAGTTATATTTGCCTATGGGACGGTTCTATTTTGTTAACATGCCGTTATTCTTGGAACAAACTGTGCCAATAGAACCGCCCCTAAGATTTATGTGGACTAGCTAAGGTTTTTATTCATGAATACATAATATCCCCTGTAAACCGAGTAAATATCGACTTTGCTGGCTACCTCAAACGGAGCGTGCATGGACAGGACGGGAACTCCAACATCAATTACGTCTACTCCCAGATTTGCGATCATCATTGCGATAGTCCCTCCGCCTCCTTTATCGACAGCTCCCAGTTCGGTTATATGCCAGGGTATATTATTCTCGTTAAAGAGTCTTCTGATTTCACCCAAATACTCCGCACTGGCATCGCTGGCTCCCGACTTTCCCCTGGAACCGCTGTATTTCATTATTGCGATTCCTTTTCCTAAATAACCTGCATTCATCTTATCGTGCGTTCCTTCATAATTCGGATCCAGTGCCGCATTCACGTCTGCCGAAAGCATTTTTGAATTATTCAGGCAAGTCCTGACAAGACGATCGGTATAGCCGGAATCTGAAGTCATGGCGCATATATCGGCAATAAAGTTCTCCAGCGCTCTTGATTCGGCGCCGGTATTGCCTACACTGCCAATCTCTTCTTTATCGGAAAGAAAACATATAGCAGTATATTCCGGATTTCTTGTCTCCATAATCGATATAAGGGCCGGATAAGCACAAATCCTGTCATCATGGGCATATGCGCCTATCATGCTCCTGTCGATGCCGACATCCCTGGCCTTAAAAGCGGGAACCACCTGGAGTTCTGATGATATGAGATCTTCTTCAACAATTCCGTATTTTTCATGAAGGAGATTAAGAATATTACTCTTGAAACGCTCTTTATTCTCTTTATCAGCCATGGGCTCGGAGCCAATTAAAACATTCATGTTCTCGCCTTTGAATGCCTCGGTTACCTTTTTCTCCATTTGGTCCTTTGCCAGATGGGGTAATAGGTCGGTAATAGTAAATACAGGATCGTTTTCATCTTCACCTATATTCACTTCAACGCTGGTTCCGTCGGCTTTGACTATAATTCCGTGCAAAGCAAGAGGTATGGCAAGCCACTGATATTTCTTTATTCCGCCGTAATAATGGGTTTTTAAAAAGACCATATCAGTGGATTCATATAAAGGATTCTGTTTGATATCGATACGCGGAGAATCCACATGAGCTCCCACTATTCTCGTGCCTTCCTTCAGAGGCTTTTTCCCTATTACTGCTAGCAGCATTAATCTCTCTTTAAAGACACGATATACCCTGTCCCCGGGTTTCAGCTTTATATCATCGACTTCGTCAAGGTTTATGAAATTATTTTGCTTGGCTAAAATAACGCTTTCTTTAATAAATTCCCGCTCGGTTTTTGCCTTGTTCATGAAGGATTTATAACCTTCACAAAAAGACATAATGCTGTCTCTGTCGAAATGTGGATTGTCCCACGCATTTATTGCTTTATAATTCAGCTCTTTTGAACCTGTTTTATCAGCCGGTTTATTGTCCCCAGCCGCAGGAGACTGAGTCTTTTTTGGCCTGCCGCGTCCCCTTTTTACTTCCTGGACAATTGGGGTATCAGCTTCCGCGGCGTTTTTCCTTGGCCTGCCTCTCTTCCTTTTTTCACCGGTCAGTTCTGACATATTAAAGCTCCTTTCGGTGTATTATAATATAAGTATTATATCACTGTTTTTCATAAATAAATCCAATTACCGTTAAATAATAAAATAAAAATAATATTCTCTCCAGTAATAAATAATAATAAAAGCCCCAATAGGGCTTTTAAATTCATTTCGTTTCCTTCAGCCGTGAATCCCCCAAATTTTTTTATAGAATGATGCAGATAAGGCCACCGCTTCCTTCATTAATTATTTTTTGCAATGTCTCCTGGAGTTTTAACTGGGCGTCCTCAGGCATTTTATAAAGTTTATTTTGCAGACCCTCTGTAATCAATTCATGGAGCGATTTCCCAAAAATATTAGATTCCCAAAGCTTTTCAGGCTTACCTTCAAATTCTTTCAAAAGGTAGTTTACCAGTTCCTCGGATTGCTTTTCGGATCCTACCAAAGGCGCAATTTCAGTTTCTATATCTGCTCTTATCATATGTATGGACGGAGCGCTGGCCCTAAGTTTTATTCCGAACCGGCTTCCCTGTCTCACAATTTCCGGAGGCTCCAGCGTTAATTCTTCAAGTTTCGGGGTAACAACACCATAACCTTTTTTTCGAACCTCTGCCAAAGCATCCTCAACCTTAAGGTATTCGTTCCTTATTTCGGACAGTTCCTTAAGCACTGCGAACAGCCGCTGTTCCCCGTCGATTTCAAGCCCCGTTTCCTCCCTGACGATGCGATAGAATAAACCTTCTGCAGGTTTTATGTCTATTGTCAACTCACCTGTTCCCATCCGAATATCATTTATAGTGGCCTTACTTAAAAACTCATATGAACCAAGCCTGTTTGCAGCATCATAAGCCGATTTTATAGTGGTTCTGTCGACAAAGGAATCATTAATGGCATTAAATACTTCTTTTCTTAACCAATGCTCGCTGTCAAGAGAAAGTATCCATTCAGGAAGATTAAAACAAATCTCACTTACCGGGAAGTCCATCAAAATACCGTTCATAATCTTGTTAATAGACTGAACATTAAGGTTTAAACAGTCTATCGGCAGAACAGTCTTTGAATACTTTTCACTGAGTTCTTTGGCCAATTCTTTAGTTTCCGGCGCATCAGGCACTGCAGTATTGAGAACTATAACAAAAGGTTTACCGGTGGCCTTGAGCTCCTTGATTACATTTTCTTCTGCTTCCTGATAATCATTCCTCGTAAACTGGGTAAATGAGCCGTCGGCTGTAATCATTACCCCAATGGTTGAGTGATCTTTTATTACCTTCCTGGTACCTATGGTAGCAGCTTCTTCGAAAGGTATCTCATAATCGGACCAGGGGGTTTTTACCATTCTGGGTATTTCATCTTCCATATGTCCTATTGCATTCTTAACCATAAAACCGACACAATCAACCAATCTAACATTTAAACTGATATTGTCGTCCATTGTGATAGTAACTGCTTCATTAGGGACAAATTTTGGCTCTGTAGTCATTATCATTCGCCCTGATGCGCTCTGTGGCGTCTCATCGATTGCACGTCCTTTATCATATGGATCCTTGATATTAGGTACTACAAGAGTTTCCATAAACTTTTTAATAAAGGTTGATTTGCCGGTCCTAACCGGGCCTACAACTCCTATGTATATGTCTCCCTTTGTCCTTTCCGCAATATCATTATAAACGCTGTATAAACTTTCCACAGCCAATCCCCCTTCAGTACAGTCGGTACATGCAATATGCATGACCAATTCGGTCAATATAAGTATATTGGACGTTTTGCAAAGATATTCAAAAAAATTAATATTTTTTATTCCAATTGAAAAAGTTATAAAAGATAAAAAATCTGAGCAGACTAATCATATACAATTTTCATAATGGAGGTGCCTATTTAATATATGCAACAAATGCAGCAAAACAATCAACAGCCACAGCAAGGCCAAGCCATGCTTACAAGCAAAAATCTGACTATACTGGAAGACATGCTGAACTATGAAGCTCTCAACTATAAAAAGCTTGATATGTATGCCAGGACCTGTAATGATCCCCAGCTTAAAAATGTCTGCAATAAAGCTGCTCAACTTCATAAGCAGCATTTTGATATGCTTTTCAACTATTTGAATTCTCATAATAAACCCGCACAGCAGCAACAATAAGGAGGTAAATCAATGCAACAACAAGTAAACCTAACCGAACAGGAAATGATGAATGACGCTTTGAGCAGTGAGAAGCAAATTATAAGCGCTTATGGGACTTTTCTGGCTGAATCTACATGTGAAAACCTGCGTCAGGAAATGGCAAAAATAATTAATGATAAACAGCAGATACAATATGAAATCTTTGATACAATGAAGCAAAAAGGTTGGTATAATGTTAAGAATGCTAATTTGAGCGATGTTCAGACGGCTACTCAGAAATATCAAAATATTAAGCAGAATATGATGCAATAATATAAGCCGGCAATAAAGCCGGCTTAATTATTTCTATGAGCTATATAATGATTGCAAGATAGCGTTATTTATGATTTTCAAACTGGAGCCTGACCTTATCGGCACGATATTTTGTTATAATGTATTCTACCGGTTGTCCGCTCTTTGAATAAAGAATATTATTAATCCGAATGAGAGGTTGTCCTGGTTGCAACTGTAAATAAACAGCATTTTTCTGATCTGTATTTATAACATCAAGTGTACTTTTTGCACTGTTGGGTATCAAAGGGTATTTCCCTCTGAGTACATCCTTATTAGACTTAATATCCTCGATAATGTCAGGAAATAAAGTCAGTGGAATATATGAAACGCTTAATGAAACAACTTCATTTCTCATTGAATTGGTATATGTAATTGCGGCAAACTCAACTTTTCCTTCCGGTTTCATTCCGAATGCCTCTAAAACCTTAGGATGGTCTTGTCCTGCCACTATATCAATAGATACTATATTTTTTTCGGATGGATCCTTGCTGTCCAGTATTGAATCAGTAAAACCGGTATAGTCTTTAATATTCACATTGTTCTTTTGTGCAGCTACAAAAGTACCCTTGCCCTTCAGTTTATATAACTGACCGGCGGCGGTTAATTCATTAATTGCTTGTCTAACGGTAGGTCTGGAAATATTGTATTGATCGCAAAAAGCCTGCTCTGATGGTATCTTTTGGTCAGCTTCAAATTCTCCGCTTTCGATTTTCTCAATTATTATGTTTTTTAGCTGGCAATATAATGGTACATTACTATACTTATTAATTGCAACCATAACGTATGACCTCCGGCTATTTATTAAAACAATATGACGATATGACAATATTACATTAATAACGGGCAATTATCAATAGGACTTATGTTCTAATATCAGGCCTTTAATTCAACGTTGATTTCCTGTGCGTTATTTTTTTCCAGCAGAGGATAAACATATTGCTCCAAGAACTCTTCTACCTGTTCTTTGCTGCGCCCAATGTAGTTTTCAGGTTTAAGAACATTTTTTAAATCCTCCAAACTGATATCAAAGAGAGGATCATTGGCAATTCTCTCCAGCAGGTCATTGGGTTTGCCCTCTTCTTTGACAATCCTGGAAGCTTCCATTGAATGAACCCGTATACGCTCATGCAGCACCTGTCTGTCTCCGCCCCGCTTTACCGCTTCCATTAGAATATTCTCAGTAGCCATGAAAGGAAGCTCCTCGATAACC
Organism: Clostridiaceae bacterium; assembly: GCA_012728095.1. GTDB lineage: Bacteria > Bacillota > Clostridia > DSM-8532 > DSM-8532 > DTU059. The sequence continues at coordinate 19,242 of JAAYFU010000045.1, forward strand.
CTTTTTCTTATAATCATCGGGTATACAACAATGCCATCTGCAATGTTATTATAGATGTTTAATATTGAATCAACAGCCAAGAATGCCTCAGGAAGACAAATTCGCTTATTAGCCGAGTCATCGAGCGTTCTTTCAAACCATTGGGTAGAAGCTGTAATTGCCGGATTAAGCGCGTTAACAATAACATAGCGTGCCAAAGATGAAATTCGTTCGCTCCGCATAGGATTTCTTTTATATGCCATTGCTGAAGAACCTATTTGATTCTTTTCGAAAGGTTCTTCCATTTCTTTAAGATTGGCCAGTAATCGCATATCATTGCTGAATTTGTATGCACTTTGAGCAATGGAGCTCAATACGTTTAATATACGGGAATCCTGTTTTCTGGAATAGGTTTGTCCGGATACCGGCATAACATTTGTAAATCCTAATTTTTCGGCAATGAGACTGTCAAGTTTCTTCACTTTTTCGTGATCCCCGTTAAAAAGTGCTAAAAAACTGGCCTGAGTTCCGGTTGTACCCTTGCAGCCCAGGAGTCGTAGATTGTCAATAACAAAATCCAGCTCTTCAACGTCCATCAAAAGGTCCATAATCCATAGACATGCCCTTTTGCCGACAGTTACAAGCTGTGCAGGCTGATAATGAGTGTAGCCTAATGTAGGCAGATCTTTATATTTTTCTGCAAATCGTGAAAGTTTGGATATAACGGATAATACTTTTTTCTTAATAAGCTTTAAGCCTTCCGAATAAAGTATAATATCCGTATTATCACCAACATAACAGGAAGTGGCGCCTAAATGAATAATACCTTTTGCCTTTTCGCATTGGGCACCGTAGGCACGTACATGAGACATAACATCATGTCGTGTTTCTTTTTCAATTTGTTCCGCTAATTCATAATTTATATCATCTCTGTGAAGTTTAAGCTCATTTATTTGTTCGTCAGTAATTCCCAATCCAAGTTTCTTTTCTGCTTCTGCAAGTACAATCCATAGTGTTCTCCAGGTTTTAAACTTCTTATGGGGAGAAAAAATTTCCAGCATTTCTTTGCTGGCATAACGCTTACTGAACGGGCTTTCGTATATATCGCGCAATTTGGTAACCTCCGGATACATTGTATTGTCGACATAATATAAAGACAACGTTATATCATGTTATCATAACTTGTTACTTGTATAACTATGCAAAGATAATTATATATCTAAACAAGGCAAAAATCCAGATATAAATGAAACTGTTTTAAAATTTCGTACTTATAGCTTATGCTCTGATTCAAAAAACCATTATTATCCTGTTAAAATTCCCCACAATTTCATAAATATTATGTTAATATATGCTATTAAAAGTATTATTTCCTATTAATATTAGTATATTTTTCTCTTTTCCTATAATAACCAACAATAATTGTTTAAAAAACTTAAAAAATATTAAAAAATCTATTGATTATCGTCTTATATTACCCTATGATATAATGAGCGAAATTTGGCGTTCGCATTGGATACAAGGGAGGTACTTAAATGTCAATCAGTATTCTAGTCATCATTGCATCTATTTTGGCAATTTCTTTTGCTGCCTTTAACTTCGCAACAGTAAAGAAAATGGACGAAGGAACCGACAAAATGAAAGAAATTGCCGATGCCATCCGTATTGGCGCTAATGCATTCATTAATTACGAGTACAGAATACTATATAGCGTTGTTATCGTAGTAGCTGTGTTCTTGGTAATACTTACCAGCTGGTACGCAGCAGTTTCACTGATTATCGGTTCCATTATGAGTGGAGCCGCAGGTTTGGTAGGTATGAAGATTGCTACCTATGCAAATGTCCGAGTATCTAACGAGGCCCGCAAAACAAAAGATATCGGGAAAACTGTTAAAGTTGCTTTCCGAGGTGGCTCTGTTATGGGACTTTGTGTAGCAGGATTTGCACTCTTCGGTTTGTTCATTGTTTATATTGTTTTTGGCGTGATTATGGGCCAATTAAATAATTTGGAAACAGTAACAAACTGGTTGGGTGTTTCTTTTATACCATTTACCATGTCTCTATCCGGTTATGCATTAGGCTGCTCCATGGTGGCCATGTTTAACCGTGTAGGCGGCGGTATATACACAAAAGCCGCTGATATGGGCGCTGATCTCGTAGGTAAAACAGAAGCCCATATCCCGGAAGATGACCCACGTAACCCTGCTACTATCGCAGACAATGTAGGCGATAATGTAGGCGATGTAGCCGGACTGGGGTCCGATCTTTTGGAAAGCTTTATGGGAGCAATTGTATCTTGTATCATTTTAGGTTATCACCTGATTATTTCCGCACAGGCACATGGAGCTATTGTTCCTGAGAACTTGCTTTCTAAACTTATAATGTTCCCTATGTTATTTGTGTCGGGCGGCTTGATAGCCTGCTGTATAGGAATCGCATCCCTTCTGTTTAAGTCCAGGATGTCGCATGATCCTCATAAAGATTTAAATTTTGTTACCTATGTATCCTCAGGACTTACCATTGTAACAGGATTGATTATGGCAAAGCTGCTCTTTGGTAGTTTTACTGACCTAAGTGTTGTCAATTTCTCAATAGGTTGGGCTTCACCCTGGATCGCAGCTGCAATTGGTGTAGCGTCCGGTGTTATTATCGGTGCTATCGCCGAGTACTATACATCGGCTGATTATAATCCGACAAAGAACCTGGCAAGTGCATCATTGGAAGGTTCAGCACTTACGATTACCCAAGGTATGGCTCTTGGTATGAAATCCACGATGGCTCCATGTATAGTCTTAGCCGCCGGAATTATTATTTCCTATTATGTTTCCGGTATGTATGGTGTTGCTATGGCTGCGGTAGGAATGTTGTCATTTGTTGCAGCAACCGTTTCCGTTGATACCTATGGACCTATTTCCGACAATGCAGGCGGAATCTCCGAAATGTCAGGACTGGAACCAGAAGTACGCCGCATCACCGATACATTGGACTCTGTCGGTAATACCACGGCAGCCATAGGCAAAGGTTTTGCTATCGGTTCAGGTGCTTTGGCTGCCTTAGCTTTAATGATTTCATACTTATATTCATACAATGAAATCGGTACAGATTTAATCTTGAATATAATTGATCCTATGATTCTGGCCGGTGCCATTGCAGGCGGAGCGTTACCATTCCTCTTTTCCGGTATGCTGATTGAAGCAGTTGCAAAAGCCGCCAGGAAGATGGTTGATGAAGTGCGGCGCCAGTTCAGGGAAATCGCCGGTATCCTTGAAGGAATAGCAAAACCTGACTATAAAACATGTGTCGAAATTTCATCGAAAGGCGCTATCAGCGAAATGAAAGTACCTTCTCTATTGGCTATTGCTGTACCAGTAATTTGCGGCTTTATATTTGGGCCAAAATTTGTGGGCGGTCTACTTATTGGATCTACAATAAGCGCGATAATGATAGCCATCTTCACTGGTAATGCCGGCGGCGCCTGGGATAACGGGAAAAAATATATAGAGTCAGGCGCAATCGAAGGACATGGAAAAGGATCACCTGCGCATGATGCTGCCGTTGTAGGCGATACAGTCGGAGATCCTCTTAAAGATACTGTCGGTCCTTGTTTGGATATTTTTATAAAGATCATGTCAACCGTATCACTTGTTGCTGTAAGCGTATTCAGTAAGTATAACATATTTGACTTGATTTCAAACTTGTTTAAATAATATTTATAATTATAAAACCGGGAATTAATAATCTTGATTTAAATCAAACAAGCTCACCTTTTCAGTGAGCTTGTTTTTTCAATATATTTAAATCTCTTTGAATATCCTAAGTAAAATCTACTCGGCAAGAACTTTTTCCAATGCCGCCAACTCAACACAAACAGCCAATACTTCTATCGCTGTTTTCAGTTCGGATAACGGAGGATATGTGGGAGCAATTCGAATATTGCTGTCCTGTGGATCTATACCGTACGGGAAAGTGGCACCTGCATTGGTAAAGATTACTCCTGCTTCTTTGGCCAGGCTTACGGTTCTTTTGGCACAACCGTTCAACACATTCAAACTGATAAAATAACCGCCTCTTGGTTTATTCCATTTTGCAATTCCCTTGCCGGAAAGACGCTTGTCAAGTATTTCAAGTACAGCTTCAAATTTAGGTCTTAAAATCTCAGCATGCTTTTTCATATGTTCACGCACATTGGCCGCATCCTTTAAAAAACGGACGTGCAAAAGCATATTGATTTTATTATATCCAATTGTTTGTATAGCAATCTGCTTCTTAACATGATTGATATTCTCTTTGCTGGAAGCCATAAATGCAACTCCGGCGCCCGGAAATGTCACTTTCGAGGTAGAACCGAACATATATGCTCTGTTAGGATTTCCGGCTTTACGGCACTCTTCTATTAAATTCAACAGCCGATCAGGAGTATCATAGAGATGATGAAGGCCATAAGCGTTATCCCAGAAAATCGTAAAGTCCGGAGCCTTTGTCTTCATATTCGCCAGTCTTCTTACTACTTCATCAGAGTATGTTATCCCGGTGGGATTGCTGTACATGGGAATTGCCCACATGCCTTTTATGGTTTCATCCTGTGATACAAGATTCTCAATCATATCAATGTCAGGACCGTCATCTTTCATCGGAATAACGATCATTTCAACCCCGAAAAGTTGGGTAATGGCAAAATGCCGGTCATATCCGGGACTGGGACAAAGAAATTTTATTTTTTCAAGTTTGCTCCATGGCTTTTCAAATCCGTTCAAACCATGGTTAAATGCTTTTGCCATTAAATCATACATGAGGCTCAGACTTGAATTGCCTGCAACAAAGATTTCGTCGGTTTTAACGTCGAATAATTCGGCAAACAGCCTTTTAGCTTCGGTTATGCCGTCAAGAATTCCATAGTTACGGCAGTCGGTGCCGTCTTCCGAAAACAGGTTTTGAGTGTATTTAAAAAGATCATTGGACAGCTCTAATTGTTCGGAACAAGGTTTTCCTCTTGACATATCCAGTTTTAAACCTTGTTTTTTGTAGTTTTCATATTCCTTTGTAAGTTCATTTTTTCTCTTAATTAATTCATCTCTGGTGAAATTCTCGAACGCCTGCATTATTACCCTCCATGTATATTATAATGTCACAATAAACATCATTTTTCATATTGTATGACATATAAAAAAATTTTGCAAGTTAATAATTTAAAAATTGCAAAACAATTAATGTATCATGACAAGCCATTTCTTTATAACATTTTGGAAATAATCTGATAATTCCATTTTTTGAGCGCTTTCTATGGTTATTAAGGAGGTTTCAGCAATTATTCTGTCTCCCTGGAATATAGAAATCGTCCCAATAATTGCTCCCTGTCTTATCGGCGCCATTACCTTCTCCGGCAAAGAAACCCGTGTATAAAGATTATCCCTCTCTGAATGCTTTAATACCGCGATTAAGTCCTCCGCAACCGCAACCATGACCTCCTGTAATGATTTTGAACGTTCAACCTTGACTGATTCTGCAATGCGTCCCTTTTCAAGGAGGAACACTTTCCCATATTCGTTAAATGAATAATCCAGAATTTTTCGGCTGCTGGAAGTACGTAAATTTTTTGTATCGCAGAATAAAACAACGGAAATGATTCTCATGTCATTCCTGGTTGCGCTGGTCACAAGGCATCTTCCAGCAAGGCTTGTATATCCCGTCTTTACACCATCTGCTCCTTCATAATCCGTGAGCATTTCATTTGTATTTTTAAGGACTCTGCCATTAAAGTAATATTCTTTCTTTTTGACAATTTCATTAAAAACAGGATTTTTTAACGCATATCGGGTTATTTTCGCAAGGTCATACGCGGTGGAATAATGATTTTCAGCATCCAGGCCGTGGGGATTTGAAAAACTCGTTGAAAAAGCACCTATTTCAATAGCTTTTTTGTTCATCATCTCACAAAAGTTTTCCACAGTCCCCCCGACATGTTCGGCTATAGCCACAGCCGCGTCATTTCCGGAGCATATAAGCATACCGTTAAGAAGATCGTACATCTTGACAATGCTGTCCTTTTTCAGACCCATTACAGATCCTCCCATATCTGCCGCTTTGCCGCTGATTATAACATCATCGTCCAAACTGCTGTTCTCCAGCGCGACTATTGCGGTCATAATCTTGGTTATACTTGCCATGGGTCTTTTTATATATGCATTTTTCTCATAAAGTATCGTCCCTGTTTCAAAATCCATAACCATTGCCGAACGCGCGTTAATAACCGGGGTACTGCTGACCTCCACAGTATCATGGTAAGAATCGTAATTATACTGTACCTTATCATCCAACCATTCCTGATAATACTGTGTATAGTTATCAGTAAAATGCTCATTCAATGCAGGAGATTTTGTGCCTGGTTCTTTTACGAATATGAGGAAAACAATGTAGACAATTAGCATTGACAACAGAAGATACAGGATATCCTTTTTTTTCAAAGCCTGCTCACCATGAAATTAGTACCCTGTGTCAAATATATTGTTTTAAACTTCTGACTATGATATTTTAGACCAAATTGAGCAGATTGTTTTAACGGCCTTTTCAATATCAGTACCATCAATAACATAATCACAATACTTTTGATACAGATGTTCCCTTTGTTCTGAAATTTTATACAAGGCTTCGGGATTATTCTTTAACAAAGGCCGGGTATCTGTTTCAACAGTCTTTAATATTTCATCAACCGGACGTTTTATATAGAATATTACACCCTTTTTTTTAAGGACTTCCATGTTCTCCGGTCTTAGGACCACTCCTCCGCCGGTCGACATAATGACTCCGTCCAAAACAGCCATACTTTGGATTACTTTGCTTTCAATATTTCGAAAATACTCCTCGCCTTTTCTAAAAAGATCGTTTATACTACCGTATCTTTTTTCGATATTTTCATCGCTGTCGGTAAAGGGCATAGTCAAAAGCTCTGCAAGCTTTTTGCCGATTGTGGTCTTGCCCGCTCCCATAAGACCGATTAATACGATATTGGTTTTCATAACCGAACCCTTCAATGGTTTTGTCATTAATCAGAGCGTTGTCTGTTACTCCAGGTATTCTCTTGTCATTATGAGCCTCGATTATGTCATTATGAGTGTCAGCACAGAATCTTTTCACGCTGTCATAAGATCCTTCGACTCCGCTGCGCTTCGCTCAGGATGACAGGAAAGGGGCACGCCGCACGAAACTTAGGATAATATTTGTTTCTTAAATACTTCGTATATCTCATTTATAATGTCTTGTCCGTAGGTTACTCCCTGCCATATTTCCTCTGAGCATACGGCTTGGGCCACCAGCATGTAAAGGCCATTGGCACAAGGTATGGATAGTTCTTTTGCATATTTAAGCAAAAGTGTTTCCGCCGGATTATAAATTAGATCCATAACGAACGACGCACCCTTTAACTGTTCTTTATCTAAAGGAGAAAAATCTGTTTTCGGATACATCCCCACCGGTGTGGCATTGACAATTAAATCATAGCCAGAAGCAGAGAAAATGTTTATTTTTAAACATTCAAGTTCCGAAAACTTAAGCGATGCAGCCTGGGGATCCCTGCTTACTATGGTTATTTTGGCCGCGCCATTGTCCTCAAGATACGCGGCTACGGCTTTTGTGGCGCCGCCGCTGCCTAAAACGGCGCAAACCTTGTTTTTGCAATCAAATCCATGGAAATCAAGGGCTTTGCCAAAACCATAATAATCGGTGTTATGGCCTTCGAATAGCTCACCTATTTTTACAGTATTCACGGCGCCTATCCTGGCGGCGATATCCGACACCTTATTTAAATAAGGCATTATCTCGGTTTTATAAGGAATAGTAACATTAATACCTTTATAGCCTTCATTTTTTAACCGGTTTAAAATACCTGGAATCTCCGCTTTCGGTACCTCTATCGTCTGGTAGGATGCATCTTTTTCGGTCCTTTCAAATAATTCCTTATGAATTTGCGGAGATATGCTGTGGGACAATTTTTCTCCGATCAGTGCATATCGTTCTTTTTTCTGTCTTCCTATGCGTTTTTTCTGATATTCCCTGGAACATTGCATTATATGATCAAATATTGTTTGAACGCTGTCTTTATACTCCTGGCTCCTAACCATGGAAAGTACATTTTGAATGACTTGTTCTTCGCGGGATTTATCCAAAACGTCTTTGCCGGTTTGCGCTTTAAATTCGGCTACCTTGGACACCAAATCCATGCGTTTTTGTATCAGAACTGCAAGCTCCCTGTCAATCTTATCAATCTCTTTGCGTATCGTTTCCAGACTCTTATTTTCCATTATGCTTCCTTCCTTTATTAAAGCCTTCAAGGCCATAATGGTCCATGAGTATGTCCAGTACGGCGACAGCAGCCACGGCATCAATTACCGGCACTGCCCTGGGAACTATACAGGCGTCATGCCGTCCTTTCACCATCAATTTTGCGTTTTTTCCTTCCTTTATGTCCACTGTATCCTGCTCTTTAGCTATGGAAGACGTCGGTTTAACAGCCGTACGGAATACAACAGGCATTCCGTTGGTTATACCGCCGTTTATTCCGCCGTTATGGTTGGTTTTAGTATAAATATTGCCATCCTCAATATAAAAGCTGTCGTTGGCCTGACTTCCGTACAGCCTCGTTATGCCGAAACCCTCTCCGAATTCAACACCTTTAACTGCCGGAATTGAAAAAAGAATTGACGAAATCTTTGCCTCAACATTTTCGAAAATAGGAGATCCTATGCCCGCAGGAATTCCTATTATGGCAGTTTCAACAATTCCTCCTACCGAATCCGAATTATTTCTTGCTTCCTCAATTATTTGGAGAAATAATTCCCTGCAGGACCTATCATTAACGGGAATATCCATGCTTCTCAGCATAAGTAACTGGTCTTTTGTTATTTTGGTACTGTCGAATCTTAAATCATGAGCATCATATATCGAATCAATATGCGAACCAATCGTAATATCATACACATTTAGTATTTGTGCCGCAATGGCGCCGGCAAACACCAAAGGCGCGGTGAGCCTCCCGGAAAAGTGGCCGCTGCCTCTTTTATCGTTATAGCCGTTATATCTTATAAAACCGGAAAAATCAGCATGTCCTGGCCGTAATAGTCTATCCAATTCATCGTAATCGCTGCTTTTACGGTCAATGTTTCTTATTATTGCGGCAATAGGCGTTCCGGTAGTTTTACCGTTATTTATTCCGCTGAGAATCTCCACCTCATCGGTTTCATTTCTGCTGGTTGAGTACACTCCTGATGAGGGTTTTCTCCTGCCCATTTCCTTGGAAATAATATCATAATCGATATCGAAACCTGAAGGAAGGCCGTCAATGACCACACCGACGGCAGGCCCGTGAGATTCTCCGAAAACTGATATTTTTATATTCTTTCCGAAAACACTACCCATAAAATTCGACCTCTCCTCCAAGCAAAACAAAATCCTCCCAGAATTCCGGATATGATTTTTTTACGGCATCGTATCCTTCAATCTCTACATCTTCGCTGCAAATAACAGACGCGGCGGCTACAGCCATTACTATCCTATGATCCCCCGAACCGAATGCTTTCCCGCCGGTTAAACGCGGCTTGCCTTTTATTATAAGACCGTCAGCTTTCTCAATGATATCGGCACCCAGGTTATTAAGTTCCCTGCAGGTTGTCATAAGCCTGTCTGATTCCTTTATACGAAGTCGGGCGCCATTTACTATAGAGCTTGTTCCTTCAGCGACTGAGGCTGCTACCGAAACAGCCGGGACCAGGTCCGGACATTGTGATACATCAACCGTAATACCGCTTAATTTCGTCCTGCTGAATTTGATTCCTTCTTCGCTGATTTCGGGTAAAGCGCCCATTTCTCTCAAAATATCTACAATAACTTTATCTCCCTGGCATGAATCAAGGTTCAGACCCGATAAAGTTATATTACCCGATATAGCTCCCATGACGCAAAAAAATGCTGCCTGGGACCAGTCTCCCTCAACCACATACAAGGAAAGAGCCTTATATTTCTGGTTACCAGGTATGGTTATTTTTCTGTAACCGGCTTCGTGCTTAATAGTTATACCGAACTCTCTTAACACTTCCATTGTCATTTGAATATACGGCAATGATTGCAAATCACCGGTTATATTAATTTCAGAATCATCCTCGAGAAGCGGCAGTACAAACAATAATCCTGATATAAACTGCGAGCTTACATCACCTGAAAGATTATATGTTCCGGGAGTAATCTTTCCCGAAAGAAAAATCGGCATTTTGCCTTCATTGTCCTTATAAGTAATCCCCTTTTCGGCAAACAGGTTTTTGTAAATATCAAATGGTCTTTCAACCAGCCGTCCGCAGCCGATAAAGGTAGAAGAAGAGTTGTCAAGCCTGGTTATCGGCATCATGAAACGGGCTGTTGAACCGGATTCTTTACAGTCTATAACTTTTTCTTCCGATGAAATCCTGCCGTTGGAATTAACGGTTACAAGTTTTCTGCCGCTGTATTTTAAACTGTCTTCTATTTTTACTTCAGCCCCTAACTGGGATACGGCTCCTATCGTGGCGCTGATATCATCGGACAAAACCACATTGTCTATTCTGGTTGTACCAGTTGCCAGAGACGCGCAAATAATAGCCCTATGAGCAATACTCTTTGAGGGTTGAGCCATTATTGTACCATTTAAGGGCTTGGATTTAATCCTTAAGTATGCCATGGATTTTGTCCTCCAGTTCCTTAAGATCCATTTCAATAAGCCTGCCATGCCCGATTTTTTCTATAAAGGCTATGGTTATTTTCCCGGAACGATTCTTTTTGTCGATGGCTATGGCCTTTATTACATCTGAGACATCAAGATCCGACCATTGGGTGGGAAGCCCGTACTTTTCTAAAACTTCAATAATCTTTTCGGCTTCTCCTCTTTCTGTAAGTCCCATGCTTTCCGTGAGCCTGGTGATATATACCATTCCTATGGAAATCGCTTCTCCATGTGATAATCCGGAATAATTCTGAACTCTTTCTATTGCATGGCCGATTGTGTGCCCGAAATTTAATATCTGGCGAATGCCGTTATCCTTTTCATCCTCTTCGACAATAATTCTTTTTATATTGCAGCTGGCAAAAATATAATCATCAAGATTTCGGGACATGGTTTTTCTGTCATATCCGTGTAAAGCAAGCCTCTTATAAAGGTCCTCATCCCTTATTGTTCCATGCTTTATAAGTTCAGCCATGCCATCCTGGAACCATTTGTCACTTAAGGTTTCCAAAAGGCTTGGGTCGGTATATACCGCATCCGGCTGATAAAAGGCTCCTATCAAATTCTTGCCCTGGGGCAGATCAACCGCTACCTTTCCCCCTATACTGGAGTCCACCATTGCCAAAAGCGTACTTGGAATTTGAATATACCCCATGCCCCTTAAAAAAGTAGCGGCAGCAAGACCGGCCATATCCCCGGTTACGCCACCGCCTAGTGCCACAACAATATCACTCCTGGTAAAGGCATGGTCTGCCAAAGCATTATATATTTCATTGAGGGTAGTCAGATTCTTGCTCTTTTCCCCTGCCTCAAAAATTATTGGAATAACAATAAAGCCCTTTTGTTGAAGGTTTTTAACAAATGTGTTTCCATAAATACTGAAAACATTATTATCGGATACAACAGCAAGCTTTTTCCCGGAATATTTTTCTTTAAAAATATCCGGTAATTTATTGAAAATACCGGATTCTATATGAATAGAGTAGGTCTTGCCGCCTGTTTTAACAATCACTTCTTTCACGGGCTAAACCTCCAGTTGCTTATCCTCTATCTCCGCCAGCTTTTTTAACTTAGGAATTATAGATGCGTACTCGGAAGGCGTTATGGATTGTTCGCCGTCACTTAACGCACATTTGGGATTGTTATGCACCTCAATGATAACACCATCTGCTCCGGTCACTAATGCCGCTTTGGACATGGTTCCTACCATCCATGATTTTCCGGTACCATGGCTTGGATCAACTATAACCGGTAAATGGCTCAGTTTTTTAACCGCGGGTATTGCGCTCAAATCCAGAGTATTGCGGGTATAAGTCTCAAACGTTCTTATACCCCGTTCGCAGAGTATGACTTTATCATTTCCCTCGTTTAGAATATATTCGGCGGACATTAGCCATTCTTCCAGGGTTGCGGATAATCCGCGTTTTAATAATACCGGCTTATTCGTTCTTCCCAGTTCCCTCAGCAGAACAAAGTTTTGCATGTTCCTGGCGCCAACCTGTATGATATCCACATCCTCCACAAACCTGTCCAAAAGGTCTGTAGACATAATCTCCGACACAATGGGCAAACCGGTTTCGGCTCTTGCTATCTTCAAGAATTCCAGCCCTTCAAGTCCTAACCCCTGGAAACTGTAGGGCGATGTCCTGGGTTTATATGCTCCGCCCCTTAAGAATGACGCTCCTATTCTCTTGAGTTCTTTTGCGATTGAAACTATTTGTTCTTCGCTTTCAACAGAACAGGGTCCTGAGATAACAACAAAATGGCCTTCCCCGATTTTTCTTCCATTTACTTCAATCACGGTATCATCGGGATGAAACATCCTGTTGGCCTGTTTAAAAGGTTCTGTTACTTTTAAGACATTCTGTACGATATCATATGAAGAAAAATGCAATCTATCAAGCTTGGTGGTATCACCCACAAGCCCCACGATGGTCGTATCAACGCCAACCGATATATGAACATCCAATCCCATTGATTTTATCCGGCTTATAAGCTCATCAACCTGTTCCTGGGGAGCGCCGGGTTTCAATACAAGAATCATAATGAACAACTCCTACCTACCATGCTACAATTGATATTTTTACTTAATATTAATGATTAAAGAATTCATTATATATACTGATAACAGCATTATCGGCGTCAGTTTCGTTAACGCCAAGCATAATGCTTACTTCAGACGAACCCTGGTTAATCATTCTTATATTAATGCCGCTTTTTGCCAAAGCTTTTGTAATACGGCTCATTACACCCACAGTACTTATCATTCCCTCTCCTACTACCATGATAAGGGCCAGGCCGTATTCTATAACCACGCTGTCTACCCTCAGTTCTTTGGCTATCCTTTCCATTATACGGCTCTTTTTATCGTCATTCATATACTTTTCCCGTACAATGATTGAAATATCGTCTATTCCTGAAGGCATATGTTCAAAAGGAATACAGTCCTCCTCAAGAATCTGCAGGACTTTTCGCCCGAATCCGATTTCTCTGTTCATCATGTATTTATGAATATTTATTGAACAAAAGCCTTTATCAGCCGCAATTCCCGCAACCGGACAATCATTTAGTTTGCGGGTCGGGGTTATCATGGTACCGGGAGAAGACGGATTATTGGTATTCCTGATATTTACGGGAATACCTCTTTGATATACCGGCTCCAGTGTTTCTTCGTGAAGTACCGAGAAACCCGCATATGACAGCTCCCGCATTTCCCTGTATGTCAGCTCCGAAATGGCTTTCGGATTTTTGATAAGTTTCGGGCTTGCAACAAATACAGAGTCAACATCGGTAAAGTTCTCATATACGTCAACCTCTAACGCTGCTGCCAAAATCGAACCCGTTATATCAGAGCCTCCTCTGGGGAAGGTTACAACCTCTCCCGACAATGAGTAACCAAAGAAACCGGGGAAAATAATAATACCTTCTATCCCTTTCAGTTTTGCAAGATTCTTGAAGGATTGGGGCAAAACCCTTGCATTACCGTATTCATCACTTAAAAACAGTCCGGCTTCTTTCGGATTCATATATTTTGCAGGTATCCCCTGGCTGTTCATATAATACGCAATAAGCCGGGCAGCGTTATCTTCTCCGGCTGCCTTCATGCAGTCCATGAATTTTTCGGCGGAAGTATAACTCATTGATATTCTCGTCTTTAAATTGTTCTCAATATCTGAAACGATTTGCCTGCCAAGGTTTAATTCTTCGGCTATCTCGGCATACCGTGCGATTATGGCATTAAGAACTGGTTCATAGTCGCCGTTTGAAAGATACTTGTTTGCGCAGTCTATAAGCATATCGGTAACTTTAATATCATCATCATATCGTTTTCCCGGTGCAGATACTACAACCACGCGCCTGTCCTTGTCGCTTGTAACAATAGAACAAACTTTTTTAATCTGCTGACCGTTCGCCATAGATGTTCCGCCGAATTTACATACTTTCATACTTTCCTCCAGAAGGTCCATTACTTTATGTATTACCTGACCAATTATACAAAAAAAGGTAAAGGGCTTGCCCTTTACCTTTCAATTTTATATTGTACACCAAACCTTGTCAATTGATTAATTTCATAGTTTCCTTTGCGATTGCCAGCTCTTCATTGGTTGGAATTACAAGGGTTCTTACTTTGGCGTCTTCTTTACTTATATCGATTTCAATTCCCTTGGTATTATTCTTATTCTCATCTATTGATACCCCTAAAAACTCAAGATCTTCGCAAATCATTGAACGCATTTCTATATTATTCTCACCAATACCCGCGGTAAATACTATAGCGTCCAGGCCGCCCATTGCACAGGCATAAGCACCTATAAATTTCTTAACCTGGTATGCAAATATTTCAAGCGCAAGAGCCGCCCTTTCATTACCCTGCTTTACAGCCTCATCCAAATCCCTGAAATCGCTGCTTACTCCGGAAATGCCCAAAACTCCTGATTTTTTATTCATTACCGTATCCATCTGTTCGGGGGTAAGGCCTTCCTTTTGCATAATGAACGTAACAACCGCAGGATCAATAGTTCCGCAGCGGGTGCCCATGGCTAAACCGGCCAGCGGAGTAAAGCCCATGGATGTATCCACGGTTTTGCCGCCGTCAACGGCAGCGATACTGGACCCGTTCCCCAAGTGGCATGTTACTATTTTCAGCTGTTCAATCGGCTTTCCAAGTATATGCGCGGCACGTTCTGCCACATATTTATGGCTGGTTCCATGGAAACCAAACTTACGAACATTATATTTCTCGTAATATTCATATGGCAGCGCATAAATATAAGCTTTCTTAGGCATTGTCTGATGGAAAGCCGTATCAAATACCGCTACTTGCGGAACATTA
This sequence comes from Clostridiaceae bacterium, assembly GCA_012728095.1. Taxonomy (GTDB): domain Bacteria; phylum Bacillota; class Clostridia; order DSM-8532; family DSM-8532; genus DTU059. Next base: position 34,295 of record JAAYFU010000045.1, read on the forward strand.
GGCATATTATGCTGGCATGCGCGAATTCCCGTAATATTGGGCGGATTATGTAGCGGAGCCAGTTCAATGCATTCTTCAAGAGTTTTCATAACGTTTTCGTCTATAATTACCGATTTAATAAACTTTTCTCCGCCATGAACAACCCTGTGGCCAACCGCCTTTATTTCTTCCAGTGATTCTATAACACCCCATTCTTCATGTGTTAACACCTTTATCAGAGAGGCAATGGCATCTTTGTGATCTTTCATTTCTATTTCTTTTGTTACCGACCTGTCATCATGAGTTTTATGCTTTATCAGGGAACCGGGCAATCCGATACGATCACAGAGTCCCTTTGCCAAAACTTTTTCTTCTGCCATATTTATCAACTGGTATTTTAATGACGAACTGCCTGCGTTGACAACCAAAATTTTCATAAAATTTACCTCCTATTGAGTCAATCATTATCCTTGTGCCTGTACTGCTGTTATTGCAATAACCCCTACGATGTCTTCCGCCGAACAACCTCTTGAAAGATCATTTACAGGTTTTGCTATACCCTGGGTAATTGGGCCGTATGCTTCGGCTTTAGCCAATCTCTGGGTTAATTTATAAGCTATATTCCCTGCGTTAAGATCCGGGAAAATCAAAACATTGGCTTGTCCTTTTAATGGGCTGTCCTTTGCCTTGGATTTTGCCACCTCGGGCACGATTGCGGCATCCACCTGAAGTTCTCCGTCTATCAGGATATCCGGCGCTTTTTCCTTAGCCAGTCTTGTTGCTTCCACAACTTTGTCGACCAATTCGCTTTTTGCGCTTCCGTAACTGGAGTAGGAAAGCATTGCAACTTTTGGTTCGGCCTCCACGAGAGTTCTGAATGTTCTGGCCGAGCAAACTGCAATCTCAGAAAGTTCCTCAGCAGTCGGATTTTCCACAAGACCGCTGTCGGCATATAAAAATGTACCATTATGCCCAAATTCGCAATCCGGTACACACATAATAAAGAATGCAGATACCATCTTTACATTTGGAGCGGTTTTCAGAATTTGAAGAGCCGGGCGAAGCGTATTGGCTGTTGAATTTATTGCACCGGCAACCATTCCGTCAGCTTCTCCTTTTTTTACCATCATAACTCCCCAGTAGAGAGGATTTTTCATTGTTTCTCTTGCCTGTTCAATTGTGATCCCTTTATTTTTACGCAACTCATAAAATGTATTGGCATAATCTTCAAATTTATCTGATTTTAAGGGATTTACTATTTTTGCCCCATCGATGTTCAAATCTCCTTTAAGGGCATTGATATTGTCTTCATCTCCTACCAAGACAATATCGGCAATACCTTTCTCAAGTGCCATGGCTGCTGCTTTGATAGTACGAATATCAGTGCTTTCAGGAAGAACAATGGTTTTTTTATCCTCCCTGGCTCTTTGTGTAATTCTGTCCAAAAATTGACTCATTTTAAAATGCTCCTTTCAAATGTGTTGATATCCTTAGTGCCTCAGGATCTATAACTAAATATTTATAAAAATAATAATTATCGCATTTATATATTAATTATGATGCCTATAAAATTATAATACAAATGTTTTTTGTATACAAGTTTATAGGATAAAAATTACGTAGATAATAATAGAAAAAGGATAGATTCTTCTATCCTTTTCATAAATCTAGTAATTATCTGCGCTTTTTGCAAACATTTCTTGTAATTTGTCTATATTCTTTCCCGCCGCATTTTTTATTGAAGTGGCCATATTCTTAAACAATGCTCTCATTCTATCGGTTTCCACGTATCGCTTTATTTTCATGGTGGTTGTTTTTATCAATTCCTCATAGCTGTATACATAATAACGAATGGTTTTATATACGGGCATTAGCTTATTGATTTCCTTTACAGCGCTGTCAAGCAATTTTTTTATGGCATTCTCATCGTCTGGGTATTTTACTACTTCTGTTATATTATCTTTATCCAAAACTATCTTAGCACAGATCTCTACAGTTCCCTCCCTGGTGGTTTCCCCCCATACCATGGATTCTTTTACATACGGGACTTTATTAATATAATTCTCCAATTCTTCCGGAAAAACTTTCTTGCCGTTATTCAATACAATCATTGATTTTACTCTTCCGGTTACAGTAATTAAACCTCTTTTATCAATTCGTCCCAAATCCCCAGTATGGAACCATCCGTCCACGATGGCTTCTTTTGTGGCTTCTTCGTTTTTCCAGTATCCGAGCATCACATTGTTTCCTTTTACCACCAATTCACCGGTACCGCTGCTGTCAGGGTTAGCAATGGCAATCTTGACACCAGGCAATGGATTGCCGCAGGTACCTGTTTTACGTACAAAATCGTTTCCCCCTGCCACAACCGGCGATGTTTCGGTGAGACCATAACCCTGGTAGACCTTAATGCCTATGTTTTCATAGAATTTAACAGTGCCGCTTTCCATTGCCGCTCCGCCGGTTACTATAACCCTGAGCTTTCCTCCAAATGGCTCAAGGAGGTTTTTAAATACCTTTCGTTTTAGCTCAATTCCCAGGTATGAAAGAAGATTTAAAATTCTCATTAGTGAATTGACCTTTTTTTCCATACCCTTTTTCTTTATTTCATCTGAAATCTTTCCCTTAAACTTGTCGAAAATCAATGGAACTCCTATCAGGCAATCAGGTTTATATTCTGTAAGGTTGCCTGACAGGTATTTTAATCCGTCGCTGATTGATACCGTCATTCCTAAAAACAGCGGAAACAACAGTCCGGCTGTATTTTCGAATGTATGATGTAATGGAAGAATCGAAAGGACTGAATCTCCGGGTTCAAAACGAACGACTCCGCCTAATGACATAATGTTGGAACAAATATTTTTATGACTTAACATCACGGCCTTTGCGCTGGCTGATGTTCCGGAAGTAAACAAAAGTACATTAAGAACATCAGGGTCAGGATCCGTATTTATATATTCCATATAACCGGCCTTTAAAAGATCTTTCCCTTTATCAAGCAAATAATAAAAGGAAAAGAACCTGGAATTATCAAAATAATCCGTATCTTCCGGGTTCATACATATTAATGCTTTCAGATTTGTATTTTCATTGGAAATATCTTCCACTATCTGGCGAAATGACCGGGAGTAGACTAAAACGTCGACCTCTCCCCTCTCAAGCATTAATTCAATTTCATTGGGAGGAAGCATTTTGTCAAGAGGTACTGCCACACCAACCCCGTTTGTTGTGACCAGGTAGGAAACAATCCATTCATAGCGGTTTTCGCCTATAATCGCAATTCGTGAGTTTTTGAGCCCCAGTTTTATCAAGGAACTGCCAAAAGCATTTACGTCATGACTGAACTCAGAATAGGTTTTTGTTATTGTTTCAGTGCGAGGTTTGTAGCGGAACTTAAAAGCAATGTTTGAAGAATACTTTTCAGCGCACATTTCAAGCATTTCCTTAAGGGTATTTATTTTCGGAACATCATAATATGATTTTCCTTCGGTGATCTTTGTTAATTTTAAAGTATTTGACATTAAAACGGTCTCCTTTATAAAAAAATAGAATTATACTAAAATTTTGGTACCCCAAATAATGTATTCCTGTACAGTATATTATAAATTATGGAATATATCAAATTAATAATTCATTGCAGACGTATTTTTAATAATATCATATGGTTTTATATCCCTCCCTTTTTTGATAGTATTAATAATATGAATCATTGCAGCCCCTGCTGCAAATAATCTTTCAGGAGGATATTCTATGAGAGATTTGTTTACTGCCATCAGTTACTATATTCGTATCGAACCCCTTATTCTTCGTATTATCTTTGCCCTGTTGCTTATTGTTTTAGGATTTATATTCAGCCAAATATTTGCAAAATATATTATTAAACTGTTAAAAAAGATTGCCGGCAGGACAAAAAGCAATATTGACGATATTATGATCGATGCGCTGGACAAGCCCGCAAAAGTTTTAATTATAGGTCTTAGTTTTTGGGCTGCCATAAATCTTTTTTCTCTTCCGGTTTTATTACTGGGATTCCTGACCCGGGTTTTGCGGACATTTATTATTGCTGTATTCTTCTGGTTCTTATACCTTGCTTCCGACGGTATGGTCAGCACGTTTGCGCAGTATATAAATAAAAAGGATCAAAAAATTACTCCCGTCCTCAATGGATTGTTTCGAAAAAGCCTTAAATTCATCATTATCTTACTTGAAATATTTATGATTATAAAAGAATGGGGATATGATATAAGCGGCCTGGTTGCCGGTCTTGGTATAGGCGGTCTTGCATTTTCCCTAGCGGCAAAAGATGCGGTGTCAAACCTGTTAGGCAGTATTACCATTATGACAGACAAAACATATAGTGTCGGAGACTGGATTCAAGCCGGCGATATAGAAGGAACTGTTGAAGAAATAGGATTCAGAAGCACAAAAATAAGAACTTTTGCAAATTCTCTTATTAGTGTGCCGAATTCCATAATGAGCAATGAGCCCGTAACCAACTGGTCAAAAATGGGCAAAAGAAGAGTAAGTTTTAATATAAATATACCTTTGGATACTCCTGCAGATAAAATAAATACTTTACTTACAAGGATTAAGGAAATGCTTGTTAACCGCGATGACATAAATAAAGATCTCATAATAGTCAACTTAAATGGTTTTGGCGAAGCTTCCATCCAGGTGCTGATTTACTATTTTACGAAGAGTACGTCTTATGTTGACTACCTAAAAGTGAATGAAGACGTGAACCTTAAAATATTAAAGTTCTTTGAAGAAGCCGGTGTACCCATAATACCACCCCGCAGTATAAGAGTTCAAAACACCTAGATGCCAGGTTTTGAGCAATAGCAGATTTTACCATCTCTATTTGGTATACGTATTTTAAATGCGGGGCATCGGCCCCGCATGTGCTTAAACAAACTTTAATTGATATTTACACATTATTCGTATCTTAAAGCTTCTATAGGATCAAGCTTTGCAGCCTTTCTTGCGGGATAGATGCCAAAAAAGATGCCGACCGCTGAGGAAAACGCTATAGAAACTATGACTATCTGCGGCGTTACAGATGGTGTTATCCCCGCAAGCTGTCCCAGTAAATATGCGCCTGCAATACCCAGAATCAATCCTATAATGCCGCCTATACATGAAATTATTACCGATTCGGTAAGAAACTGAAACATAATATTGGAGGTCTTGGCTCCGATAGCCTTTCTTATACCTATTTCACGGGTTCGTTCGGTTACCGAGACCAACATGATATTCATAACCCCTACTCCCCCCACTAAAAGGGATATAGCGGCAACAGCCGCAATAAACGCTGTAAAGATTCCTAACACTGTATTAATTTGATCCAACTGCTTCATTAAGTTTTCGGCTTTATAAACATCTCTGTCCCGGTTTCCATGCCTGTTCATAAGCATGTTTTTGGCCAGTATTCCCGCGGCTTCGGTATTTTCTTTAGAGTTAGCCATTATATAAAGTTCGCTGATCCTGCTATCTTTCGAATAGAGTATATCCAGGAATGTAGCCGGCATATAAACAACAACCGGTAATTCTTCCTCATCCGCCATATTCTGAAACATTTCAAACTGGCTTTTTGTGACACCCACGATTGTTGCCTTTTTTTTACTGGTACTCGACCCAATATTTAAAGTTTGGCCTACTGCATCGCTCGTACCGAAAAAACTCCTGGCTGCCGTTTCGTCAATTACGGCTACGGCACGGCCTTCCTCAAACTCAATCCTGTTGAAGAAACGTCCGTACAATATTTCGGTATTATCTATATGTATCATGTCTTCATTGGTACCATACACCATTGCGGTCTTGGACTTTTTCTCCGAGCTGGCTACTCCCGTTTGGTACTTAATTGGAGTGGCGTACTTTATATAGTCAATTTTTTCCTTCAATTGCTCAATATCCTTATATGTTATATAATCGCTGGTTTCTGCCTCCGTTGTTTTAACGCTGATTCTTATTGTAGACACACCTATCTTTTCAAATTCGCCGGTAATCGTATTTTGTCCGCCCACACCAAGTGAAACGATGGAAATTACGGAGCTGATTCCTATAATTATTCCCAGCATGGTCAGGAAAGAACGCATTTTATTTGACATGATGCTGTCTATAGCCATCTTAATATTTTCAACCAGGTTCATATACTATGTCCTTTCAGAATATTTTGCGATCATTAACCAATTTATCGTCAATTATTTCGCCGTCCAGCATATGTATTATACGCTTTGAATATTGCGCGACATCCGGTTCGTGGGTAACCAAAACAACAGTAGTTCCGTCATCATTCAACTTTTGGATTATCTTCATGATTTCCTTGGTTACTTTTGTATCCAGGTTTCCCGTAGGTTCATCGGCCAGGATAATGGACGGGTTGTTTACAATCGCCCTTGCAATAGCCACCCTCTGCTTTTGGCCACCTGATATTTCATTGGGACGATGCCTGATACGGTTGCCTAAATCAACTTTTTCCAAAGCGGCCAGCGCTCTTTCTCTTCTTTCCTTTCTGGGTATGCCCGCGTAAACCATTGGAAGCTCGACATTTTCAAGAACAGTCATACGCGGAAGAAGGTTGAAAGACTGAAAAACAAAACCTATTTCCCTGCATCTGATTTCCGCCAGTTCATTGTCGGACAGGCCTGATATATCTCTGCCGTTCAGAGTATATTTGCCCGATGTCATCCTGTCAAGGCAGCCCATTATATTCATTAACGTTGATTTGCCGCAGCCGGAAGGCCCCATTATGGATACAAACTCCCCCGGCTTTATTTCCATGGATATTCCTTTTAAGGCTGTCAGGCTTATCTCTCCGGTTGTATAAACCTTTTTAACATTTTCTAACTTAATCATTTTTTCTCTCCTGCCGGTACCACTGCCATTCCGTCAGTAATGTTGTCTGACGGTGTTGAAATCACTATATCTCCTTCTGACAGCCCATCTGTTATTTCCACCTCAGTATCTGATTGAATTCCTATTTTTACGGGCGTTAAGACCGCGAAACCGTCTTTAACGACAAATACGCTGACATCGCCGTCTTTGCCATACTTAAGGCACTCGGTAGGCAGCTTCAGTACCTGGCTGGCACTTGCTACCAGAATATCTGCATTAACGTCAAAATTAATCTTTAAATGTTCATCCGGGTTTAAAATATCAATTTCGGCCAGAATGGTCGCATCGGTGGAACCCATTGTGATATCTTTTGAAGCCACCGGCTCAATAAAGGAGATTCTCCCGTCGTAAACATACGATTCGTATTTCAGGATCACTTTCTGTCCAACCTTAACTTTGGCGGCGTCGTATTTTCCCAGGTTTATGACTCCCTTTAGATTGTCCAGTTGCTGTACTACAAAAGCCGGCTGCGCCATGCTTAAAGGCAGACCTTCCCTGGCATTGACCTGTGTTACGACCCCGTCAAATTCAGCTATTATTCCCTGCTTTGCTTCATTCAGATTATCGATACATGTATCCATCTGCATTTTTGCAAGGGCTATCGAATTATCCATAAGCTTAACTTTTTCGTCACTTATTTCCTGTATATTCTTCCTGGCTTGTATCAAGGCCTGAAGATTAGCTATATCTTCAGGATTACTACTGCCGTCCAGGATAAATATTTTTTCATCAAGTTCTTTAATTTGATCTTCTATTTTTTGTTTCTGGGCCAATAGCTCAGCCTTATTCAAAAGCGCGTTCTCATACTGTAGCCGAGCTTGCTTAACAGCGTTTTCATAGTCTTTAATGTCATAGGATAATAGTACATCGCCTGCCTTAACCTTATCGCCGACTTCAACATGAACGGTCTTTACGGTATATTGAGCCTTACCCATGTATTCCTTGGTTTTTTTCGATTTTATCAAGGCATTGGTTGATAATACTGTTTGTATGTCGCCTTTTGTAACTTCGGCGACTTTAACGGGATAAGGCTTTCCCTTGCTTTGGCTGTTAACGATTACTACAGTTAAAATCAATATCGCTGCTATGATTATTACGGTTATAATTCTTCTCTTCTTTTTCATCTTTCTGCTCCTTAAACTTAGGTCTGGTTTCTTAAATTGCTCAGTCAACAAATGGATATTCAAATTAATTTTTAATTACCACTTGTCATAAATCCAGTTTTAATGTATACTAATCCTTGCTTGATGAACTATGCGAAAGTGGTGGAATTGGCAGACTCGCTAGATTCAGGTTCTAGTGTCCGCAAGGACGTGCGGGTTCAAATCCCGCCTTTCGCACCAAGGCTCCCGGAGTTTACGGGAGCCTATTTTTTTATTAATTGTTTCTCGGTCCGGCTCTTTGGCATCCAGGGCGCCCTGCGGTAATAATTGAGGCAGAACGCCGTTTTTTATTCTATTATCTTATGATAATTGCCACCACTTTTCCTCCATAGCTTTCAGGTTTATCAAGGAACAGGGTTATATTTCCATTGTCAGTACCTTTTTTCAGGTCAGATACCTTAATGGTCTTCCAGTCGGAGGGACCAACCTGTTTATATACTGCGATACTCTTATGGTAAGTATAGACCTTACCGTTTATCCGGATACGGGACGAATCAATGGCTTGTATCTCCCTTGAATAAGCAGCCGCCGTAAGACTATTCTGGATAGAACGAATAGTATTGCCGTTAAGCTTTACCCTGGCAACAGAGTTAACATACAGTCCTGTTTCCTCACCTGTATAAACCATAGGCTGACCGTTCACCAACAGTGTAACAGTTTCTAATTTTTTGATTTCATCTCCCACCATAAAAACATTCGTCGTTTTTGATATTACAAGCCCATAGGCAACATTATCCTCAAGTGCGTCATCCAGAAGCATTACATCTATATCCATAAAATCTCCTGACCTATGGATGTACTTGACTCTTCCGCTCATCAGGTATCCGTCAGGAAGATCACTGAAGGAGATTACCTCTGCCTCAATCTCCGCGGTCGCCGTATTCAGGATATTAAACAGGACGGCTCCGTTGGCCACGTAACTGTCGCCAATCTTCCGCTCTTCTTTATTAACCCTGAAGCTTCCGTTCACATTATTGTCTATACCGACCAGCTTCACCATATCATAATCCTTGCCGGTGGCAATAATCTCATAGGTTACCAGTTTGCCCCGCAATGAAGACATTGAACGCTGGGTCTGGTAAGTTTTCTTTCCTCCGTCTGAATGTAAAAGAGTGACATAGTAATAGGGGGTGCCAAAGTCCTCTGATTTTACCGAGTTTTCGGTATATGCGTTTAAAACAAGCGCAAAATGCTCAGTTCCGGGTATGGTTTCCGTTATTATATCAACTGCTTTACCATCGGCTCCGATTATCAGTTTGGCCGTTTCACCAACTTGCGTGGCTTCGGCTCTGTTAATCTTCTCTTTCGGGAAAGTATCAGCCAATGTATATGGTTTATTGTCTATTTCAATAGAGACCGGAGATATTTTATTGGGGAGAAAAGCTGTAATTTTCCCTGAAACCACATTGTCATATACGATGAAATACGCGTTTTGATCCCATATGTCGGTCACTTTATATACAACATCATTAATTTCAATTTGGGATGCTGAAATAAACTTTCCTCCCTTATCAATAAGGTGGCCTTTATATTTAGTTTCAAGCGGAACACCCACCATGCTTGCGGTAATTACCTCAGGGTCGGACCTTACGGGGTCAAATACCGCGCCGTATACGGGTTTATCCTTTTCATATGCGATTATTACCGATGAATTCATTTCCAGTATTGAACTCAATTCATAATATGTAACGGTGCCACCTTTATAGTAATACTGGATACCTGTCGGCAGCTTAGCTTTTTCACCGCTGTTGGCGGTCAATATCCCAGAACCGAATGAAGATACCGAGTATTCTTTATACTGGTAGTCGGTCAATGCCGCATATTCTATATCATTATCCTTCAATCCGAAATAATACTGCTTTCCGGCCTCGGGAACACTGATGCCATCCTTTAAATAGAAGAAGCCCTTATCGGTCAGGATCTGTCTGTCGTCGGCATGTTTATTTATGATACTGTTTTCAAGCACGATTGCAGATTTGAAAGTCGGGACCGTATCAATGAATTTCTTATCGGTACCGAAAACCCTGGCCGAAAGAAGCCTGTCAAACATCAGAGCCATCTGTCCCCTTGTAACAAAAGCAGATGGACTGTAGTTTATCCCATCAAGGATACCCAACCCGTCAAGCTTTCTCAGGTACTTATCATTAGCGCTTCCCGGAATGTATTCGTCATCATATCTTAGCAGTTTGCACAGTATTTTTGCTGCAGAATTAAATGTAACCTTTTCTGTGGGCGAAAATATATTGCCGGATTTCGAATCCATATAACCGGATCTTACGGCTACATTTACGTATGGATTCGACCACCTTGATACCGGGACATCATTAAATGAGCCGGTGTTCTTGTACAGATCAAGTTTGTCCTTTTGACCGGTAATAAGCACTAACACAACAGCAAGCTGTTCGCGGGTAATTGGCTCGGAAAGATTCATTTTATCAGTGTCGGTTTTGGTAAATACCCCCAAGTCCATCAGCCTTTGCATACTCCTTGTTTCCTGGGCGGAATCTGCAAATACCATATTAGCCGGTAAGACTAAAACAGTAAATATTATACTCATAGACAAAATGCAGCATAAAATCTTCTTCATTCTTCGTATTCTCCTAACTTATTTTGCCTAACTTATTTTAAATCCATTTATTAATACTGAAAATATCAAATTTTGTCTGATAGAAAAAGAACTCACCTGAAGGTGAGCCAATATTTGCATACTGTTTCCGGAACTCAGAAAGGTTTAAGTAGTTACTCCCCAAATGTCGGTATGACATTTTCAAATATCTCGCTTACCGTATCGTGGAGGAAGTTTCCTTCCTGCAATTCTATCATGCAGAATAAAACAAATATGATTATCCCAAAAAGAACCAGTAAAACAGTAGGAATAGCTCTTAACTTTTTCATAGCCAATTTCAGGCTTAGTGTATAAATAAGCACGGCTACAGCGACTGTAAAAATAATATATCTCTGTGCTTCAGGAGTAAGTACCGGATAATTATAATTCGGGTCAATTAATAAGAAATATCCCCATATACCGACAGCTCCAAGCAAAATCAGCCACAATACCGTGAAAAACCAGGGAAACTTTTTCTTCTTTGGTACCGGTACAGGAGCAGACTGCTGAGCTGAAGGTACCTGCTGAGCAATCGAATCCTGATATGTAACGGGCTGTTTCGGAGATTCAAATTTTTGTTGCTGTTCAAGATTGTTGGCATATGTATTAACAGGCTCATTAACTTTTGTTTCAATAATATTATCTTTTGATTCGGCCTCAGGTTTTTCGGTATTAATTACATTTTTTTCTTCATTAACCTCCGGTTGAGGCACAATACCGGAAGAATCTTTCTCACCGGCAGTTTCAGTTTTCTCAGTCTCAGGTTTTATGCTATTCATCGATGAATCACTTGTTGAATCATTTATAGGTTCCCGGTTAATATTCCCATTCGGTGCCGATGACTCGCTTTCATCGGTAACAACTTGCTTCTGCCCGCATTTATAACAAAACAAATCATTCAATGAAAGGCTGGCTCCGCATGAAAAGCAGAATTTTACATCACTCATATAATTTACCTCCGACTGATTTTATGAATATAATTTTACCATTTTATCAAAGCCATGTAAAACAATTATTTCCCAAGAATCAATCAGTCCTTGACTTCTGTTATGCTTACATATCTAAGGCTCAGTTCGGTAACACCGATATCGGTTTTCCTGTTAATTATGTATTTTTTATTCTTTATAGCATTAAGCAGAACATTGTAATCGTTATAATTAAATTTACGCCATCTTGAGTTTTTCATGTCCAGGCCGACACCACCGTTAGCCGCGTTTAGAATCAATGTTTTTCCGCCTTCCCATCTATTGTCGTAATATGCTTCAAGGGCCTGATAAACTGAATTTGCCAGCATCTTTACGGCTGACGAGATTACTCTTTCAGATTCTGCAAGCTGATCGGTATCAACACCTATCACATATTTCCCTTCGACAGCTTCGGCGGCTGATATTACCGAGTCCCCTACAGCTCCTCCGCAAACAAATATAACCTCTGTCCCCGCCTGGTACCATTCGGCTGCTCTTTCCTGGCTTTCTTCAGATGCCGCAAAGTCACCGTAATAGTTATACATCAAGGAAATCGATCCCTCGGCAAGGCCCATTTCCTTGGCCGCAATTTCTGCTCCCTGCGCAAAGCCATGACCATAGCGGATTACTTCAGGAACGGCCATGCCGCCCTGAAAACCGAGTTTGGTGAAACCGTCCTTAACAGCAGCATATCCTGCCATAAATCCTGCTTCTTCCTCAGCATATAGTATCGGCAGGACGTTTTTCTCGGTATGATATGTTTTATAGTCTTCGGTATGAGGCTCGCCGTCAAGCAGAATAAAATTTACTTCGGGATATTTTACCTGGGCTTCATATATGGTAACTTCAAAAAGAGAACTGGGGGCCACTACCAGTTGGGCGCCGTTTTTCACAGCAAGGTCTATTGCTTCCAGGTAAGCCGTTTTTGTCCCTTCCTCCGGCTTGTAGTACTGATATGATTTCTTATGCTCTTCGGCATATTTTTTTAGACCTTCCCAGGCTTCATAGTTAAATGAGCTGTCATCAAATGTATTATAATCGGTAATAAGAGCCAGTTCGTAAGTATTGCCCGAAATGCCGCAGCTAACAATTATTACGAGGATAAATGACAGAATAATCATAAGCGGCAGGAACCTTTTCATAAAAGTCCTCCTCTACAATTTATCTGTTCTGTTAACTTAATAAGAAAAATGAGACCTGAAACGCCTCTGGTATAATGGAAACTGCAAAACCACCATTACCTCCCAGAAAGGAGCGTTCAAGTCTCATGATTATTATACCATCTAGCGTAGTATGTCCAAGGTGTTTTTCGA
>JAAYFU010000046.1 GCA_012728095.1 Clostridiaceae bacterium
ATAGCGGAAAAGTAACTCTGCTGACACGGACACTTAGATCCATACGAGATAATGGATTTGCTATATGATCCTTGCCCAAAAAGAGGGGCAGACAGTAACGCAAAACCTAAAACAAGTTGACACGACCCGGAATTCCCGATATTATTGACAACGACGTGTGAAAATGATATAATACAAACCAATTTAATATTCAATGGCTGTGATGGAGAAAAGTAAAAAACCGGGAATCATTCAGGGAGAGATTGTCAAAGACTGAAAGCAATCTTATGAGGAAGGTTTTTGAAGTTCGCTCCGGAGCTCGCCGGCTGAAGCGTAAGTTGTAGGTCGGTGCGGGTTACCCTACGTTATAAGGGTGGAATATCGGATTAACAATATTATTGATATTGATAATCCCGTATTTTGATTGAGTGTACTGCGTAACAGCAGTAAAAATGGGTGGTACCGCGGAAGTTCAGCCTTTCGTCCCAAAAGGGATGAAAGGCTTTTTTGTATTATAAAATTAATAAGGATAGGTAGGAGGACACTAAAATGCTGTATTGGAATGAGAAAATGGAGACCATGGATAAAGAAAGCCTTAAGAAATTACAGAGCGAAAGGCTAAGAGAGACTGTTAAAAGAGTATATGAAAATGTACCCTATTATGCCGAGAAAATGAAAAAAGCGGGGGTTACGCCATCCGATATACAATCGGTTGACGATCTGTCAAAATTGCCTTTTACCTATAAGTCGGATTTGAGGGACAATTATCCGTTTGGAACTTTTGCGACACCCCTGCAAGATGTTGTTCGGGTACATGCTTCCTCAGGCACGACAGGGAAACCGACTGTTGTGGGTTATACTAAAAACGATATTGAAACATGGACTGAATGTGTCGCCCGCTGCCTGGTATGTGCCGGAGTAACCAAAGACGATATCGTACATGTTGCGTACGGATATGGCCTTTTTACAGGAGGTCTGGGATTACATTACGGTGCAGAACGTATAGGGGCTACGGTTATTCCTGTTTCAGGCGGAAATACTTCAAGGCAGATACAGCTTCTCAAAGACTTTGGAGCGACCGTACTTTGTTGTACCCCGTCTTACGCTTTACATATAGCCGATGAGATGAGAAACGCAGGCATAACCAAAGATGATTTAAAACTTAGAGTAGGAGTTTTCGGAGCTGAACCATGGTCGGAGGAGATGCGAACCCAAATAGAAAATCGTCTGGGATTAAAAGCTTATGACATTTACGGCCTAAGTGAAATTATGGGACCGGGTGTATCCATGAACTGCCATTGCCAGGATTGGCTCCATATTGTATCAGATCATTTTATCGCGGAAATAATCGATCCTGAAACCGAAGAAGTACTTCCTGACGGAACAAAAGGCGAACTTGTTTTCACTTGTATAACGAAAGAAACCCTACCGCTTATAAGATACAGAACAAGAGACTTGTCGGTATTGACTCACGAACCATGTGCATGCGGCAGAACCGGCGCCAGGATGAAAAAGGTGACCGGAAGATCCGATGACATGATTATTATACGCGGCGTTAATGTATTCCCCTCTCAGATAGAATCCGTACTGTTAAAATACAGTGAAGTCGAACCCCATTATATGATTTATGTAGATCGTGTAAATAATTTGGATGTAATGGAAGTTCAGATTGAAATGAACCCCAGTTTGTTCTCGGATCAGGTTAAAAAACTTGAGGCTATTGAGCGTAAACTTCGTTACGAAATTGAGTCCACTTTGGGAATAAGCGCGAAAATTAAGCTTGTTGAGCCGAATACCATACAACGCAGCGAAGGTAAAGCAAAACGTGTTATAGATAAAAGAAAAATTTTCAACTCATAATATTCGGCATAGAAAAATATTATTATAAAAGCATTGTGCTGTATAGCCGATTCAAGTGTTATACTCTCAATGCTTTTTTCATATCTTCCGGCAGGGGCGCAATAAGTCTAATTCTTTGCCCGTTTAAAGGATGATCGAAAGAAAAAATATGTGAATGGAGAGCCTGCCTTCCAATAAGGTCGGTTCGTATATCTGAATATAACCAATCCCCAAGGAGGGGATGCCCCATAGCTTTGCAATGGACACGAATCTGGTGTGTTCTGCCGGTCTTAAGAATGAATTCTACCAAACTCAGATCTTTATGGACTTCCAAAGTTTTATATAGTGTAATTGAAGGAGCCCCTGTCGGATCGATTATTCTTTCCATGATACTTCCGCTTTTGCGTGCAATCGGCAGGTTTATTATGTCGTCAGGGGGGATAAACACACCGTGGACAATTCCCAGATAGGATTTATAAACGCGGTTTTCCTTCATCTGATTAATAATTTGCTCCTGTATATGAGCGTTCTTCGCGAACAGCACAATACCGGAGGTATCTTTATCCAACCTGTTTATCGGGCGTACCTTAATTGAAAGCCCTTTTTTTATAAAATGTGCCAGCACCCGATTAGCCAAAGTACCTGTGGTGTGGCCGGCCGACGGATGTACCGGCATACCCGGTTCTTTATTAACGGCCAGAATACAATCATCTTCATATAATATTGAAAAATCTGCGTTTTCAGGCTCAATATCCGCTTCTTCCCTAAAATCAATCATTACGCTTAAAATATCGCCCTTTTGAACATAGTCGGCTGTTCGAACCGGTTTTCCGTTCAATAGTATACCGCCTGATACTTTCAGCTTCTTTATCAGGCGCCCGGACAGGTTTATTTCATTCTGCAAAATATGCAATACTTTCTTTCCGCTGTATTTTTCAGTAATTTCAAAGTCAATTTTCATATATTTAATCCTCAGGTATATAGCGCACGAATATTTTATTTCTTAAAGCAATTCTATCATGCGAAGTATTATTAATCCGGGTACCTTATTATTATAAAGCATCTTTGTCATTCTGAGCCAGCGAAGAGTCTTTGCGTCAATATGTAAGATCTTTCACTTCGCTATGCTTCGTTCAGGATGACATAAAAGGGCTTCGTTCCGCTAAGGATGCTTTTTAACTTTGATTCCGGTAACGGGTGATGTTAATATGTTAATATGTTATTAAACATACTAACCGGTTAAAATCATTATATCCATTTTTATAAGGAGAGTACAAATGTTTATCGGAGTTTTAAATGTAGGACTGTATTTAAGTGAACCGCATTCATTGAAGGATAAGAGACGAATTGTAAAAAGTTTGATAGAAAAGCTTAAGAATAAGTTTAACATAGCTGTAGCCGAAACTGGAAATCTGGATTCATGGAACAATTGCAGCCTTGGTATTGTTTGTATATCCAATGAGGCTGCTCATGCCGACAGTATACTGGCAAACGTGCTTAATTTCATCGAGTGCAGGGGAACTGTCGAATTAACGGAAGTGCAGACAGAAATTATATCCTATTAATAATTCCTGTATATACAGGACAAAATGAATACTTATTTTATATTAAATTTTTTTTGCAGCGGAATATGTTATTTCGTTTTTCTTGCAATATATGATATTATTGTTTCTAATTATAATTAAATGTGGAATAATACATATGCAGCAAGCTTGTGGAAACAAACACCAGGGGAGTTTATATGAAACTTAATATCGGAAAAACATTTGTTATAAGTCTGGCATTTTTTACTGTGAGTTTGGCATGGACCATTTATAATACCTTTGTTCCTGTTTTCCTGATCGGGAATGAACATATCAGCGGACTTATCAAAAGCTCGACAGTGTTGGGCGTTATTATGACAATAGACAATTTGTTCGGGATAATATTTCAACCGTTCTTTGGCAATCTTAGCGATAAAACCAAGACAAGGTTCGGACGGAGGATGCCGTATATCATTGTGGGCTTGCCTTTAGCGGCTCTGTTTTTCTCAATAATTCCGTATTACAATGAAATAGGTGCGCTGTTTCCTTTCGATGTACGTCTGGCAATAATGATGATTTCAGTTATTGGAATGAATTTTTTTATGAGCGTTTACAGGGCCCCTGCCACGGCTTTGATGCCTGACGCGACACCGCCTGAGTTAAGAAGCCGGGCTAACGGAATTATAACCGCCATGGGCGGGTTAGGGACCATTATTGCGTTTTCATTGGGGGGAAGACTGTTTAATATCAATTATAGGCTTCCGTTTATAGTGGGAGGCGCAATAATGGTCATGGCGTTAATTATACTCTTTATTTTTTATAAAGAACCCGAGGAACCGTATTCGGCAGATGAGGAAGATGATTCTGAAAAAGCGGATATTGGTTTCCTGTTTGGGAAAAACGGACAGCAATCTGCAATTTCCAAAACACCCTCGCTTTTATATATGCTTCTAACCGTTTTCTTCTGGTACTGCGGTTTTGAATGCATAAATGCGTTTTTTACACTCTATTGCCAGGAAAAATTCAGTATACTTCCCGGGGACGCAACCCAAATGCTTGCCCCGATGGCTGTAGTATTTATGATTTGCGCGTTTCCTGCTGGATATGTGGGTGGGAAAATAGGTCGCAAGAAATCCATGATAATAGGCAATGCTGTTGTTATATGCTCATTCTTGATTATTTTTATCCTTAAGGAACCTACACTTCTTCCGGTACTTCTGGGAATAGGCGGAATAGGCTGGTCGCTTCTGACAACAAATGCATACCCGGCAGTAACTGAAATGGCACCGAAAGGGCATACAGGATTATACACAGGATATTATTATGTGTTTACCTTCGCTGCCAGTATCGCAAGTCCGATATTTTATGGGTTGATAGTTGATATACTCAGGAGCCAGGTATATTTGTTCATTTTTGGCGGTATAATGTTTATTCTTGGTCTGATATTCTTGTTTAAGGTAAATCAGCGTGATATATACCGTAAAAATGCATAAAAAACGCGAATTAAGCAATATTCTGGAGTAAATTAAAGATTCAATCAAGTTCCCGGCTTTCCTTGCATATAGTTAATAAGAGCAATTATACGGAAAGCGTGTTTATATGTTCCTGGAATTTTTATCACAAAACTGGCTGCTATTGCTTGTTCTAATAGGCGGTACAGCTATAATTATCTATCTGACGATAACCAAACAATGGCTAAAAGCACGGGAATTTGCGTATCAAGCTATGCTTTTGGCCGAAAGGACATTCGGTGATCAGGATGGCAGAATTAAATTTGATTTCGTTGTCAGAATCGTTTATAAGTATTTGCCGGCATGGCTTAAAACATTTATCACCGAAGAGAAGTTACAGCAGTTAATCCAACAATGGTATGATTTAGCCAAGGATTTTCTGGACGACGGACAGGTCAATTCTTCAGTATAGCACGAATAAGAAGAAAAATATTTAAAATATCGGAAACGAAAAAGTTACAGAAGTAGCTTTTAAATTTTGGCGGGCTTAAAGAAAGCCCGCTGTTTGCATGCTGGACGTTTTATGCGTTCACTCCAAAAACTATTTACCCTGAATTTCACTGCTTACCGGACAAGAATTGCCGTACAAGAAAGGTATTCTTTCCGCTAATTATATTGTATCTGCATGCTCCACCATTGTCTGATATTTGGTTAACCGCTAAAAAAAGCACGATATAAATCTTAGTTAATGGACAGAATCCTTTAAGTACGCTTACCGTGCCGGGTTTAAGTTAGTTATCTGTTCATCGAATTCCATCAAAAATGTCAGAGAATATAATGAATAATGGAGAATAAAAAGGGAAGTGATAAATATGTTTACGAACCTGGGGTTAGTACAACACGTTAAAAAAGCGTTAGACGAAAAATGGCAATATGTATATGGCACCATAGGTCAAGTCCTTACTGCATCAATTATAAGCCAAAAACAGTTACAGTACCCGAATGAGATCAATAAGCATCTCAGTATTATCAGGACTTTTATCGGCAAGCGTACTGTTGACTGTGTAAACTTAATAAAGTCTTACCTGTGGTGGGATAAGAATAAACAGGATGTGATATACGATATCAAGTATGATAAATACGAAGGTGTATGGATGTCTGCTGACGGCGTATTTCAGGTCGCAAAGGAAAAGGGGCCTATTGATACCATGCCTGATATTCCCGGAATATGTGTAAGGTACCCGGGACATATGGGAGTTTACATAGGTAACGGCGAAGTTATAGAAGCCAGAGGAACTAATTATGGAGTAATAAAGACCAAACTCAAGGAGAGGCCGTGGACCCACTGGTTGAAATATCCCGGCATAGAATACCTGGATGAAATTGAATACTGCAAAAGAATCATTCAGGAGAACGTTGGCTTTTCAAACCCTGAAGGAGTATGGAAATATGTGGATATGCATCCGTTCGCTGCGGCATGGTACAAACAATGGGCTGACAGTTACAACAAGATCCCCGGTTAATGCCGGGGATTTTCTTTGTATTTCTGTATTGCTTTTTTGAAAAATGATAAATTGTCATAGTATTTACGTGTGTATAATAGGTATAAATCTATTGTGTACTTATATATATATATGTTTAGTATACATTAGCGGTTGTAGGAATTTGGTAAAGGTAATATAATTACGACAGTATTATACTCGGAGGTATTTGATATGATTGATTTCCAAAACGGTTCATTTTTTAAACTGAAACCGGGTGATGTAGGGGATGTGATGCCTATTGTTCAGCCCATGCTAGTTGACGGTGAATCTGTTTTTGCGGCATTTCAGAGCATTCGTGACCGGGTGATTTTCACTAACAAGAGGATTATTGCTATTAATGTCCAGGGGCTTACAGGAAAAAAGAAAGACTTCACATCTCTTCCTTATGCGAAAATACAAGCCTTTTCGGTTGAGACAGCCGGAGTGCTGGATTTGGACTGTGAACTGGAGCTATACTTCAGTGGATTGGGAAAGGTAAAATTTGAATTTGTCGGCGGTTTTGATATAGTAGCGTTCAATAGATTAATAAGCAACTATGTTCTTGGGTAACATTGATTCGGTTAATCCTCTGAAATATCAGAGGATGGTACATAAAACTGGCAGATAATCACGCATGATTATCTGCCAGTAATACATAAAATACTTCTTTTTACCTGCTCAATCTCAAGTTTTGACATTGAGCTTTTGAGAACAGCGGAAATCATTCATCTTACCGAAACATTATCGGATGAGTGTGAAGTTTCTGAAAACATTGACCAGTGTATTAGCGACTGTAGACATTGTTTTGATAAAGATATCAAGTGCAACGCCGACGACATCCTTGCGTGTATCGCCAACAGTATCACCGGTAACCGCTGATTTATGCGCTAAAGTTCCTTTGCCGTATCCCTCCAGAGAACCGGATTCTATGTACTTTTTAGCATTATCAAACGCTCCGCCGGAATTCCCCATAAAGATGGCACGCGGGATAGCTACGATCGTAGCTCCTATCAACAAACCACCAACAAAATCAATACCAAAAATAAATCCACTGAGCGCAGGAATCAGCATTGCCAATACCGAAGGGAACAACATTTTACGGAGGGCTCCCTGCGTCGCCATCTGAATCATACGATTATAATCCGGGCGCACCTTGCCTTCCAAGACACCGGGAACTGACAGAAGCTTGTCACCTTCATCGGCCATTGCACGTGCAGATTCAATCGTATTATCCGTCAAAATTGCGCAGAAGTATTCCACCAGGGCGCCGCCGATTATCGCACCGGCAACCACAGTGAAATTGGCAATATTCAGAATCATTTCCGAGTTTGCGGGAGTGTAATTTCCAACATATGAAACGATCAGGCTTACAGTTGCAAAAGCAGCACTGCCAATGGCGAAACCCTTGCCGATGGCTGCGGTCGTATTACCGACAGCATCCAGTTTGTCCGTGATCGCGCGAACCTTCTCGGAAAGATGACAACTTTCCGCCAGACCACCGGCATTATCGGCAATCGGTCCGAACGCGTCTATGGAAACTGTTGTACCAACGAAGGAGAGCATGCCGAGAGATGCGACGGCAATACCATAGGTACCACCTATTTTTCCGCTGATGAAAAGCGCGATGCCGATCATTAGAATGGGCAGCAGACAACTGCGGCTTCCAATCGCGTCACCTTTGGTAATAACAAAGGCATCACCCTCGGGTGCCATTTCAGCAAGTTTCCGGGTAGGTTTAAAGTCAGAAGATGTATAATACTCGGTAATGGATCCGATTGCAACACCGCTGGCAAGTCCGAGAACCGCACAGATCCATGGGCTAAACCAACTTGCTTTCCATCCGAATGTATCGAATGTGGCGGCATCAATCTTTCCAAAGATAATCCAGGACGCTACCAGGCCAAGAATAACTGTCAATCCCGCAGAGATCCAGGTGGCGAGATTCAATTCGTGAGAAGGATCGCTTCCCATCTTTTTCACATTCGCATACAGCATACCAATCAGGCAACTCAACAAACCTGCTCCCGCAAGGACAATCGGGAAGATCACAGTCGGATTGAACATTTGATCGATACCGAATTTCTGGAACATGATTACAGCAATCATTATGGAAGCGGACATTGTAGCGACAAAACTCTCAAGAAGATCTGAGCAATTGCCGGCAATATCATTAACATTGTCACCGATGAAGTCGGCAATCACATTCGGAACCCTGCTGTCATCCTCAGGAAGATCATTACGTATTTTTCCCAGGATATCAGCGGAAATATCCGCAGCTTTTGTATAATTACCACCGGCCACACGGTTGAACATGGCTACCAAAGAACATCCGAGAGAATATGTTGATACGCGCATCACAGATGCATTGATTCCTTGAAGGTTAATCAGCAGACCGCTGCCTTCGGTTTGATGGTTGACTCCGCCCCAAATTAGCAGAACTGCAGCCAGACCGAGCATTCCAAAAGCCTGTACGCTTAAACCGGAGATACTTCCCCCGCACAACGCTACCTTAACAGTTTCACCTATGGACATGCTTTCACGTGCTTTATTTGCTGTTCTTACGTTAGCGTATGTAGCGCTTTTCATACCAAGTACGCAGGCACAACTGCTCATGGCAGCGCCCACCAGGAAAGTAATACCGCTGGTTTTTTCTACGAAAAGGGATAATACCAATGAAATTAAAACGACAACAATAGCAATGGTTTTATATTCGGTTTTCATGAATGCATTAGCTCCAGAACGGATAATTGCAGCCATGTCTACCATTTCAGCTGTTCCCTCCGGCATTTTGCGGATCCGGATATAATTCCAGGCCATATATGCAAGGGTTGCCACAATTATACACAGTACAGCGATGATCCAAGTGAGAGACATTTTTCTTTCCTTCCTTTCTCTTTTCCCTTTTGTTTTTACACACAGCATTTCGTATTATACGACATTTTGTCGCTAATTTTCCGGAAAGAATAGCTTAGTATACAAAATAATCCGTTACGGGGTAAACCATGCCATGATATAATATCTGTATTCATTCGGGGGGGTGAGTATTACGGACCGATTAAGAGCAGTTCTTCAGAAAAATCAAACAGTGAAAAATATGCTTATCCTACTGTTAACGCTTGGCGCAACAATCGGACTCTCAGTACTTTTGTCATTCGTCAATAACGATAACAACCCCTTTGCTATGGCTCTTTTTATAATGGCTGTGGTCATTGTGGCCCGATGGACAGACGGGTACGCTTGGGGAATAGTTGCTGCCTTCATAGGTACATTTTGTGTGAATTATATTTTCACATATCCGTTCTGGACATTCAGTATCAACTATACAGGATATCCGCTTACCTTCGCGGTAATGCTGATTGTATCTGTCCTTATCAGCACCCTGACTACACAGATCAAAGAGCAGGAAAGGCTTCGGTTTGATATTGAACGAGAAAAAATGTATTCCAATTTATTGCGTGCGATTGCTCATGATATACGCACACCTCTGACTGCCATTATCGGGGCAAGTTCAACAATACAAGAACAGGAATTATCTAATGCCGATAAGATTCGTCTTGCGGAGGGTATCCGTAAAGATGCGGAATGGCTTGTCCGTGTAACTGAAAATTTGTTGTCTGTTACCCGTGTTAGCAATCATGGCATGATCAAAAAAGAGGATGAGGTACTGGAGGAGATTATCGGCAGCGCGATTATGAAATATCATCGTCTTCCGGGTTCTTTGCCTGTGGATTCCGACACACTCAAAGATATCATTCTTGTTCCGATGGATGCAATGCTGATCGAACAGGTAATGATAAATCTGTTCGACAATGTTAATGCGCATGCGGAAGGTGCTTCGAAAATATGGATTCACCTCAGGAAAGAAAAAGGCATGGTTTTCATCTCTGTCGAAGATGACGGATGCGGCATTCCGGCGTCATTGTTGCCTCAGATTCTAGACGGAACATATCTGTCCAAACGTAAAAGGAGCGATGATAGGCGTAGCATGGGAATAGGATTGTCTGTGTGCAAGTCCATCATTGAAGCGCATGGAGGACAATTGTTTGCCGGGAGAAGTCGTCATGGCGGTGCCGCATTTGGATTCTCATTACCATGTAAGGAGGATATGTATGTCGAATAAGGTACGTCAGAAGATTCTGATTATAGAAGACGATCCGGGTATTTTGAATTATCTTAAAACAACAGTTGACGCGGCTGGATATGAAACTATCACTGCAACTGATGGGAATTTAGCACTCAATATGATTGCTTCTCACTGTCCCGATTGCATTTTGCTGGATCTTGGACTTTCGGATATGGATGGAAGTGATATTATAACGAGTGTACGAAAATGGACATTGATACCCATCATCGTGATTTCTGCGCGAAACTCGGAAGAAGACAAAGCGATTGCTCTGGACTCCGGGGCAGATGACTATATAACGAAGCCCTTTGGTTCAATAGAATTACTTGCCCGTATACGGACAGCATTAAGGCATTCACTTACCGCATCTGGGAACAAAGAAATTGGTATAGACGGCTGCTATCGTGTCGGAGAACTGGAAATTGACTATAAAAAGTTAAGAGTTCGTGTGCGCGGAGAAGATGTTCGCCTGACCCCGAACGAATTCAGAATCGTGGCTTTACTGGGCAAACATCCGGGGCGTGTGTTGACATATAAGTACATATTGCGTGAGCTTTGGGGGCCTTCCGCCCCTATGGATAACAAAATTTTGCGCGTTCATATGGCCAGTATCCGGAGAAAAATTGAAGATGATCCGACGAACCCTAAGTATATTTTCACAGAGGTTGGCGTTGGCTACAGAATTGCCGAGAACATACAGGAAACCGATGATTAATATTGATAATTATTTTACGTGGAACTGAGGCAGAATTTCCGATTTGTTGCAGTTCCTTTGCCATATTGTTATTCCCGCTATCTTGTACTAAACTTCTGCTTAACCTGCTGAATATAGAGGTAGCTAACTTTCAAGCCGCTATGTTCCAGTACATAATCTTTGATTTACTGATAAGTTGCATTTTTAATGGTAAGTCAGATTAAACTCATCTTAATAAAAAATAAGGAGTGGTCATATGAATAAGACCACTCCAGTTGGTCGGAGTGAGAGGATTTGAACCTCCGGCCTCTTGGTCCCGAACCAAGCGCGCTCCCAGCTGCGCTACACCCCGGTCAACATCCGCTATTTTAGCATATTTACATTCGATTTGCAATCTAAATTTTATAAGTACATGAAATATGTCCTAACACACTGCTATCTGTGCCGTACTCGGACGAACAATGAACAAAGGCTTATATAAGCCGGAACAGGCTGAAACCCAGGTAGGGAAGAGTATAATACTATGATAATTTAATAAATCATAATATAGTTTAATATAGCAGAAGATAGTGAAATAAATATTTTACTAATATTTTCTGAACAACCCTATAACCTTGCCGAGGATATTAAGTTCCTTAACTACTATAGGCTCATAGTCCGGATTCTCCGGCTGAAGACGGTAATGATCTTTCTCCTTGTAAAAAGTTTTCACCGTTGCTTCGTCCTCAATCAATGCCACCACTATATCACCGTTATTAGCAGTACTCTGCTGTTTAACGATTATTAAATCACTGTCCAGTATACCGGCGTTTATCATACTGTCGCCTTTTACTTTCAGCATAAAGGTAGTTGCGTTTTCCAGATATTGCACCGGCACAGGAAAGGTGTCTTCGATATTTTCGACCGCAAGAATAGGAGCTCCGGCCGTAATTTTACCAATTATGGGGATATTGTCGATTTCCTGATTTGCAATGTAACCTTCAAGATTCTTTACATTCTCGTCTAACACTTTAAGGGCTCTGGGTTTTGTCGCGTCTTTGGATATGGAACCTTCTTCTTCAAGTTTTTTAAGATAAGCATGTACCGTAGAAGTTGATTTGAACCCTACTGCCTGGCAGATTTCTCTTACTGATGGGGGAAAGCCTTTTTCTATAAGATAACGATTTACAAAATCGAGTATTTTCTTCTTTTTATCATCGTCGCGATGTCTCATATCAACATCCTCCGTAAAAAATTTTTTCAATCTCAATTGCAAAATCTAGACAAAAACTGCTTCCTAGAACAATTATATATTTATGCAAATTATTTGTCAAACAAATGTTCGATATATCTTGACAAAGGAACACATGTTCGGTATAATAATTCTTAAAAGAACATACGTTCTGGAGAGTGATAATATGAGAAGGAGATACAGATTAAAGAATAAACGGCGTTTTGCTGCTTTTATCATATTTATTGTCATGGTTACCGTTTTTACCGGAATGATTGCAAATGCAGGCACAACTTCAAATGTCAAGCAGGAATATAAGACGGTCAAAGTAAAAAACGGGGACACTCTTTGGGAAATAGCCTCGGCTCATAAGAATAATAAAGATATAAGAGAATACATATACGACATGAAAAAACTTAATAATCTTCAGTCAGATATAATCCATGCCGGGCAAATACTGTTGCTTCCGTGATAGTTTTCCACTTTACTGATAAATTCTGTAAATATTATTTACCGCCGGATGTTTTTATATGGATACCTGTGGTAAAATTATTATATAAGAAATAGTGGGGTGAAGGTATGCATGTAAAACAGGTCTCGGTATTTTTAGAAAACAAATCCGGAAGATTGGCTGATGTTACACGCGTCCTGGGCAGCAATGATATTGACATCACCGCCCTGACCATAGCAGATACAGCCGAATTTGGTATACTAAGACTTATTGTTGATAATCCGGATAAAGCAGTTGAAGTTTTAAGAAAGAATAACTTCTCGGTTGACATAACGGAAGTGATAGCAATTCGTGTGGATAATAAGCCCGGGGGTCTTTCAGTTGCGTTAAATCATCTCCAGAACAATAACATCGGTATCGAATATATGTATTCTTATTTAGGGAATACAAAGGATGGCAAAGCAATTATTATCATCAGGGTTGAGGATATAGAAGGTACTGTTAAAATTTTAAAAGACAATGGAATCGAAATTGTCTATGCAGATGAAATATAAAACATATTAATATGAGTAAAAATTAAGGGAGTGTCTCAAATGAACACTCCCATTGCTTTAACGGACCTGGCATCGGCGTAATATTTTTACCTGCATCCTGATAACCATATTCCCGGTCGTCATAACTGGTTGACAGCCTGTTCGATTTGTTTAAGAGCTTTTTCTAAAACAGACCGTGGGCACGCGATGTTGATGCGCTGGAACCCTTCTCCGCCCGCGCCGAACATCGTTCCGGCATCAAGCCAAAGCCCGGCTTTGTAGACAATCAGGTCGTCAAGTTCCTTGTCATCAAGTCCAAGAGCGCTGAAGTCCAGCCAGACGAGGTATGTGCCCTCTGGCTCAATCAGCTTGATTTGAGGAAGCCTGTTTTTCAGAAAACTTCTTAAGTATTCCAAATTGCCTGAAAGATACTCTTTAAGTTCTATTAACCAGTCGTACCCACACGAGTAGGCTGCACGGCAGGCTACGATGCCCATTATATTGACCTGGCTGTATCCGCTTCTGATAATCTCGGCTCTGAACTTTCGTCTGATATTGGTGTTTGATATAAAGATATTGGAAATCTGAAGTCCGGCCAGATTGAATGTTTTTGTCGGCGCCGTGCAGGTAATTGTTATTTCGGAAAACTCAGGCTTTACATCGGCAAACACAAGATGAGTATATCCCGGATAAGTAAAATCGGCATGAATTTCATCTGAAACAACAATAACACCGTGTTTCAGGCAAATCTCACCGAGCATGGTAAGTTCTTCTCTTGTCCAAACTCTTCCGACTGGATTGTGGGGACTGCAGAGGATAAAAAGCTTAACCTTGTTTTTAATTATTTTATCTTCAAAGTCCTCAAAATCTATTGAATACTTACCCTGTGAATAGACAAGCTGGTTTATGACAAGTTTTCTTCTATTGGCAATGACCGATTCGGAGAATGGATAGTAGACCGGCTGCTGGATAAGAACAGCATCGCCTTCGTCGGTCAGTGCCCGCATAGCAGCACATATGGCAAATACAACGCCTGGAGTTTTTACCAGCCATTCAGGTTTTATGTTCCAGTTGAACTGTGTATAAAACCAGTTTTTCAGTACATCAAAATAATCGCTTCTTGTATCCGAATAGCCGAATATCCCATGCCTGCTTTTTTCAACCAAAGCGTCAATCACACATGGGGGAGTCCTGAAATCCATGTCGGCTACCCATAGAGGCAGAACTCCTGCAGGTTTGCCCCGCTTTTCGGCAAAATCATATTTTATTGAATCGGTATTCCTGCGATCTATAATTTCGTCAAAATCGTACTTCAAGGTTATTCCTTCTCAAATGCCTGCTCGAGGTCATGTATAAGGTCATCTGCGCTTTCCAGGCCGACTGAGAGGCGCAAAAGCCTTTCATTGATGCCTTTAATCTCGCGCTCTTCTTTAGGGATATCAGCGTGGGTCTGCAGCATTGGATATGTTATTAGAGTTTCAACTCCACCGAGGCTTTCGGCATATTGGATTATAGACACTTTTGAAAGCACTCTTATTGCCGTTTCTTCAGAGTCGGTTTCAAAGGAAATCATGGAACCAAAACCGGTCGTTTGTTTTTTGGATATTTCATAGTCGGGATGGGTGGGTAAGCCCACATAATGTACGGCTTTGACCTTCTTATGTGACAAAAGCCACTGTGCAATCTTCATGGCGGTTTCTTGCTGTCTGTCCATATGGATGGCAAGTGTTTTCAAACCTCTAATTATGAGCCAGCTGTCAAAGGGGGAAAGACAGGCGCCTGTTGTTTTGTAAATATATCTAAGCTTCTCCGAAAGCTCATTGTCCGAGACAACCAGAAATCCTGCCATAGTATCATTATGACCTCCTAAATATTTCGTGCCGCTGTGCGTTACTATATCGGCGCCAAGTGAAAGAGGCTTCTGGTAATATGGAGTTAAAAAAGTATTATCGACGATAAGAAGCAGCCCATGGCTTTTGGCAAGCTGTGCCACCTTAGCGATATCTGTTACATGCATCATCGGATTGGTGGGGGTCTCAATAAAAATAGCTTTAGTCTGAGGCTTCAGTTGGGATTCTATTTGGGAAATATCTGAAGTAACAGCAAGACTGAAAGTTAAGCCGTTTTTCTCTGATATGCTGCGAAACAGCCTATGGGAGCCACCATAAAGATCATCGGACACTATTATGTGACATCCGGGCTTGAACAATTCCATTAGCACGGCAATGGCTGCCATACCGCTGGAAAAGGCAATGGCATCCACACCGCCTTCGAGCCTGGCAACGGTTTTTTCAAGGTGTTCCCGTGTGGGGTTTTGAAGCCTTGAGTAATCATACCCGGTACTAAGTCCTACGCCCGGATGGGCAAAGGTTGCTGTCTGAAAAATAGGTACGCTGATGGAACCGGTATTGTCATATTTACAGTCATTACCGTGAACGCAAAGGGTACTGAAATCATAAATTACCTCCGATAATCAAATAAAATACATTAATCCCTGATTCTTTTTGTTCTCCTCAACCTTATTTACCAAATCCTCAAGTGTTATTACTTCCAGAGTGCTTTTGATTGCCGAATCGAGGGCATTAAATACAGAATCTTTCATGGCATCTTCAATCTCAGGCGCCTTAACCGGTACAGTATCCTCGGTAGGCTCAAACAGGGATAACTCAACAGCTTGCAGGACATCCAGAACAGTTATCTGACGAGGCATTCGTGCAAGCTGATATCCGCCTTGGGCTCCTTTAACCGAGATAACTATGCTTCCTCTTTTCAGGAGAGAAAAAACTTGTTCAAGGTAAATTTTCGATATTCCAAGCTTTTCGGAAATGCTGATGACGGTAATGTATTCACCGTTGTCATAGCATTCTGCCATGCTGATCATCGCAGCTAAGGCATAGCGTCCCTTTGCTGATATTCTCATGTGCATACAATCCTTTCTCAGACTATTTAATTTAAATCATACTTATAATATATAAATAATATGTTAAAATTAAACTGATGTCAATCATATTATTCATATAAATTTAGTAATAATTATTTTAAATATTTTCATATGAACTATTGACAAAACTATCCTACAGGAATATAATACATAGTAAACATATAGGAATTATTATAAATTAAATTTCTCCCAAGGAGGTTATACAATGCCAAAAATTTATAAAAGCCTGACTGATCTTATCGGAAAGACCCCTCTTCTTGAACTGACTAAATATGAGAAAAAACATGATCTTAAAGCTTCGATTATTGCAAAGTTGGAATACTACAACCCTGCCGGAAGCGTTAAGGACAGGATCGCAAAGGCAATGATCGATGACGCTGAAGCAAAGGGTATTTTAAAGCCTGATTCGGTTATAATTGAACCTACCAGCGGCAATACGGGCATCGGTCTTGCGTCTGTTGCCGCAGCCCGTGGTTACCGCATTATACTCACCATGCCTGAGACGATGAGCATTGAGCGCAGGAACCTGTTAAAGGCTTATGGTGCCGAACTGGTTCTGACTGAAGGATCAAAGGGCATGAAGGGTGCAATTGAAAAGGCTGAAGAACTCGCAAAGGAAATTCCTAATTCCTTTATACCCAGCCAGTTTACAAACCCGGCCAACCCTGCCATTCACAAGGCTACAACCGGACCTGAAATCTGGGAAGATACAGAAGGAAAAGTGGACATTTTCGTTGCGGGTATAGGTACGGGAGGTACCATTACAGGAGCGGGAGAATTTCTGAAATCCAAGAATCCTGATATAAAGATTATAGCTGTTGAGCCTGCAGCATCACCGGTGCTTTCCAAAGGGACTCCCGGCCCCCACAAGATCCAGGGTATAGGCGCTGGATTCGTGCCTGATGTACTTAATACTAAGATCTATGATGAAATAATCGCCGTTGAAAACGAGGACGCGTTCGCAACAGGCAGAGAACTGGCGAAGACCGAAGGATTACTGGTGGGCATATCTTCAGGCGCAGCGCTTTGGGCTGCTACCCAGATTGCCAAGCGGCCTGAAAACGAAGGGAAGAATATCGTTGTCATATTGCCCGATACCGGTGAACGTTATTTGTCTACTCCGCTGTTCTCGGAATAAATATTCACTTGCATATAAATCATATGTATTCAGAAGAAGGCAGACAATGAGTGTCTGCCTTCTTTGTAGGGACTTCAAAATGTCGTTTGGCATATATTTGCCCGGTATATTCATTCCTCTGCAGAAAATTTATATATTATATCTTTTATGACTATATTTAATGATTCCTGAAGATCCAGAGTATATGGTTTTACTTTCTTACCGTTTTCATAATATATAGTTACGGTAGGGCGCATATTGTATTCGCCTACTCCTTCAATAATGCCTTCAAAACCGTTTGATAATAGAACCATGGTACCGATGGGATATATATTAACTGCTTCTGTGAATATTTTAACTAATTCGTAGTCAAAAAATAAACCGCCGTTACCCATAATGTATTCCATTGCTTCATTCGGTTTGACACCCTTTCTGTATGCCTTATCGGATGTCAGTGCGTCAAAGACATCGCACAGGCAGCATATCCGCCCGTATAAATGTATATCATCGGCAATTTTACCATAAGGATAGCCTGTGCCATCCCATTTTTCATGGTGGGTCAAACATGCAATTCTTTCAGCCTGGCTTAAATTTGTGCAATCTCTTAAGAATTCATAGCCTTTAATGGGATGGTTCTTGATAATATTAAACTCTTCAACCTCAAGCTTTTCAACTTTATTTATAATACTTAACGGAATATACACTTTTCCGATATCATGCAACAAACAGCTCAATGCAACTCTCTTTACTTCGGATCTGCTCATTCCAAGCCTGTTTGCTACAACCAGGGATAAAAGCATTACATTAATACTGTGAATAAAGGTACTGTCATCATAGGATGAAACACTCATCAGATTATTTATAATATCACTGTTATGAACTGTATCTTCAATTATTTCATCAATGAAAGACTCATAGTCTTCTATGCATTGATGGATTTCCTTTCTGAATCCCGTTTTGTCTGTGACAATGTCCTTATTGGAGGATATATTTAAGATTTTCGTATCGGTGTCTTTAAATCTCTTGATCAGCTTTGGCTTTATTACTTCTTCCAATTCCTGGTTTGAATATTTATCTATAATATAAACAGTACTGATACCTAATTTCTTTAGTTTGTTAATACTGTTCTCATCCAATACCGTATTTTTTTTCATTATTATATTTCCAGCATAATCATATACCGGTTTATGTAAAACTTGACCGGGCATGACATATTCTATTGGAATTTTTCGCATGTTGATACCCAGTTGGCTAATCTGAACGTAAACCAACTAACCCCCTTCCTGAAAAAAAATAGTTTGTTAATTTTTTACCAACAAAAATACGAATTATAACCTGATAATTCTATAAAAATGAATAAAAAAGAAACGCGATCAACACGTTTCTTCCAATCATGTTATTTATGATATATTGCGGAGCGACAGACCTTTGTTTTTGTCCAATGCCCATTGTATGGACCAATCGTTTTCAAACAATAAAACATAATTGTCACGTCTGTCTTTAACAATCAAAGTTGTCGATGTAATGTTCAAGTCTTCCGGTTTACCGTTTATCTCGGTTATCCAGCGGGCATGGTGGTGATTAAGATGCGTTAGTTTGATATCAACACTATATTCATTCTTTAATCTGTATTCCAATACTTCAAACTGGAGCACGCCGACGGCTCCTATAATGAATTCCTCCACTCCTATATCCGGCTGCTTAAATACCTGGATAGCGCCTTCCTCTGCAAGTTGTGTGATTCCTTTTAAAAATTGTTTTCTCTTCATGGTATCTTTTGCCGCGACCCTGGCAAAGTGTTCCGCAGGGAAGGAAGGTATACCGGTGAAGGTAAGGTTACCGGAGGTGCTTAATGTGTCACCGATACTGAAAATACCCGGATCAAAAAGGCCTACAATGTCACCGGGGTAAGCGGTCTCGATAATTTCCCGCTCCTGGGCCATAAACTGTTGCGGTTGCGCAAGACGGACAGGTTTTTCGGTTTTACTGTGAATAACCTGCATTCCGCGTTTGAATATGCCTGAACAAACCCGCATAAAAGCTAACCTGTCCCTGTGATTGGGGTTCATATTCGCCTGTATCCTAAAAATAAATCCGGTAAAATCATCGTTCAGAGGCTCAATAATCTTATCCCCGAATATATATTCGTGGGGGGGAGGGGACAGCTTCAAGAATTCTTCCAGGAACAACTCTACGCCAAAATTAGTCATGGCGCTTCCGAAAAACATAGGGGTCAGTTCGCCTTTGAGAACTTTATTTAAATCAAAACTGTCTCCGGCAATATCCAAAAGCTCAATATCTTCCACCAGCTTTGAATAATAGGGTTCACCCAATAAATCCTTAAATATGGGATCATCAACACTGCCCTTGGTGGAATTTACAATTGCCTGTCCATGGGTATTGTCACTGGTAAAGAGTACAATTTGACGGAGATTTCTGTCATATACACCCTTGAAATCCCCATCCGTGCCTATAGGCCAATTCATTGGATACGAGCGTATCCCCAGGACATCTTCAATTTCCTGCATTAAAGCAAAAGGATCCTTGCTGGCTCTGTCCATTTTGTTTACAAAGGTAAAAATGGGTATACCTCTCATTTTGCATACCTGGAACAGCTTTATGGTCTGGGCTTCAACGCCCTTGGCGCCGTCTATCAGCATTACGGCGCTGTCAGCCGCAACCAGGGTCCTGTAGGTATCCTCGCTGAAATCCTGGTGCCCGGGTGTATCAAGAATATTAATACAATAATTTTTATATTCAAACTGCATTACACTTGAGGTTACAGAAATACCACGCTGTTTTTCAATTTCCATCCAGTCGGAGATTGCGTGCCGAGCCGCTTTTCTGGCCTTAACCGATCCGGCCATATGAATTGCTCCGCCGTAGAGCAAAAGTTTTTCTGTTAATGTTGTTTTTCCTGCGTCCGGGTGGGATATTATTGCAAAAGTTCTTCTGCGTTCAATTTCTTTCCTTAGTACGTCTTTACTTGTGCTCACCGTTGTTCCTCTTTCAGATATTTTTTCAGATAGTATTTAAAATACAGAATATATAATATGGTTTTTACAGTTTTTCGTCAAGGAATATAAATAAAAAAGGTATTCAGCATTATTAATTCATGGTATATTAAATAATAATTATTATTCAAATGGTATTCGAGGGGAAGTGGCCATGTCAGTCCAAATACTTGCCGAAAATGCAAAAAAAGCATCAATAATTCTTTCGGGAATATCAACCAGGCAAAAGAACGATGCGTTGTTAATGATTGCTGATGCGCTGTATTCAAATAAAGACAGGATTTTTAAAGCCAATGAGGAAGACATAGAGAGAAGCACGGCTGAAAACCTTGCCATGCCTCTTATAAAAAGGCTGCGATTTGACGAGAAGAAACTAACCGAGGTAATAGAAGGTATAAAAAGTCTTATAAAACTTGAAGATCCTGTCGGCAAAACTCTTTTATCCACCGAACTGGACGAGGGGCTGGAGCTGTTCAGGGTCAGTTGTCCCATCGGTTTAATCGGAATAATCTTTGAGTCCCGGCCTGATGCCCTGGTACAAATTTCCACTCTCTGTCTGAAAAGTGGTAATGCGGTTATGCTTAAAGGCGGGAGAGAGGCTCTTCTTACCAATAAATGCCTTTATGAAATTATTTTATCGGCGACAAGAAAAGCCGGATTTCCGGATAACTGGATCAATCTTCTTGAGAACAGGGATGAAATCTCGGAACTCTTAAAACTTGACAAATATGTGGACCTTATTATTCCCAGGGGGTCCAACGAGTTCGTCCGGTACATAATGGACAATTCCCGTATACCGGTCCTTGGACATGCCGACGGCATATGCCATTGCTATATTGATAAGGATGCGGATGTTCAAATGGCAATAGATATTACAGTCGATTCTAAAACTCAATATGTGGCGGTTTGCAATGCTTTGGAAACTTTACTGGTTCATGAGGGCATTGCCGATGAAATCCTGCCCAGGTTAAAAGGAGCCCTGGAAAAAAAGAACGTGGAAATAAGAGGCTGTGAAAAGACAAGAAAGATAATAAGCTGTTTGCCTGCCTCAGAAGAGGACTGGAAAACCGAATACCTGGACTATATCCTGTCTGTCAAAGTGGTCGAAAACATCTATGAAGCTATTGAGCATATAAATAAATACGGCTCGGGACATACTGACACAATTGTATCAAAAAATAAGGAAAACATTGAGAAATTCCTTGAATATGTTGATTCCGGCAATGTGTTCGCAAATTGCTCCACTCGCTTCAGTGACGGGTTCAGGTATGGATTCGGGGCAGAGGTCGGCATAAGTACAAATAAAATACATGCAAGAGGTCCGGTGGGATTGGACGGACTTGTAACATATAAATACAAACTATTAGGAAATGGGCATATTGTTGCGGATTACGCTGAAAACAGGAAAAAATTCACCCATAGGCCGATAACCAGATAATAATTGACTTTTATTAGCGGCTTTATAGTATTAATTTGAAGTATTCTCCTCTTTTTGATATGGTTTTTACTTTTGTAAAGGCAGGGTTATTATCAGCCGTGCTCTTTATTCTGTCCATAATACCGTAGTCAATGCCAAAATGCATGGGGAATGCTATTTTTACATCAACTATGTTTAAAAACCATTCCATTCCCATTAATTCCGAGCTTTCCTGCCTTGGATCCGCAGTCAGAAACGCAATATCTATGGAATGGTTTTTAATTAGATCCACTTCCCGTTTAAATTGAGCTGCCATGTTATTATTCCAGGATTTTGACTCCTCGTTCCAATGCCACCAGTTAAGGTCTCCGGCGTGATAAATGCTTATGCCTTCGATATTTATCAAAAATGCAATTCCTTCATCGGTGGATTTGAATGTTTTAATAATGAGATCCTGATCCTGGTAAGTTTCATTGTATTTCAGGATATTTGTCCATTCCCTAACATATTTTTGAGGAATATCATAGGAAAGAAAGTAACGTACATTTGTAAGTTGTTCCTTCCATGTTAAGATTACCGGATTAAAATGATCCGGATGCCTGTGAGATGCAAAAACAAAAACTTCCTTATCCTTAATTTCCGATGGTTCAATTACTCCGGATGAAAGCGAACGCTTATTATCCTCGCTTTTATCCAAATAATAATCAAATATTAAGAATTTTCTTCCAATATTCACGGCAAATCCGCTGTGTCCCAGGTACCAGACTCCGATATTTTTACCCATTATAATGACTCCTTTAGAAACTCGCAAAATTCAAAGGCCTGATAATTGTATAGTTTATTCCGAACCAAAAGTAAGCCGCTATTGCGAGGGTAATAATCAAACAAAACAACATATCGGAAAAATCGCGTTTGACTATAGTATATATTATTATACCCAGATGGTATATTAAACCTATTATACCTGTCAATGACGCAAAATCCGGTATGGGGTTTGAAATAAAAATCTCATATGAATGAAAGATCTTTGAAAGATAAGGCAAGTTTAAGAAGAAAGCCAAGACAAACAATATTGCAGGTAAAACAATGTCAAAATAAATTAGAATCTTCCAGCCTTTATCAAACTTTATACTGTTTGTCATTTGTTTGCACCTCAATCATTATTAGTAGCCCCGCCCAAATACTTCATTACTTTCCGGGCATTCTCGGTCGCTCTGATTGTACCGTCCTTCATTATCCAAATAACATCCACACCTACGCTTTCCGCAAGCTTAAGACCTTCTTCGTAGGGGGTTAAGAACATTGTTGTGGACATAAAATCAGCTATTCCTGAATCCTCTGTCACAACTGAAACCGCTCTGTAATAATCAGCGGGCATTAGTGTTACAGGATCGATTAAATGATGATACTTTTTTCCTTTTACTTCATAATACCTTTGATAATCCCCGCTTGTTACAAGAGACTTATCGTTCATATACAAAACATCCAGTGACGGATCATTCGGGTCATTAGGATTACCGTCAGGATTCTGTATGCCGATTCCCCATTTATTCCTGGAACCGTCCAAAGGTTTTCCAACAGTCCTGACATTGCCCCCGGAGCTGATGATAAAACTTGTGTAACCTTTTTCCATAAGTTCTCTTGCTACTGTTTCAGTTGCAAAGCCTTTCGCAACCGCGCCAACATCGAGTCTCATATTTTTATCTTCCAGGTATACCGTATTATTTTCGTCATCTATGATAATCTTATTAATATTAGTATATTCCGCAGCTTCCTTAAGCATCTCAGGAGGTGGGAGCTCTGCCGTTTCGGGATTATTGATACCTCTTTCCCTGTAGTCATGCCAGATTGAGAGAACTGAGCCCATTGCCACATTGCATTTACCGTTTGTTTTATTGTACCAGTCTTTTGCGAACATTAATAAATCTATAATTTCCTGTTGAACTTCAACAGGTTTTATTCCTGCATTATCGTTAATGGTTTTGATATTGTTGATACCGTCATAATCGTTATATATATCGAAGAGTTTATTAAGCTCAACAAAACGCTTACGGCAAATTTCAGCCATGGTTTCAAACTCATCGGAATTCCGGGCATAACCCATGATTTGTACAACAGTATCAAAGGTTCCTAAAAACTCATAGGAGTATTTTGTATATCCTGTATTGTCTTTAACTGAGCATGAGCTGAATAATAAAGAGCTAATCATTATAATAAAAAACAATAACTTTTTATACTTCATAAAACCTCTGTATAAATAATTAATAGGGGGCTGTCTCAAAACAGGCCGCCATTTTTTATATCATTCTAAACGGCATATCTTATCTTGAGACAATCCCACTTCCTGGTTATGTATTAATCACTTATCTTGCCTTCGCAACAGCTTCTGCTACGGCAGCCTGGTATGGAGTGATGGTAATAGTTACCTTTGATTTTAGATCCTCGTCTTCGGAGGCATCCTTAATTGCCGTAATTTTATCTACTGTCTTGCCCACCATCCATTTTTCCAGTTCCGCGATCTGCTCAAACCACTCTCTTGCCGATCCTGCTTTTTTCATACCATAATCATAACCGAGTTCAGCTTTTGTTTTTTGTTCTTCAGTTAAATCGCTGGTTATCTTGCCGTTTGTGTCAAAGTTGATCCTGGTCTGGGCCGTATCAATTACCACTCCGAGTATTTTATTGGATGAGTCAACGGTTACGGCTGCCATAACAGTATCAACCTGTACCAGGCCATCACCTTCTGCCGAAGCATCTTTTGATTTATCAACAGAAATGTTGTGGCCGAGCCCGGTTTTTACAGATGCTGCGCCGCAGCCTGCAAGCAGGATAGCGACTAATGTTAGTGCCAATATTTTTTTCATGAATAATTACCTTCTTAAATAATCTATTATTATATGCAAAGAATGAGCTGTGTTCTGATTATAGCCAGTTCACAATTTCATTCATAGCATCAGTGTATGGGGTGCGGGGTATCTTTTCAATGTAATGTCTGCATTTTTCCTTATATCGATCTTTTAGTTTTTCGCTGTCCCTGACACCACCAGACATTTTTATACTTGTTAATAAACTATTTATATCACCATTACCGTTAAAAAATTCATTTACTTCTTGTAATAAACTTGGTCTGTTTTTTATTGCCATTATTACCGGAAGAGTCGCGATTCCTTCTTTTAAATCATTAAGAACAGGCTTTCCTTCCTTTGCAGGGTCTGAAAAAATATCCAACAGGTCATCCCTTATTTGAAAAGCCGCTCCGAAGCTGAGACCGAATCTGCCGAACTGTCTTGCTATATCATCGGAAAGATTGGCCGTTTTAGCGCCCAATACCATGGAAGCCGAAAACAAAACGCCTGTTTTTCCAAGTATGCGCTTTAGATAATCATATACACTGGTTACTTTATACCTGTTAAGGTATTGGTCAACTTCACCTTCGCACAGAAGGGTGATTGCCCTGGCTAAAATATCTAGCTTTTCCGGTTTTAAACCTGTTCTTATAAGCAGTTTCAATGATTTGGTGAGAAGGTAATCCCCTGTATAAACCGCCAGATTGGTATTATGTTTTTCTGAAAGAGTTATCTTGCCTCTTCGGGTTTTGGCATTATCAATTATATCATCGTGTACCAATGTAGCTGCATGCAATATTTCCACAGAAGCTGCGGCCGGGAATACTCTTTTTCTGTCATATTCACCATGTAAGGCAGCTATGATGGTAAACGCAGGGCGCAATCTTTTTCCCCCTGATAATACAGCATCTCTTGAAGCATCGGTTAAAAATTTATTTTTTGATTTCAATACTGTTCCAAGGTATTCTTCAAAGGCAGTTAACTCTTCGTTAATAACTGGGTATTTGCTCCACAATGCGTTTTACCTCCTAAGAATCTTTGCCGCTTGTTAATAATGCGGCATATGAAAGCATTATTCAAACCGGTCGAAACTGCCTTTGAAAAACAGTCTGAATTTTCTGTTTTTCCAAAAGCTTTCCCAAACATTGTTAAGATATGGGATAAGGTAATGATCCAGGCCAAAAGCCCGACCGGCGCCGCCCATGGTTGCAATAGAGGCAAAAAGCATCCACCAGCTTTTTTCGTAGAGACCTGTGGAGGACATAAACATAATGATAAGTCCCATAGAAATAAGGGAACCTATAAAGGTCAATGCCCCGCCCAACAGCATAAGGCCTACAAGAATCTCTAACACAACCACCATAACCTGGAAGAACATGGCCACGCCGTCATTGGCCAATACAACATTACGTAAAAACCAGGGTACAAGATTAAAATCACCGAAGTGGAAGAACTCAAGTTTGGTAAAATGCTGGGAAATAATATCCTCGCCTCCGGCTATTCTTGTTTCGGTTTGTAAGAAGAAATTTATTATGCCGGTTTTGATTCTGAAAACATCATCGATTTTCGTTACATATGCAGCAGTAGGTGTTGCGGCGCTTGTAGCGTCATTGGCCATACCCAAAAATGCTGCAAGTTTAGGTGAAGTAA
This sequence comes from Clostridiaceae bacterium, assembly GCA_012728095.1. Classification (GTDB taxonomy): domain Bacteria; phylum Bacillota; class Clostridia; order DSM-8532; family DSM-8532; genus DTU059. Next base: position 26,312 of record JAAYFU010000046.1, read on the forward strand.
ACCAGCCTTCGGCGACTTTTGCCAATCCTTCGTATAACCACATTCCGCCCAGGAAAAGACGAAGGGGAGTGAGCCACCATGCCTGGATACGTGTTGACCAGTGTTTTTCAAGGAATATCTTTCTTTGTCTTCTTTCCAGGACCTCATGATACAGATACCTGGCAACACCCTTGAATCCTGTGATTTCCCAGAGATAATGCATGTTTACCATGTATTTCATTACTATTGACAACCAAACGGGAAGATCTTTTCCCATGATCTCCGATACACAGAAATAGTTGCCTACGCTGACCATCGTGCCGTGGAATTTAACGGTTACTTTTTTCAGCTCTTTCCCGCGAATTTCGTTAAGGATGTTCAAAGCGGCACCATGAGCTGTCTGGAGGGCATTTTCGACCATAGCGGCATAGGGCACGCCATTTTCGTCGGTTAAACCGCCAAAATCACCTACGGCATAAACATTCTTGTTCTCGGTCCTGCAGAATTCATCAACTTTTACTCTGTTCTGTCTGTTTGCTCGGTCAAGTTCACATTCCTCAGCGTCATCACAAGCTTTTATTCCTGCACACCAGATTATTGTTCTGGTTTCAATTTCGCCGCCATCATATACTAAGCTGTGATCGGTCGCGGAAGTGATTTTTGTATTGAGCATTACTTCAACCTTAAGTTTTTTCTCAAGATATTTATGGGCTTTCTCGGAATTTTTCTCGCTCAAAGTGCTCAATATTCTGGGCAGCATGTCAACAATAACAAGCCGGACACTATTGCGATCTATTCCGTTCTGTTTGCATAGCGATTTAACCCAAATAGCCAGCTCGCCTATCATTTCAACTCCGGTAAAACCTGCGCCCGCAACAACGAAAGTAAGAAGGCGCTTTCTTTCGGCTTCATCCTTTTCCTGGCTGGCTAAAATAAAACACTTTTTAATGTGTTCGCGAATCCTTACCGCATCATCAAAGCTCCAAAGCGAAAAAGCATGCTCTTTAAGACCCGGAATACCGAAGTAATTGGGGGAACTGCCCATTGCTGTTATAAGGTAATCATATTCATAGGTGTTCTTCTCTGACGAAACCCTGTTGTTTGCAAAATCGAATGATGTTATCTCATCCATTACGACCTTAACATCAGTATACTTAAAAATATCCCTCAGAGGGATACGAATACCTTCCTCGGATATCCGATTTCCGGCAACCTCATGCAATTCGGTCAACAGAGTGTGATAAGGGTTTTTGTCAATAAGTATAATCTCAATC
>JAAYFU010000006.1 GCA_012728095.1 Clostridiaceae bacterium
ATTAAAAAAGGACTATTTCAAAATCAATTTTTAAAATAGTCCCCTCTTTAATTCTGTTTACTTTTGTTTGGAGATTTCTGAAAGAGCTTCGGAAGCTTCCATCATAAAGCGGTTATCGGTAGCCAGATCACCCAGGGCCAACATTCCGACAACCATATTATTCTCTACCACCGGTACCCTTCTTATTTGCTTTTCCGACATCAGTTTTGTAACCTCGTCAACATCCATATCCGGCGAAGCGGTAATAACCTGACCTGTCATTACATCTCTTACAGGTGTATCGCAGGGGTTCTTGCCGTGCGCAATATTCCTTACGATAATATCCCTGTCGGTTACGATCCCTACAATTCCTGACTGGTCAACTACCGGTATAGATCCTACATTATGTTTCTGCATTAGCTGGGCTGCTTCTACTACTTTTGATTCAGGATTAACACAGGCAACATTTTTTGTCATAATATCTTTTACTTTCATGTCTTCCTCCAAATTTTCAATGCATGGTTTTTACATATATAGCTTTTGTATAAGACACAAAAGTAATCAGGTAAATCTTGGCTTGGCACAAAACCTCTGTTTTCATAGATTCAGGTTTTCATCTGAATCGATCCGGAAACTGGTTTACTATTCCGTCAGTCATAACATCAGCCATCCTCATTGCATTTCGTTTCATATCATCATAAAGATCTATTTCTTTTTGAGAATCGTCTGTCAGCATGAATACCGCCTCGTCTTTTACCAGCGCAAGATGCTCAAACAACATTTCTTCCCATTCCTGCCTTGACCAGTATGGATTTACATCGGCTAATAATGCTGCAATATCCCTCGCATTATCATACCAGATTCTTTCTGTTTCGGCCGCAGCATTATTATCCCCTGCTTTTGCGGCGTTTACGAGATCAACCGCAATAGTCAAATGATCCCTTAAAAGAGCAGAGAATCTTGCAGCAACCTGAGCTCCGTAAAAAGGTACAAGTGCGTCTCCAAAATCGCCCGGATTCCTTAGCAGTCTTTGGGTAACAAGCTCAACATCAGGCAAATTAAAAACCAAACTTACTATTGCAAGCCTGGTCCAGGTAATATGTTGTTCCCATAGTAGTCTTAAGTTATTGCTCAGATTAAATTCGGCCTGTGTTATGCATTCCGCTGAGTAATATCGGCATGGGTAGTTATAACCAGGCCAAATATTAATTCTCTGACCAATATAAAGCGTATTTAAGTCAACATCGGGATTGGCTGCAATAATAGCTTCAACTGACGTATCATAACGTCGGGCTATCCTGTATAGATTGTCATTAGGTTGAACGGTATGAATAATTGTTCCATGATAAAACTGAGCCATATTAATCATCACCTGAATATCCGTCTATACTCAGGTTATGTCAATAATGATTCCATAGTTCCTTCCGCCTTAAATCCTGATAACAATATTTTTGCCGTAAAAAAATAAATTTCTTCTCCAAAAGTACAAGTTGAATAATAATGGCCTAAAAAATTAAAGCCCGGATATACCATATAAGGATATTCCGGGCTCATTTACATTGCCTGTTTAAATCATGATACCGTTTAAATAAACTATTCTTTGAATGACTTAGCCAATTCAAACTCTTCAATAATTTCTGATGATGGTTCTTCCGATAACAGTGAGGCAACGACTATGGCTATACAGGATATGATAAATGCCGGGAAGAGCTCGTATATTCCGAAAATGCCTCCGATCGGCTTAATCAGCAGCTTCCAGATAAATACCATCGAACCTCCGGATACCATGCCTGCGATAGCGCCAGCTCTGGTTGTTCTCTTCCAGAACAGCGAGAACAGCATCAGGGGGCCAAAGGTAGCGCCGAAGCCTGCCCATGCGAAAGATACGACTTTAAATATAACGCTGTTTTCATCTGTTGCTATAATCATGGCAATAACGGATATAATCAGCAAAGTTAATCTTGACATGGTAAGTACCTGTTTGTCGCTGGCATCTTTTTTCATGATTCCGTGGTTAATACTTTTTGAAAAGGCAGTGGCGGCAATCAGCAAGTAAGAGTCGGATGAACTGATCGTTGCCGCAAGGATACCCGCCATGACAAATCCCGCAAATACCGGCAAGAAAAAGTCCATTGACATTAAAATAAATATACTTTCAGAGTCGCTTTGAGTTAACAGAGCATCCGGATATATTACTCTGCCGATTATGCCTATAGCCACAGCGGCAGCAAGTGAAATGGCGCACCAAATCGTTGCGACTCTTCTGGACAGTTTAAGCTGCTGAGGCTCTTTAATAGCCATGAATTTCATCAATACCTGGGGCATTCCGAAATATCCCAGTCCCCAAGACATTGTAGAAATAACAGTTAAGAATCCATATTTCCCGGCCTCTCCGAACATTGGATTTCCTGCAGCATCCAGCTGTTGAACCCCGTCTACGAGGGTAGGCTGAGCTATACCAAAAAACTCCAGGAATCCAGGAATGGTTTTTGCGTTGTTAATAACGGCTGAAATTCCTCCGGCAATGGATATACCCGTTCCCAGTACAACCACCAGAGAAATAATCATAACAACTCCCTGAAGAAAATCGGAAGCGCTCTCGGCCAAAAATCCGCCTATAAATGTATAGAAAACAACAAATAATGCGCCGGCAATCATCATATAAATATATTTTGTCGCAAATAATCTGCTGAAGAGCTTGCCTACCGTAACAAAGCAACTGGCGGCATAAACTGAGAAGAAAATAAGAATAAACAACGCAGCAATGGTTGCGATAATTTTGTTCTTCTCCTTAAATCTGTTACTGAAAAAGTCGGGAATGGTAATAGAATCAGAGGCTATTACAGAGTAGCCGCGAAGCCTTTTTGCAACAAAGAGCCAATTCAGATATGTACCGATAAGTAACCCGATAGCCGTCCATATTGCATCACTTAAACCAAACCAGTATGCTACCCCAGGAAGTCCCATAAGAAGCCAGCCGCTCATATCCGATGCTTCTGCTCCCATTGCAGTAACCCAGGGACCTAATGATCTGCCTCCAATAATGAAGTTATCACTGCTTGCGCCTGCACGTCTAAAATAATATAATCCTATACCGATTACTACTGCCATATAAATACACATGGCAACGAAGATTTGCACTCTTTCTCCGCTCATAGCTCTTCTCCCCTTAATGTGTTAATGATTGCATAATTATACCAGAGTAATTAATAATATTCAATTTTTTTGTATAAAATAATAATCTTCATTCTCCCGGCATCGTATTTCAAATTTTGTCGCTTTCCGGGATATCTTTTGAATCATAGCCTTTCAAAAATCATAATTCTTGGTATATGAAATTAATCTAAGGAATAAACGTAGCGGACCTTCGTTAGCTTTACTCCCATGATCTCGCAAAAACATTCTTCATTACTGCAATAAGAATGGTTTCTAATAAATATAGATTTTATTATTATTTGGGACAATGCTATGCTGATAATAAAAATAGTATTTTATCCAAAACCGGGTTATAAAATTTTCTATATTTCTATAGTAATTTTCATTAAATTCCTGATATAATAAATATACATTTTTCGATTTTCATGGAAGCTATAAACGGGTCATTTTTAAGCAGATATTAGGTAATTATTGCTTGGTAGCTGTTTAATCTTCATCCTTTGGGTGCTTTAATTCTACAGACACGTCTGTCAGTAAAGTGCTTCCAACTTTTTTTACAGTTGCTTCATTTGGATACTATTCATTAGTACTTCTTTGTTTTCTATTCATAATTGCTTGTTTTGTCTCATAATCATCAAATGCCAGACAAGCGTTATTAAATTTTTTTATCAATTTTGGTTAATTTTTTAACAACTAAACAAAGGAGGTTTAACAATGAGCAATAAAACTGGCTCCTGCACGTGTAACCCAACGGAAAAAACATCGAGGTACAGCGAAATTGATAAAGTGATTGAACTATACAAGGACAAAAGAGGAAGCTTGATTCAAATTCTTCATCTTGCACAGGAAATCTACGGCCACCTCCCTCTTGACTTGCAGCAATACATAGCAAAATCTTTAGACATCCCTCTTTCGGAGGTATCTGGAGTAGTTTCTTTCTATTCATTCTTTTCCACCAAACCCAGGGGACAACATACAATAAGAGTTTGTCTTGGAACTGCCTGTTATGTAAGAGGCGGGAAAAAAATCATTGAAAAATTATCTGAAATCTTGGGTGTAGGTTTAGGTGAAACCACCAAAGACGGTCGTTTTACCTTTGAGATAGCACGCTGCATCGGGGCCTGTGGTCTTGCGCCTGCAATGATGATCGATAATGTTGTCTATAAACAGGTTAACGCCAACAAACTGGAATCCATCCTGTCTCAATATTAGGATTGCGGAGGTGATTTTTAAATGAGCAAAACCATCAGCACCATTCATGACCTGGAACAGATTAAAAACGAATATATTCAAAATACAAATAAGTATAGATATCAGGTATTGATTTGCGGCGGCACCGGCTGTATTTCTTCAAACTGCGCCGAAGTAAAAAAAGCGGTCCTGGAAGAAATAAAAAAATATGATTTGGAAAAAGATGTTTTAGTATATGAAACCGGATGTATGGGAATCTGTGCAGTAGGGCCGGTAATGCTTGTACTTCCCGACAGAACCTTTTATACCGAATTAACCCCTGAAAGCGCCGCGAATATAGTAGAAAGCCATCTGGCCGGCGGACAGATTCTGATTGAGAACACTTATTATGACAAATCTTTGAATAAGTATGTTCCAAAAATAGACGAGATTGAGTTTTTCAAAGATCAGGTTAAAATTGCCCTGCGAAATTGTGGAATTATCGAACACGACAGTATTGACGCCTACATAGCCCATGACGGCTATTTTGCCGCATATAAGGTTATTACTCAAAAGACACCTGAAGAAGTAGTGGAAGAAGTAAAAAAATCAGGTATTAAAGGACGCGGCGGCGCGGGATTCCCAACCGGCATTAAATGGGAAGCAGGACTAAAAGCAAAAGCCGATAAAAAATATATCGTCTGTAATGCCGATGAAGGGGATCCGGGCGCATTTATGGACAGAAGCATAATAGAAGGTGATCCTCATTCCATAATTGAAGGCATGATAATCGGCGGATATGCAATCGGCGCAAATACTGGGTTTGTTTACGTCAGAGCCGAATATCCCATTGCGGTCGAACGGCTCTCAAAAGCCATTGAGGAAGCGCGCCGGCGCGGATTATTGGGCTGTAAGCTCTTCGGAACCGAATTTTATTTTGATTTGGAAATCAGAATCGGCGCAGGAGCTTTCGTATGCGGCGAAGAAACCGCTCTTATGAATTCAATTGAGGGACAGAGAGGAGAACCTCGGCAGAAACCTCCCCTGCCTTTTCAAAAGGGACTTTTCGGATATCCTACCATTATCAACAATGTCGAGACTATCGCATGTATACCGGCTATTATCCTTAACGGCAGCGAATGGTTCAGTCAATACGGCACAGAAACCAGCAAAGGAACCAAGGTATTTGCATTAGCAGGGGATCTGGTTAATTCCGGAATAGCCGAGATACCTATCGGAACGCCTCTTGGAGATATACTCTTTAAAATCGGCGGAGGCATGAAGGACAAAAAGAAGTTTAAAGCAGCTCAAATCGGCGGCCCTTCAGGCGGATGCATTACCCAGGAAAATCTTAATGTAAGTACAGATTATGAATCCATTTCAAAACTGGGTGCCATTATGGGTTCCGGCGGACTTATAGCAATGAATGAGGACACCTGTATGGTGGATACCGCCAGATACTTTATGGATTTCATTCAGGATGAATCATGCGGAAAATGTGTGGCATGCCGCCTTGGGACCAAAAGAATGCTGGAAATACTTGAACGAATAACTCGGGGCGAAGGCGAAGAGGGCGACATTGAGAAGCTCGAAGAGCTTGGTAACATAGTAAAAGACACGGCAATGTGCGGTCTTGGTCAATCGGCGCCCAACCCGGTTCTGAGTACCATAAGATATTTCAGGCATGAATATGAGGAACATATAAAAAAGAAATACTGCCGAGCCGGTGTCTGCTCGGAATTGTTTATATCACCATGTGAAAACACCTGTCCCGCTAATGTTAATGTTCCGGGTTACATATCGCTGATAACTGCCGGAAGATTTATCGATGCCTATAATTTAATAAGACAGGAAAATCCGTTCCCGGCTGTATGCGGACGAATCTGCACCAGACCCTGCGAATCCAAATGCAGGCGCAGAACCGTGGATGAAGCGGTTGCCATTTGTGATTTAAAGCGCTTTGTAGCCGATTACGCTTATAAAAACGAAAAGCCTTTCAACGAAGATATCATTTTCCCGAAAAACGGCAAGAAGGTTGCCATTATCGGCGCCGGAGCTTCAGGTCTGACCTGTGGTTACTATCTGGTTCGCATCGGATATGATGTTGATATTTATGAAGCCGAGTCTGTCGCCGGAGGAGTCCTTGCATTTGGTATTCCCGAATATCGTCTTCCCAAAAAAGTTATAGCCCACGAGATTGAACTTATTCAACAGGCAGGTGTTAATATTATCTTCAACACTGAGGTTGGCCGCGACATTGCTTTCCAGGATCTTCGCAAGAGATATGACGCAATATATGTGGCAACCGGAACCCAGTTACCTCAGAGAGTCAATATCCCGGGCGAAGAACTTAAAGGCGTGATCCATGGTATAAACTTCTTAAAAGATGTCAATCTCAAACGTAATGTAAAACTTGGCCACACCGTTGCAGTGATTGGCGGCGGAAATACGGCCATTGACTCTGCCAGAACCGCTTTAAGACTCGGCGCCAAAAAGGTTATCATACTTTACAGGAGGACCATTGACGCAATGCCTGCTTATGAATCGGAGATTCATGAAGCCCTTATAGAAGGCGTTGAAATAATGGAATTGGTAAGCCCTGTAAGGTTTATTGCAGGTAAAGACGGTACAGTAGCAAAAGTAGAATGTATAAGAATGAAGCTGGGAGAATTTGATCGTACCGGCAGAAGAAAATCCATACCCATACCCGGATCCAATTTCATACTGGATGTCGACAACGTTATCCCCGCCGTCAGCCAATACGCGGATTTGCCATTCATCAAAAAAGAAGAGATAGGGATAACCTCCTGGGGAACATTCATCATTGATGAGGAGACATTAATGACAACAATGGAAGGAGTATTTGCCGGAGGAGACGTAGCAAGAGGTCCTGATACGGTAATTTCCGCCATAGCTGACGGAAAAAAAGCCGCAATTTCCATAGATCTTTATCTGGGAGGCAAAGGAAAACTGAACAAGGGGCCTAAAATCGATATTCCCGATACATTTGACGAGGATGAGATTGTAGCGCTGAAAAGATTCCCTCTTGACATGCTCCCTGTCGAAAAACGAATGAACCTGGATAGCGAAGTTGTGCTGGGATTCCATAAACTTAATGCCATTGCTGAATCCATGCGCTGCTTACACTGTGATAGGAGGTAGTTTTATGATTAACTTAACCATAAACGGAAAGAAAATCTCCGCGGAAGAAAACAGTACCATTCTTGAAGCCGCTAAAAATAACGGGATCAATATTCCCCATCTTTGCTACCTGGAAGATGTCCATGAATTCGGATCCTGCAGAATTTGCGTGGTTGAAGTGGAAGGTGCAAAAACCCTGCAAGCCTCATGTATTACAAAAGTTTCTGAGGGTATGGTGGTTCACACAAATTCATCAAGAGTGAGAAAGGCAAGAAAAGTCCTGTATGAGCTTTTGTTATCGGATCATTCAAAAGACTGCCTAAGTTGCAAAAGAAATCAAACCTGCGAGCTTCAGGAATTAGGCCGGACGCTCGGAGTTGATGAAACCCGATTTGAAGGAGCGCGTTCCGCAAGTTATACAGACAGTTCTGTTTCCATAACAAGGGATTTGTCAAAATGTGTCCTCTGCAGAAGATGTGTAACCGTATGCAATGAAATTCAAGGTGTTGGTATTCTAAACGCACAGAACAGAGGCTTTGATACGGTAATAGGACCGGCTATGAACCTTCCCATAGGTACCGTAAACTGTTCTTACTGTGGCCAATGTACAGTAGTATGTCCGGTAGGGGCTCTGAAAGAAACCGATTCGATTCAGGAAGTCTGGGAAGCGCTCAACGATAAAAATAAGCGTGTGGTGGTTCAAGTAGCACCGGCAGTACGTGTGGCAATAGGTGAGGAATTTGGCTATGAATGCGGTGAAAGAGTTACGGGGAAGCTTGCCTCAGCGCTGAGGGAGCTTGGTTTTGACGATGTGTTCGACACTAATTTTGCCGCTGATTTAACTATTATCGAGGAGGGAACAGAGTTTCTGAACCGGGTTAAAAACGCTCTCACCGGTAGGGGCGCGGTACTGCCCATGATAACCAGTTGCAGTCCGGGCTGGATAAAATATATTGAGCATACTTTTCCGGATGAGCTTGATCATCTCTCCACCTGTAAATCTCCTCATACCATGATGGGCGCCCTAGTAAAATCCTATTATGCGAAAAAAATTAATGAAGATCCCAAAGACATATACGTTGTATCAATTATGCCCTGTACCGCCAAAAAAACTGAAATACGCAGGGCCGAAATGAAAAACGACGGCATGCCGAATGTTGATGCGGTTCTGACCACCAGGGAACTGGCCTCCATGATAAGAGAAGCCGGAATAGATTTCAGAAGCCTCGAGGACAGTGAATTTGACAATCCATTAGGCATGTCGACAGGAGCAGCCGACATTTTCGGTCTTACCGGAGGCGTAATGGAAGCCGCTCTAAGAACGGTATATGAAACTGTTACCGGCCGGGAACTTCCGTTTGACGGTCTTCATGTAACCCCGATAATGGGGCTGGATCAGGTCAAGGAGGCATCAATACTGATTGAGGACCCACTGGAAAATTACAGTTTTCTTGACGGTGTTGAAATCAGGGTAGCCGTAACCAGCGGTTTAAAGGGAGCCAATCAGCTTATGAAAGAAGTTGCGGCCGGCAAATCTCCTTATCATTTCATTGAAGTTATGGGTTGTCCTGGAGGCTGCATGATGGGAGGCGGTCAACCCAGATCCAAAGATCCTGATGTACGGATAAAAAGGCTTAAGGGACTGTATAGCGAGGATGAAAGCAAAGTTTTGAGAAAGTCTCATGAAAATCCTTACATAATAAGCCTGTATGAAGAATTTCTCGGATCACCCAACAGTCACAAAGCCCATGAATTGTTGCACACGCATTATGTTAAGCGTGGAGTATTTAATGAGTATAGTAACGAGAAATTTGTTGCAAAAGGAGCTGATATAAAAAGGGCGCCCGGGGGCACCGATAAGATGGCAGATTTCTTAGAAGGCGCCCGTAAAAAAGAGAGAAAGGAAAGAGATGAAAATGAATCAATCCGGATACTAGCTTTGGAAGCCGAAAACGCAAGGCTTAAAGATGAATTGGATGATGCTCTGGAAACGGTTGAATTATTCAAAAAAGTATTGGCGGATTACGCTGAAAAACACAGATAGTAATGTTAGTGCTTCTATATATAGGGGTTGTCCCAAAACTGATGATCATCGCTTCATCCATGTTTTGGAGACAACCCCCTTTCATTGTAAGCCATTATGGTACGATTACATATTATAGTCGCCGGATCACTTTCAAGAATTCGGTTTTATCTTGTGCTATAAACTTCTTATAACTTGTCACCTGATTATACCATTGCGAATAATATAAACTAGGACAAACCATCAGAGGTAATAAACAAAATGCCAGACTTCGATAAGGATAAGAAAGAAAATTATGATCGTGATTATGGCCACGATTGCGCTAAGTGCCATGAACCCGGGCATCCAGTTCCAAAGCCGATAATATTCGAATGTGGTAACGGCGGCGGTTTTACTTTTGCCGCTAATTGCAGCAAAAGCACAGAAGAAAACGCATGTTGTATTTGCACACCTAAAACAGTTGCAAATGTAACACTTGATACATCCTGCCTGTGCAAACCGAAGATCAAAATTGAATTCTCCAGTATCATTCATTTTATACCCGAGAATTCCGGTAAAGCCCAACTGGAATTTGATCTGGTAAGATGCTGTAAAGATTTTCCCGAATGCGTCGTAGGTACCTGGAACTATCAAATCGAAGATAATGACACATTCGCAAAATCCTTCTGCTTTGATTACTGCGATTGCAGCGCTTGTCCCGGTTGTTGCACATATATCGTAAAGTGCAGGCCCATTTTTGTAAAAGATGCTGCTATTTGTGTTACCAATTGTCAAATTGCCGCTTTTGCCCAGGGTCATTAATTCTAACTCAAATAAAGACATGAAGAATTCCGTTCTTCATGTCTTTACTCTTTTCCCTTCCGGATCTGCCTGATAGCATTTATTTTATTCAAGCATAAAATATTTAATATATACCCTTAATGCAGGAGATGCATGTGTATGAAAGCGACCCGTATAGATTTTGACGAAATGTGGGAAAAGCATTTTGATAATTATAGAGGCTGGTTCCATGTGGCTGATTGTTTATTTCCTTCCCGAGAGCCTCGAAAACCGGTAGAAAATGCTAATATCCAGGAGGAATACAATGTCGCTCATTCTTTGCCGGTATCTGATGAAAACTCATCGAATACTTTTTCAGTTCATGATGACAACTCGTCGAATGTTTTATCATATCCTAAATGTAGTTCATCGGATATATTTTATCCCGTTGAAAAAGATGATTACTATTTAAGTGACTTTGAGTCTGAAAGTCATTCATATAATAAAGGATCTGAAAACCCTGATAAAACTATCGCTGATGATAAGGAAAATGAAAACAATACTCCACCCGTAACAGATACTGAATCTGGAAAAATCGTCCGTTGCCACACATGTATTAAGCAGCCGGATAATATTATTTTTGAATGTGACACAGGGTTGGGTTTTGCTTTTGTAACGCCAAAAGAGGGGGCATCAATCTATGTTCCTTCAGCAACCTGTATATCCAAAACACTTGGAACCATATCGATAGATACGAGCAACCTGAAAAAGCCAAAAACAAAGATTCACTTTTCCTGCAATATATGTTTTATTCCAAAATCAGACAAGGGAACCTCACAATTGGAATTCATATTGTCCCGTTCATACAATAACAGCGCTGAAAGTCCTCTGGGCAACTGGATATATGACCTGGCGGACAAGAGTGAACGGGTATCTCAGACATTTAAGTTTAATTACTGCAGCTGCAATTCTTTTCCGGGACTTTATACTTATTATATAAGGGTTATGCCCGTATATATAAGGAATTGCTCAGTATTGATAACAAACTGCCATATAGGTGCGTTTGCTCAGTCAAAGTAGAGGTATTTACTATCATCTTATTAAACCATGTCCCAAAGTTTTTCGGGGTATACTCCTTCTTTTTTTAGTTCCGCTATGGCCTTAACCACCATCGCCTTGTCTTCTTTGTATGTTATACCATACCACTTGTCCGGTGTTCTTAATACCTTTACTCTGCCTTTACCCTCTTTGAGTATATTCCCAACCGCGTCCGGCAGGAAGAATTCCGCTTTTAAAGGATTGGTATTGAGCCTTTCAGACAAGAATTTCTCAAATCTTATGTCAAGCTCTTTTAAAATGCTGTTTGTAAATCCCCACATATTCATGGACACAATGCTGCCTTTTGGGATCGAAATCCATGTTTTCCCGTCATCTTCGGTATATTCGGCCCCCTCAGGGGTTTTTCTGATATTCACCCTTTCCTGGATACCTGTAAGATAATCATTTTCATCCAGAGTGCAAACGCCCCTCGATACATAACCGTTTTCTGTGAGAGTGTTTTCAATTATATAACCCACCATGGCATAGTTATACTTTTCATCGTCGCCTGCTTTATCAAGGAAATCGTATATTATCGAAAAGGCATTCTTTCCGTAGTAATCATCAGCATTTATAACAGCAAAGGAACCGTCTATCTTACCCAAACAGGACAGGACCGCATGGCCGGTTCCCCAGGGTTTAATTCTGCCGGCTGGAACCCTATATCCAACGGGCAAATTATCCAGTTCCTGGTAGATATACTCCACCTCAACAAACGGCGAAATCCGGTCCCCGATTTTTTCTTTGAAAATCGCTTCATTTTCTTTTTTTATGATGAAATATATTTTTTCAAATCCGGCTCTTTTGGCATCATATATGGAAAAATCTATTATCATATGTCCCTTGTCATCAATTGGTTCTATCTGTTTTAATCCGCCGAATCTGCTTCCCATCCCGGCCGCCATAATCACTAAAACTGGTTTATTCATTCGACCCTCCATAGTTTGATGAAATCATTATATTTTTCTCATTTAGTTTTCTATTTGTTACACGACGTATTATAACATACAATGCCGCAAAAGCGGGTAAGTATACACAACTTTTGTTTTTCTTATTCTTCAGTTATTTTAAATTTTTTGCCGATATATTTAAGGGTAATTATATCCAAAAGATAAAACCGGGGGAGTCATGATGAAAGTAAATGGTATTTATAGAACCAGCTTGATTTTGTTACTGGGTATTATATCTGTACTTTTTATTGTGTCCTGTGGTACTGAAACCACAATTCTGAACACACGCTCCGGTAATGAAGCGGATAATATCAGCAGTAAGGATCAGCTGTTATCAGCATATAAAAACAACTCCTCCATTGTAATGATAGAAGAATATACTTCACCCCTGAAAAAAGAACTCGAAGGTCTAAGATACGTTTTAAGTCCTTATTTATCAGACGAAAACGATTTATTCATCGGATATGATAATAGAGAATATATAGAAAACTATTTCTTAAACCCCGACACTTCCAATCTTTCCATGTCGGCAGCAGATTGGGAAAGAACAATCAGAATACTGTTTGCATTTGATGATAAGGATTTTTCTTTTGTTAAAACAAATATTACCGATTACATATTCGAAGATAAAATAACAAGGGAATATGCTTTGGCAGGATTGATGAATCTCCTTGCTATCAGATACTCCGTGTCATTGGAACCGGATGATGAGGATACTAAAAAATCATTTGTCATAACCGATCTGGACAGAATCGGAGAAGAAAATAAAGCGCTTGTAAGCAAGGCTTTTCGCCTCGGTTTTACCGATTACTCCGTTGACAAATCGAGATCGTTTCGTCCTGACGATTTTCTTAACCGCGGCGAAGCAATCTCCATGTTCTATAGGATTTTTACCAATCTTGGCCTGCCTATTTCAAAGCAGGATGAACCGGATGCAGATGCGAATATTCAAGAGGATAAAGATACGTTAAATCAAACCCATAAGGCTTACAGCATCGAAGATATTTTAAGTGAATATGGCGATTACAGGGAAAGTCTCAAAAAAAGCAAGAAAAAAGCCGATAAAACAAAACTTGAAATGCTGAATCGGGCAGAAAGAATTTTGAATATTGACTATGATTCAGATAACAGTAATGTCAATATGGATATTAATACATGGATATATATTCTTACAGAGGTTTTTGAAACAGACAGCCAGCAAATAAAATCCTCAGTTATATACGGCAAAGACAAAACGCTTACATATGATATTGTCGCCATTAGTATTTTTGATTTTCAGAATCTTACCGGTAATAATACCGGAAATGTCAGTGAGGAAGAACTTACTGCGGCCCGCGAAGCCATTCCCCAATTTGAAACCGCAAAAGATATTGACAGCTTCGCCAGGATGTATTCCTCCGGTATGTTGGAAGGTATTTGCAAAATACCGGGTTTCACACCTAAAAGGCCTGTTAATTATTCAGAAGCCTTGCTTCTTATAATGCGAATTGTTAAAGGACTATCCATATAATCATTATCCATATAATCTTTGTATAACTGACTTAATATGATCTGCGAATGTTTGACAATAATTCCGTTTATCTGGGCAGAATCACCTTAAAACTATTTTGTTTTCCGAGATTAATAAATTTGACTTCCCCTATACCTTCAAAAGACCTGCGTATTCTGTCCATACCTACTCCGGACTTAATAAACCGTCTTCTCTCATCTATGGTAATAATACGTTGGTACAGCCACGCATTACGTCTTTCAGGTTGGCATTCCCTAAAATTTAAGCAAACCTTTTTGCTTTGTGTCAATGCACCGGGATTTATTATTTCTATTGCTTTATTTGTAATGTTTATTAACACACCTCTGGATAAATCCATGTAGTCCCTATGTACCAGTGCATTTGCCAGCGCTTCTTCAAATGCGGCGAAGGGATAGTTTTCATCTTTGATAATTGTTTTCACCCTGTTTACAGCCTGATCCAGCATACTGAGGATATTGCCTGATATAATGTCGGTTTCGTCACCGTTGATTATTTTCAAATAGCACTGGGGAAGGTATAATTGAGGATTCTTGCCGAAAAGCAGCAGACCTCCGATAGTAGGGCAAAATTCTCCTTCATTCTTTTGACCAATGAAACCGAAAGCTTCCAATAAAATTGTTTGGAACTGATCTGTATATACATTAATATTCTTAAAGAAAGCATCGACCCTGTCCATCTCCAGGTCTTCCAACCTGGCTTGCTTTACAATAACGGTTTCAAAAGTCATAAGGCCGTTTTCCTGCATCATAGAAGCCAGTTCCGAGCGTCTTGCAAAATCGGTGGTAGAACCTCTGCGGACATAGAAAGCCCCGGTTTGGAGCACTTGATGGGGGGCGTGTTTACTTTTGAAAATTGTAAGAACGGCTACAGTCTTATTCTTTATTTTAACCAGGTCCAGGCTTACAGGTACCGGTGGATCTGTTCTGTTATAAATAATCTGCTGGATTCGTTCTTCAAGAGAGTCGTCCGGCTCAATACCTATAATCCGTTTAGTCTTGTCTTCGACCCCGAAAATAATATAACCTCTTCCGCCGCGGGAATTAGCTATTGCCGTGACATCTTTAACAAGCTCCTTTTTTTCGCTCTCAGTCGTGAGCTTAAGTTGGGCTTTAAAATCCATTTTTTCATTTTCTTCCCTTGACAGAAGCTGTTTAAGTCTCTGAACATCCACCGATATAAGACTCCTCCTGCGTTTTTATTCCAGATTCAGCATCTTATAGTCTTTCCATTCGGCAAGAAGAACAACTGATTACATCAGGATACCGAAAATATGCTTTCTTTCTCTGTTCAATCCGGATTCAGATAGTACGAATAATCAATTCAGTTACAACTCATTTAATATATCGAGCTTTTTGTAGCTTTTATCAAGATGTTGACTGATATATTTGAAAGCGATACCTGAAAAAGTCTTCAATACTTCATCTGACAGCTCGAAATTAAATACTCTGCCGTTTTGGGCGCATAGAACATACATTATACCCTTGGCCGTTCCGATATCTACCCTAACGGCTTCGCTATCCTGTTTCGCGCAGTTTTTACAGATAAAACCATTGTATTTAAAGCTGAAAAATATCTGTTCAATATCACCGGTATTGCACGACGCACAGCTTTTCACATGGGGAGGATAACCGGTTATTTGCATTAATTTCAGCGCGAAAGCCGATGATACCAAAAGAGGAGTCCGGCCTTTTTGAAGAGCCACAAGGCCATGAATCAAAAGGTTTAATATTTCCTTAGAAGACGTATTGTCCTGTGCCGCATCCTCCGCCATATCCAGCATATGAGCCGCATGGGCGAAGCGGGTCAGATCGGCGGCAAGATTGTAAAAATTCTTCAGGACATCGCAGTTGTTCATGATATAGCTTGTACGTCCCTTAAAGATCACATATTCCCCATAAGTCAGAACCTGCGTCCCATAAGATGAACGGCCGCTTTTTTTGGCGTTTCGTGCCAACACGCTTATTTTGCCGTGTTCTTCGGTAATCAGGGTAAGCATTTTATCGCTGTCATTATAGGGCACTTCTTTTATCACAAGACCCTTTATCTTAATTACGCCCATTTCTTAATAGCTTGTTACTCCTTTTTGTACCCAAGTTCATTCAACATGAAATCACTGTTGCGCCAATCTTCTTTAACCTTGACCCAAAGCTGCAAAAATACTTTCGAACCAAAAAGCCGTTCCATGTCCTGTCGGGCAAGCGTGCCAACACGTTTTAACATCTTTCCTTCCTTGCCGATTATTATCCCTTTGTGGGATTCCTTTTCACAGTATATATTGGCGTCAATTTCAATTATGTTCTTGTCTTCCTTCTCTTTGAACCTGATAACCTCTACCCCTATACCATGAGGCACTTCGTCATCCAATAAATGCAGCAGTTTTTCCCTGATTAATTCCTGAGCAAGAACCCTTTCCTGCTGATCCGTCAGCATATCCTCCGGATAATACATCTCACCTTCAGGTAGTTTTTCCTTGACAACATTTAATACCAGTTCCTTGGTTTTAGGGTCCAATGCGCTTATGGGAATTATTTCATCAAAATCATAAGCCTCGCTGTATTGTGCTATAAGCGGAAGAAGCAAGCTTTTTTCCACCATGTCAATCTTATTGATCAAAAGTATTGTGGGCACCCCTGCTTTTTTAAGCTCTCCGATTATCATGGAATCCCCGGGTCCTATCTTTTTATCCCGGGCATCAACCATATATAGGATAAGGTCAACCCCGTCAAATGTGCCCAATGCCTCCTGTATCATGAATTCACCAAGCTTGGTTTTAGGTTTATGGATCCCCGGCGTATCCACAAAAATAATCTGGTATTCTTCCGTAGTCAGGATTGTCCGGATGGTATGCCGGGTGGTCTGGGGTTTGTTAGATATTATTGCTATTTTTTCGCCTGTCAGGAGATTCAGCAAAGTAGACTTTCCCACATTTGGTCTCCCGATTATTGTTACAAAACCTGATTTAAAAGCCATATTTTATTTAACATCCTCCATATCGCTTTGCTTGAATGAATGAGGCAATAGTTCGTCAAACGTGAAAACCTTGTACTCTCCATTTTTGTTGCTTAAAAACAAAGGCATATCCGGTGAACAGAACTCGCTTAAAACCTGCCGGCAAATGCCGCAAGGCATAGTGGGCAAATTACTGTCACTGGAAACCGCAATAGCCAAAATCTTTTTTGCGCCGTCAGATATTGCCTTGACAATCGCAGTTCTCTCGGCGCATATGGTCGCACCATAAGAAGCATTCTCCACATTGCAGCCTGTATAAATTTTACCGTTGTCTGCAAACAGGGCAGCCCCTACATGAAATCCGGAATAAGGGGCATAAGCCTTCTCCCTGATATTTACCGCGAGCCTTACCAGCTCCCCGGCCTCAGGAATATTATTAAGGACTTCATTTTCACATTCTGACATTTTGCACCCCCATAATATAAAACCAGATTCATTGTACCACTTTGTCAGTCTATGGAAAAGCATTCATCTGTCAGACCTGTCTTTTTTTTACCGTTTACCAAATAAAAAATCCATAGAACAATCCGGTAGTATTATTTATATTATAAGCTTTTGTATTAAGAATAATTTAACCATAATCAGTCAGTCAGTCAATAATTTCAAGGGTTTAACATGGTTAATAACGATAATTTTGTGGTATATTCTTTTCAATGAAATCATTACGGAGGTTATCAATGAAAAAACCGCTATTTATTTCACTGAAAACAAAGATTCTTCTGCTTAGTATTCTGTTAGTCATATTCTGTACCATCCTGGTGGGAGGATATGTCATCATTCAACTTCCGTCCATAACCATTAATGCTGTCGGTGGTGATTATATTACTATTTTAAAATCCATATCCAAAACCCTGGATATTGAGAAATTCGAAAGTATAAAAAGCAGTGATATAAACAGCGAGTATTACTTGGAAATTAACCGCGAATTCTCAAAAATTAGGGATACGTTAGGGTTTGAGCATTTATACCTTTTGAAAAAGAATGCGAAGGGCGAATTCTTTCAGTTTACAGGCTTTGCAGACGGAATTGATACTGTTTCCGGAGCGACCGCGGAAACTGATGCAGTTACACGCGCAACAGGCATAGTTGACAGCGTTTCCGGGGCTACTGCAATTGCGCAAAACAGTATAAATATTTCCGATGCAATGCGTGACAGTTTCAACGGTGAAGAAAAGTTTGAGCTTCAGGATAATGAACAGTGGGGGAAACTTCTTTCCATTTATGTTCCGCTTAAGAACGCTTCTGGTGATACAATAGGCGTACTTTTGGCAAACCTGAACGGAAACGCTATATATGAAGCTTTTTATAACGTCAGAATCAGAATATTAACTATCGGTCTTTCAGTTTTAGCAATAGGGATTATTGTTTCAATAATCTTTTCCAATCTCTTGGTAAAATCCATCACGGAGTTCCAGGAACGCATGAAAAAGGTTCAGGCCGGAGACCTGACCCAGATTATTGATTCAAAAAGAAATGACGAAATGGGCGTATTGGCTGAAAGTTTCAATAATCTTATCAATTCCCTGTCAAATATCATAGGAGTTATCAGGAATAAATCCGATGATTTGAATGATATGGCAAGCCATCTTTCTCAAATATCGGAAAGCATAGCGTATTCTTCTGTTGAAACGACGCAGGCCATATCGGAGATTGCCGCCGGAGCGCAGCATCAGGCTGATGAACTTTTGTTTATACATAACAAGCTGAGCGATTTTAACCAGATAGTTCAACAAATATATAATTCCCTGGAAGCGACAAAAAACAGTATAGAGTTAACCGGCACCTTGTCAAACGAAGGAAATATACAGCTTAAAGCATTGAATCAATCCATAAAAAGCTCCAGTGAATCCTTTGATATTGTTGCTGATGAAATCAACAGGCTTAGTGAGAGCGCCCAGCAAATTGACGAGATTAACAAGGTTATTCAGAACATATCAAGGCAAACCAATCTTTTAGCTTTAAATGCGGCTATTGAGGCCTCCCGCGCAGGTGAAGCCGGAAAGGGATTCACAGTGGTTGCTGAGGAAATCAGGAAACTTGCCGAACAGTCAAAGGAGTCTTCAGACAATATCCGGGCAATAATTGATGATATCCTTTCATCCATTAAAAGTGTCGTAACCACAAGCTGTGATGCCAAGGATAAGCTGAACGACCAGGTTAGGTTTGTTGAAAACACTAACAACGCATTTTTAAGCATTTTGAATTCGTTAAAAGAATCCATCCCCATGCTGCGGGAGACTTTTAAAAGCGCGGATGAAATGGTTAAAAGCAAGGATCTGATAATAGAAAAAGTTAATTCTGTGACTGCCGTGGCACAGGAAGCATCGTCCGGCGCCCAAGAAATACTGGAAGCAACTGAAACAATAAGTGGACAGATCGAGGAAATAGCGGCATTTACAAAAACCCTGAATGTTTTATCAGATGATTTGCTGAATGAAACCAAAACTTTTACAATAAAATGAATAAACAAAGGATTCGTACAGATTTACGGGGCATTTTTAAAAAATAATAATAAAAAATTACGAAACCACTTGTATTTTTTCTTATAAATGTTATACTACAATTAAAATATTATATTATAATATTTAAATCCGGATTAATACTGTTTTCTAGTTCTGCCCACTCCTTAATTTTTGGATTATGGGTCATGAAGAAAGGTATAATCCAGAAATTAAAGGAGGTTTTTTATTTATGGAAGACAAAACATTACAATGCAAGGACTGCGGAGCGGAGTTCGTTTTTACAGTAGGCGAGCAAGCTTTTTACAAGGAAAAAGGTTTTGAGAATGAACCACAAAGATGTCCTGATTGCAGAAGGGCCAGAAAGTTAGCAAGAAGTCAAAACAGGGGCCCAAGATATTAAAAATTAAGGAGAGCGCAGCTCTCCTTTAATTTTGCTCATAACCATTAGGTAAATCATATGGCTGCTGTGTAAAACTGTAACCGATAAATTCTTCTTTGGTTTATATTTTTCATGCGACTGCGGCATTGGTAATGAAGAGTTTTTCGCCGTCACTGTCAACTATTGCGGTATCTCCCTCGTTTATCCAGCCTTTAATCATCTGCCTGGACAACTCGGTTTCTATTTCCTTTTGAATGAATCGTTTAACAGGTCTTGCGCCATATTCGGGATTCCATCCCTCTTCGACTATATGATCCAATGCAGCTTCGGTTAATTCTATCTTTATATCTTTTTCAGCCAGCCTTTTTGACAATGTTTTTATTACCAGTTTGACAATTTGCTTAACTTCAGCCTTAGTAAGAGGTTTAAACAGTACAATGTCGTCTATACGATTCAGAAACTCCGGCCTGAATCCGTATCGCAATTCCCTCATAACTTTTTCACGGGTTACATCGTCAATTTCTCCTTCGCTACCGGTATTCTCCAGGAGAATATGGCTGCCGATGTTGGAAGTCATAATAATTACCGTATTCTTAAAGTTAATAACTCTGCCCTGGCTGTCAGTTAACCTTCCGTCATCCAGTATCTGCAACAGTATGTTAAACACATCCGGATGGGCTTTTTCTATTTCATCAAACAGAATAACACTATATGGCTTCCGTCTCACAGCCTCAGTAAGCTGGCCGCCTTCATCATAGCCGACATATCCCGGGGGCGCGCCGATAAGTCTGGCAACCGAGTGTTTTTCCATGTACTCGCTCATATCAATACGCACCATGTTGTCCTCGGTGTCGAACAAGGCTTCGGATAATGCTTTTGCCAGCTCAGTCTTGCCAACGCCGGTAGGTCCTAAAAAGATGAAGGAACCTATCGGCCGCCGATTATCCTTCAAACCTGCCCTGGCGCGAAGAACGGCTTCCGAAACGGCGGTTACAGCCTCGTCCTGTCCTATGACCCTCTGATGAAGAATATTCTCCAAGTTTAACAGTTTTTCTTTTTCTTCTTCCATCAGCTTTGTAACAGGTATACCCGTCCATTTTGAAACAATTTCGGCTATTTCTTCCTCGGTTACTTCTTCCTTAAGCATGCGGCCTGACAATTCGGATTGTCGCTTCTTCTCCTGGGCCAGGGTATTCTCCAGTTCGGGAAGCTTACCGTATTTCAATTTGGCAAGCGTCTCAAGGTCATAGTTCCTTTCCGCTTCTTGTATCTTTAGTTTGATTTCCTCTATCTCTTTTTTGATCTCTTTTTCCCTCTTTATATATTCCTTCTCCAGCTCCCATTGAGCCTTCATTTTGTTTCCCCTGTCCTTTAATTCAGCAAGTTCGGACTCTATAGCCGCAAGACGTTCCATTGACGCTTTGTCATCTTCCTTTTTCAGCGCCTGCTGCTCTATTTCCAGTTGCATTATTCGGCGCATTATTTCATCCAATTCGGCAGGCATGCTGTCAATTTCGGTCCTGAGCATTGCTGCCGCTTCATCCATAAGGTCAATGGCTTTATCGGGAAGGAATCTGTCAGTTATATAACGATTTGAAAGGGTCGCGCTGGCTACAATGGCTCCGTCGGTAATTCTGACTCCATGATGTATTTCAAAGCGTTCCTTAAGTCCCCTTAATATCGATATGGTATCCTCAACGGTGGGTTGCTCCACTAATACTGTCTGGAACCTTCTTTCAAGGGCTGCGTCCTTCTCTATATATTCCCTGTATTCATCAAGAGTGGTGGCTCCTATACAGTGCAGCTCCCCCCTGGCCAGCATGGGCTTTAGAATGTTTCCGGCGTCCATCGCACCCTCGGCTTTACCGGCACCGACAATATTATGCAATTCATCGATAAACAGGATAATCCGCCCGTCCGATGCCTCTACTTCTTTAAGCACCGCTTTCAGCCTTTCTTCAAATTCTCCCCTGAATTTTGCTCCCGCAATCAAAGCGCCCATATCAAGGGAATATATCGTTTTGTTTTTTAAATTGTCGGGAACATCGCCTTTCAGTATTCGTTGCGCCAGAGCCTCAACAATAGCTGTCTTTCCGACTCCCGGCTCGCCTATCAGCACAGGGTTATTCTTAGTTCTTCGGGACAGTATCCTGATGACACGGCGAATTTCCGCATCCCTTCCTATAACAGGGTCCAGCTTGCCTTTTCGTGCAAGTTCGACTAGATCATGACCGAATTTCTCTAGAGCCATATAATTCATTTCGGGATTTTGGTTTGTTACCCTCTGGTTTCCCCTTATTTTGGACATGGCATCAAGAAAGGCATCCTCAGTTACCCCGTATTTCTTAAGCAGGTTGGAAGTAAATCCTCCGCGTTCACCGATAAGAGCCAGGAACAGATGCTCCACGCTTACATATTCGTCCCTTAGCTTTTTTGCCTTGTCTTCGGCTGACAATAGAATCTGGTTGAATCTCCTTGTAGCGTATACATTTGAAGCCGCGCTCCCGTATACCTTGGGCAGCCGGTCAAGTTCTCTTTTGAGTTCTGCCGCAATATCCGCCGGGTTAATGCCCAGCATCCACAAAAGTCTCGGAATCAGACCATCCTCCTGCTCCACAAGAGCCAAAGCCAGGTGTTCGGTGTCAACCTGCTGCTGATCCAGCTTTATAGCCAATTGCTGCGCTGAAACTACGGCTTTCTGAGCTTTTTCGGTATATTTCTCCAAATTCATGTTATCACCTCTTTATTCAAAACCAACCATAACCTATCGTATCGTCCGTTCATCCAGTTCCTTCAGTTCCCTGTACAGCTCCAGCTGTTTCGGGCTTAAAAATTCGGGGTTGTTTATGTGTACCTGTATATATAAATCTCCCCTGCCGCCGATCGAGTTATAATAACCTTTACCGGGAATTCGTATATTCCCCCCGCTTCGTATGCCTTTAGGGATATTGACAATTATTTTGGATTCGGGCGTCTTGACAGTAACTTCTCCGCCTAAAGCCGCCACCCATGGTTTAACTTCAATTTTCTGTATTATGTCATATCCTTTCAGCTCATACTCGTCTTCCTTAAAACGAACCACAAGTATTAAATCTCCGTTTGGTCCACCGTTTATGCCCTTTCCTCCCTGACCGGCCAGACGTATTTTACCCCCGGGCTGAATTCCTTTGGGAATCTTTACAGACAAGGTTTTCCTGCCATTAGGCGTTTCAATGCTTATATGTTTTTCTGTCCCCAACAATCCGTCAGTAACCGAAATCTTTATCTCTGCCTCTTTATCTTCACCCCGCAGGCTTTGTTGAAAGCCTCCGAAGGGATTGGCCGTGAAACCCTTGTTTGCAAACCCGTTTCGTCTTCCCGAAAAGAAAAAATCGTCCAAATCTATGCCTCCGTCGCCGAAGAACATGTCAAAAAAGTCACTGAAACCTCTTGAGCCGGATGTTCTGTATTCGTAACGTATATTTCCCCTGTTAAATCCGAAATGAGACGGATCAAAATCAAAACCGTCGGTGAAATTAAACGCACTACCCAATTGATCATATTTTTTACGTTTTTCTTCGTTACCTAACACTTCATAAGCTTCACTTATTTCCTTGAACTTTTCCTCGGCATTTTTATCCCCGGGATTAGCATCAGGATGATATTTTTTAGCAAGCTTACGATAAGCCTTCTTAATTTGGTCCTGGGTAGCTTCTTTACTAACACCTAATATTTCGTAGTAGTCGCGGTATTTCAAAAGCTACACCTCCTAACCCAGTTTGACTTTCTTTGACCTTCGTAATTATTATATCCATTTCCTTGGTAAAATTCAATATTTTAATTACAATTTGATTTATTGCAATAATAAGGGTATATAATAAAGAGAACCATGATTAGGAGGAAAAAACATGATCCGTAAAGAAATCGTTGCCCTGATTCTTGCCGGCGGGCAGGGAAGCCGTCTTGGAGTTCTGACCCAAAATGTGGCAAAACCGGCAATTCTCTATGGTGGAAAATACCGAATTATTGACTTTACTTTAAGCAATTGTATTAATTCGGGAATCGATACCGTCGGTGTCCTGACCCAATATCAGCCGCTTCAGCTCAATTCCCATATCGGTATCGGAAAACCATGGGATTTGGACCGTGTTAACGGCGGAGTTACAATCCTGGCTCCCTATATGAAAACCGAAAAGGGCGAGTGGTATTCCGGAACAGCCGACGCCGTTTATCAGAACATACATTACGTGGATGAAATGTCGGCAAAATATGTTATTATCTTATCCGGTGATCATATCTATAAAATGAACTATTCGCATATGCTTGCTTTTCATAAAAAAAATCGTGCCGATGCCACAATTTCGGTAATTAACGTTCCTCTGGAAGAAGCAAGCCGTTATGGGATCATGAATACTCACGATGACGGCAGAATTTATGAATTTGAAGAAAAGCCCGAAAAGCCGAAAAGCACATTGGCATCCATGGGTATCTATATTTTTACCTGGGATGTTCTGCGGGAATACCTTGTGAATGATCATTATAAAGCTTCCTCCCATCATGATTTTGGAAAGAATATCATTCCCGGAATGTTGGCGGATAACAGAAAACTTATGGCATACAAATTTGAAGGATACTGGCGGGATGTCGGAACGATCCGGGCTTACTGGCAGTCAAACATGGATTTGATTGAATTGATTCCCGAATTTAATCTGTTTGACCCCAACTGGAAGATATTCACTCCCAATCCCGTATATCCGGCCCATTTCGTAGGCGATTCCGGCAAAATTGAAAAATCAATCATTGCCGAAGGATGCATGATATACGGAACGGTAAGAAGGTCAATTATTTTCCCCGGAGTGGTTATCAATGCGGGAACTGTTGTGGAAGACTCAATTATTATGTCCGACTCCCTCATCGGATCAAATACTGAAATTTATACCACCATCATTGGTGAAACCAGCGTTATCGGGAATAATGTAAAATGCGGAGTCGGGGAATTTGCGGTTAATGAATATAACCCCAAGGTTTATGATTCCGGAATAACCGTTATAGGTTCCAATACCGTTATCCCCAATAATACCGTTTTAGGTAAAAATGTTGTTATAGATAATTATGTAACGCCTCACGATTTTGATACCAACAACATACCTTCGGGAGGATACCTGATTAAAGGAGGGGATAAAAAATGAACACAATGATGGGAGTAATTTTGACCGGCGCAAAAAACAACCGGCTGAAGGAATTGTCCCTGGAAAGGTCTATAGCAGCCGTCCCCGTAGGCGGTAAATACAGGGCTATCGATTTTGTTTTGTCTAATATGGTTAATTCCGGAATAAGAAACATAGGAGTTTTAACCCAGTATAATTATCGTTCCCTGATGGATCATCTGGGATCAGGAAAAGAATGGGATCTTGACAGAAAGAACAAGGGACTTTTTATATTTCCTCCTTACCTTTCGGAGTATGGAACCGGCTGGTACAAGGGAAGCGCGGATGCCATGTACAGCAATCTGTCTTTCTTCCAGAGAAGCGATGAGGAATATGTTTTAATAGGCCACGGTTATGCCATATATAATATGGATTTCGAGCCAATGCTGGAGCAGCATATCCAAACCGGGGCCGATATAACAATTGCCTGCCGGGATATGAGCGATATTTCCGCTGAAGATCAAAAGATGCTGGGAATGGTGGAATTGAATGATGAAGGCAGAATTACTGATTTCAAGGAAAAGTCCATAAACCCGAAAAGCAATATAGGCTCCATGGGAGTATATATCCTCCGCAGAACCTTTTTGATTGAACTTTTGCAGGACAGCGCAGCCAAAGGCCTTACCGATTTTGTTTACGATATTATAATCCGGCAAACCGATAATCTTAAGATTTATGCATATATGTTTAACGGTTATTGGAGGCCTCTCAACAGCATCCAGTTGTATTACAGAACCAATATGGAGCTGCTGAATCCAAAGGTCAGACAGGAACTCTTGATGGACAGGAGGAAAATCTATACCAAGGTTAAGGATGAACCACCTGCCAAGTATAATGAGGAGGCAAATGTTCATAACTCAATTGTCGCAGATGGATGTATTATTGAGGGAACAGTTGAAAACAGCATCCTCTTCCGTGGTGTTCGTGTAATGAAGGGAGCTGTCATCAAAAACAGCCTTATACTGCAGGGCACAACAGTCGAAAGAAACGCTCAGCTGAATTACTGCATTTTGGATAAGGGTGTAACCATAACCGAGGGAAAATCTCTCAATGGTGACGTTGAATGGCCTTTGATAGTGGGCAAGAATGTGAAGGTATAGGTATGACTGGCTTGATACAATCATAAGCCTCGTACCCTCTCATCGATGTCATCCTGAGTGTCAGCATAGCTTCTCCTTAATGGCATCCTGAGTGAAGCGTAGCAACACTACTTGTCATCCTGAAAGGAACGAAGTGGAGTGAAGGATCTTATACGTAAACGTGTAAGATCCTTCGCTAACGCTCAGGATGACCGTTTGGTCAGATTCTTCGATGACGCTCAGAATGACATGGAAAGTGTCATCATGAACGAAGCGTAGCGGAGTCGAAGGAGCTTATGCCAACATAGGTGCGGGTGCAAGGTTCTCATTTCGAACGCTATTAAGCACGCAGGTTCATAAGATCAATATCGCCGTTTTATGACATTCCTCCGCTTGCGCTCCGTCATGTCCCGGACGAGAGGTCTTCCTCTCACGGGTCGCTAATACATTATTAATAATGTTTCCGTTCGGTGGTCTTTCCTCCGAAGCAGATAGGCTTATCCCAATGAGAATCCTTGCATCCGCCTTATTACAAAATAACTAATATATAATGGAGGAACTTTTATGTTATTCATTTGCTATCTTAAATGCACCACATGTCAGAAAGCCCGCGCATTTCTTGACGCCAGGGGTTTAAAGTATGATTTGCGAGACATCAAAAGCGATAATCCCACTGAGGCTGAGTTACGGGATTGGTATAAAAAAAGCGGTCTGCCCCTCAAGCGTTTTTTTAATACCAGCGGTTTACAATACAAGACACTTGAGCTTTCAAAAAAATTACCGTCTATGACCGAGGATCAACAGTTTGCTTTGCTTGCTTCCAACGGGATGCTGGTAAAGCGCCCCATCCTGGTCGGAGATGATTTTGTATTGGTAGGCTTTAAGGAAAGCGAATGGCAGGCAAAGCTTTAACCCTGCCTGCGCAAATTTGATAACATGCTATAACTAAATGGTTTCAACCGTCCTGTTGCCGTTAAAACTCTTTAAGCTTTCTACAAACTGGCGCGCTGTTCTTCCGGAGCGGCCGCCCCGCTCCAGTGCATAACGCTCAGCCAGCAGTTCAATATTTTCAGTCTCTTCCACATTATACTGTTTCATAAGAAAATGCACTATCTGCAAATATTGGTCTTTATCTGGCCTGGAAAACAGGATTGAAAGTCCGAAACGATCCGATAAGGATGTTTGCTCCTGGATCGTTTCATTAATATGAATATCCGTTCCCTGGCGTTCTTCAAACCTTTCATTGATTAAATGCCTGCGGTTACTGGTAGCGTATATAACTATATTTGGGGTTCTGGCTGAAACCGTTCCTTCCAACAACGCCTTTAACGCGCCAATCTCTTCATTATGTTTTGAAAACGAAAGATCATCAATGAATAAAACAAATTTCAAAGGGTTATCGGCAAGTTGTTCAATTAAGTCTGGTATTTTGAGCAAGTCCGCTTTCCTGACTTCCACCATCCGTAAACCACGGTCTGCAAACTCATTAACAACCGCTTTTACCGTCGAGGATTTCCCTGTTCCGGCATCCCCGTACAGGAGGGCATTGGAAGCCGGTCTGCCTTCCAGGAAGGCAATTGTGTTATCCACCAGTTTTTTTCGCTCCCGTTGGTATCCTGTCAGGTCTGAAAGCCTGATACGGTCAGGATGTTTTGCCGGCATAATTTCTCCGTTGTTGTATGTAAACACCGTATAATCGGCATAGATACCGTAGCCACATACATTTATGCTGTTTATCCGTTCATCATACATTTTTATAAAGTCATATTCCGGTTTTACAGACCATTCGGGCAAAAATATATCACATTCTATTTCTTT
Source organism: Clostridiaceae bacterium (assembly GCA_012728095.1). Classification (GTDB taxonomy): domain Bacteria; phylum Bacillota; class Clostridia; order DSM-8532; family DSM-8532; genus DTU059. The sequence goes on from JAAYFU010000006.1 coordinate 27,741, forward strand.
TTTTATATCCTGCGATGTTATCTGCGATATTTCCTGCAAAGTTTTAAGGTCGTGTTCCGCAGCCTCTTTCAGCATGGGCGAAACAGTTTCCTTTTTAGCGCATTTGCGGATATATATGTTGTCATCCAATGCTACCCGCTTCCACACATATTCAGTAAAATTCTCGTTGGATTGGAACAATAAATATATAAAATTAGCGTATTTATCTGTCTTTGCAGCATTATCACTTCCGTCCAGCATCTCCATAAATGCCTTTATAACCGGATCATCCAATATTTTCCGGAAAACTGACAATGCTTTTGCCTTTAGTTTCAATTGCCATAAAGCTGACATACTATTTTGCCCCCTGATTCGAGTCGTCAAATACTTATTCTGAAAAATAGTTGTTCCTGTCTGCTGTTTCCAAAACATAAAAACTATATTCTGACACAAAAGATTCTTCACTCCGATTCGCTCTGTTCAGAATGACATTTTGGTTGATTCGCTACGTTCAGAATAACAAATGACGCAAATCTATACAGCGTTCTCTTATATTCATTTATGAAGTTTTAACTACCATCCGGTGTATTCGGATTCGTGTTTGCGGCTTCTGGTCATAAGGTCATATACGGCCTTTTTGCAGTCCTTACCTTCAAACAGGATCTTATATGCCTCTTCAACTATCGGCATGCTGACCTTATATTTATCGGCCAATTCTTTGGCAGCACGGGTTGCGGAAATTCCTTCTACCACCATTCTAACTTCTTTTTGGGCTTCTTCCACAGTATAACCCTTGCCTATCAGTCTTCCGGCCCGCAGATTACGGCTGTGATTGCTTGTAGCTGTTACGATTACATCGCCGATGCCGGTAAGACCTGTAAAAGTTTTCGGGTTAGCTCCCATAGCTTTTCCTAACCGGGCTATTTCAGTAATACCCCTGGTTATAAGCGCTGCCTTGCTGTTGTCGCCATAGCCCAGGCCGTCGCATATACCTCCGCACAGAGCTATAACATTCTTCAGGGCTGCCCCGATTTCGGCCCCGATTAAATCTGAGCTTGTATAAACCCGAAATTCAGGCGACATAAAAATATCCTGGACCTTCATTGCCGCATCGCGATTTTCAGATGCTGCCACTACCGTCGTAGGAATTCCGACGGCCACTTCTTCGGCATGACTTGGCCCATACAGCGCAACCGGCTGAACATTCGGTATTTCACTCAGCAATACCTCGCTGAGCCTCATGCCTGTTTTCTCTTCAAGGCCTTTTGAACAAATTACCACGATATCGTCCTTATATACATATGGCGCAAATAACCTGCAGGTTTCCCGAACCACCTGTGACGGCACCACCAGGACGATATAATCATGTCCTTTAAGGCATTTCTCAATATCAGTGGTAAACATGACAGTATCGGGAATCTTCACCCCGGGAAGATTCTTCTTATGCTCCCTTTCATTGTTGAGCATATCCACTTCATCTTGAAATAATGACCATACGCGAACATCGTGCCCTTTTTTATTCAAAAGTACAGACAGGCTCGTACCCCAACTGCCTGCTCCTATTATTGATATGACCGCCATATTATAATCACTCCTTAGAACTTTTAAATGTTATCTTTTTCTCATTTCCGGCAAGCAGTCTTTTTATATTGGAATTATGCCTTATAATAATCAAGGCGACAAGTATCGTTCCAATCAGCAGCATCGGCAACGGCTCGTTGAAAATAAAGGCTAAAACCAGGAACAGTATTGCGCTCAGCATCGATCCTAAAGAAACATAACGGGTTACAGCCACAATAATAATAAACACTCCAAGACATATTAATGCCGCTAATGGCGAGAACATAAGGATAACTGCAAATGATGTCAATACACCCTTGCCGCCTTTAAAATTGAAATATACAGGCCAATTATGCCCGATTACAGAAAATAATCCGGCAAAATATTCCCCAAGATATACTCCGCTTCCAGGGTTAATTTCACCGAAAACATAGCGTCCTATAAGGCAGGCTAAAACCCCTTTAAGAAAATCACCCACCAGTACCGCAAGAGCGGCAGTCCTGCCAAATGTTCTCAATACATTGGTTGTTCCTGCATTTCCACTCCCATACTCTCTTATATCTGTCTTGTAAAAAACCTTACTGACAATAATTGAGGTATTTATACTGCCCAATAGATAACCCACAATTGAGGAAAAAGTTATTACAATTATTTCCAACGGCATTTATTCATCCCCTTTTTCCTTGATTGTAAAACGAATTGGAGTGCCTTCAAAGCCAAAATTACTGCGTAATGTATTTTGAATGTACCTTAAATATGAAAAATGCATTAACTCGGCGTCATTTACAAATATGACAAAACTGGGAGGCTTAATTCCTACTTGCGTCATATAATATATTTTAAGGCGCTTGCCTTTGTCAGACGGTGGCTGAACCATGGCAATGGCTTCGTTGAGGACATCGTTCAATAAGCCGGTCTGGACTCTGAAGGAAGCCTGGTCATTAACATAATCAATTAACTCCAATAAGCGGTCTATTCTTTGACCTGTCTTCGCGGATACAAACACTATAGGCGCATAACTCATGAACTCCAGGTCCTGGATTACTTTTTTTCGGTATGCTTCCAATGTTCCGGTTTCTTTTTTGACAGTATCCCATTTATTAACGGCAATTATGGATGCCTTACCCTGTTCATGCGCGTAGCCTGCAATTTTTGTATCCTGTTCCGTAACCCCTTCGTTTGCGTCAATCATGATTATACAAACATCAGCCCTGTCAACGGCTGTCCATGACCGAATTATGCTGTATTTCTCAATATTTTCATCAATTCTGCTCTGACGGCGGATTCCGGCCGTATCAATAAACATGTATTTTCTATTGTCTATTTGGTAGAAGGTATCTATGGCGTCACGGGTTGTTCCGGGTATGTCGCTTACTATGACGCGTTCTTCCCCCAGTATTCTGTTTATAATGGACGATTTACCCGAATTTGGTTTTCCGATGACGGCAACTTTAATATAATCGTCCTCATCAACGTCAGGATTTTCTTCGGGGAAATGCTCATATATCGCGTCCAGAAGCTCGCCTATTCCCAGGCCGTGGATAGAAGAAACAGGATATATCTCTCCCATTCCGAGATTGTAAAATTCATAGACTTCCGGAGGAGTTTCGCCAACGCTGTCTACCTTATTTACTGCCACCACCACAGGTTTAGCCGATTTTCTCAGCATAACGGCAACATCTTCGTCAGCGGCTGTTAATCCGGTCTTGACATCCACCATCAATACAATTACATCAGCGGTATCAATAGCTATTTGAGCCTGTCTTACCATCTGCTGTTTAATATAGTCATCGGAACTGGTTTCGATTCCGCCGGTATCGATCAGTGTAAATTTCCTTCCCCGCCATTCGCTTTCAGCATAGATTCGATCCCTGGTTACACCGGGTGTATCATCAATAATTGATATTCTCCTTCCGGCAAGATAGTTAAAAAAAGTCGATTTGCCTACGTTTGGCCTTCCAACGATTGCGACAATCGGTTTAGACACGCTTTTACCCCCATTTTTCTCTTTTTAAGATATAAACATTGTACCCGCTTTTTGCTAAGATATCAAACCCATTCTGAGAACACCTGAATATTTTGGCAAGGTGCTTACTAATATTTTGAACGCAGCATATCGAGTGAAATACTTTCTTATCGGTTTGAAAATCCTTCGCTAAGGCTCAGGATAGCGGGTAGAGGGTAATAATTCTTATTGTTTTCCTGTCCCTGGGTCAATCTTAAGCCATAAGTACCGTCCTATTGGTTAATAGATGATGCATGTGATGCTCATATTTCATGTTTATAATTATATATTATAATAAGAATCAGACTTATTGGAGCAGTAAATGGCTGAAGGATTTTTTTTTGATAATGTAGACAATGAATTCCGTGAAGAAGAAAAAGGAACATACAATTCTTTTGTAAACTTCAGGGAGATAGATAACACGATCCTGGAGGTGCGGGAATTTAATAAGGTAAAATACTTTTTCGACCTGTCCGGAACCAACCCTGAAAACACAGAAAAAGCATTAAATGCCTTTCAACAAAAAATAATTCTTATCACAGGCGGTAAGGATGAGAATATGTCCTATGATTCACTGGGAGAAATCATGGTTAAAAAGGTGAAGCATTTAATTCTGATAGGACAGACATCAGGACTTATAGAAATGGGACTGATGCGGAAACTGGTAGGTAAAAACCAGGGAATTGATATCCGAATAACCCGTTGCAGCACACTTAAGCAGGCTGTAGATTGCGCCTATCTCTCGTCAAAACCGGGAGACTCGGTTCTTTTTTCTCCCGCAAGCGGTTCTATCTCTGATGAAAAGAATTACCACGAATTAAAAGAATTATATACTGAATATATCGATGCACTATAACAGTATAGTAATTTTCAACTTATCTTTACATTTAATATATACATTGTATAATTATGTTATCCACGTCAAACGCTGATTCGTCTCAGGGATAGCTTATAGTATCTAATGGTTGAGGAAGTATATGGTATGTATGATTACTGTATTTGTTTTGTGGAAGAAACAGCAAATCGCATCCTTGCTGAAAAGCTGATTTCAGAAATAGCTGCATATTCTCTCCCTAAGATATTACACAATTATATCGATGAAGCGCAGTATAAAAACGGATGCCTTCTTTCTCTTGTATATGAGGCTCAGTTAACAAACCAGCAACTCAGTATTCTTTCATTCAGTCGCTGGTTATTGGTACTATGCAGCAAAAAAAATAGAGATTCTCCCTGTGTCAGGCAAGCCATAAGATTTTTTGCGGCAAACAGGGGAAAAGAATTCATCCTTTCCGTGCTTATCGACGGGGAGCCTGAGTCATCATTCCCGCCCGAGTTTTTTGAAAAACGTAAAAGCACGATAACCTTTAATGACGGAACAACCCAGGAAGTAATCGAGATAATGGAACCACTCGCCATTGATATCAGGTCCGGAAATATTAATTCTTCCCTTCCGCTGTTACGTCATGCGCGGATCAGAATTATCGCCGCTTTAATCGGTGTCAGTTATGATACCCTGGTACAAAGACATGAAAAAAGAATCCGCCGGAAGCTAAAAAATATTGCTTTAGTTGTTATAGCGCTGTCTCTAATTTCAGGCAGTTTCTTTACATATCTCTGGTTAAACGCAAAGCATAAGACAGAAATAGCCATTGCGAAAACCCAGTTGTCAAAGGATCTTCTGGCTGATATGTGTACGAATTATCCGCTGCTTTTTCAGGATATTCCCGAAATACAGCCTTTGGTTGACATACTGCTGGTGAATAGTATTGAAAAGCTTCGCATTTCAGAAAGTGAATATATTCCTCTCCTTCCTGTCAATCAACTGCTGCTGCTCAAGGCTGACGATGATTTGATTCAAACCCGCAATAAAGCCAAGATACTTCGTTATTTGAGCAGGACCGAAGAAGCCGTAAAGGCTTACAGGAAAGCCGCATCCATGCTGGAACAAGGTTCTGAGCTTTATTCACAGGCTTCCCGGCTTTTTGCCGAAAACACCGACCCTAAAATTTATCCCAGCGGCATTCTTGTGGTGGAAATTGACGATAAAGTCTCAAAAGCCTGCAACGGCCTCAGGGCAGGAGACATAATTGTGGAAACAGGTGGTTTTAAATTCAGAGACCTGAGCCAGTACGAAACCTATCTCAAAACACGTGCCGACAGAAACAGGAATATGAATCTTACAGTCCTTAGGTATGAAAACAATGAGCTTTTAAAAATGGTACTTTCGGTTAAACCGAAAGACTTAGTCTATTTGGCGGAGGAAATGTAATAAAGGGATTATGATTAATACAACAGAACAGAATACCGCTTATGACGTTTTCTTAAGTTACCGTCATAAAAACCGGGACAATAAAATATGCAAAAAGGTTCACACACTGCTTGAAACCTTTAAACCTCCCGGACGCTGTAAAGAAGCCAGCATAAAACGAGTTTTCCGGGATGATGCTGAGCTTCCTGCAGCAGGCGTCTTAAGTGATACGATAAATACGACTTTAAAATCTTCCCATGTTTTATTGGTAATCTGCTCTAAGGATACTCCTGAATCCCGGTGGGTGGATAAAGAGGTAAGAACATTCATAGAATTGGGGCGTACCGACAAGATTTATGCTCTGTTGATAGATGATGATCCTGATATGTGCTTCCCCTCTTCCTTAAAGCTGATACCCGGAATTGAAAACCGGACTTTAAAGGTAAAGTACACCGCACAAGGATTCAGCCAGAAGAAATTGAAGGAGGAACTTCTGAGGGTAATCGCGGCTGCTACCGGAACACAGTTTGAGCATCTTAGATTTGCAATAAGAAGGAGAAGACTTGCCCGGTCAATATTTGCCGGCCTGATCTTGACAGTCTTACTGGTTGCAGCCGGTTTATATTCCTTATATCAATGGGTTACGGCATCATATTACTATGCTTATACCCAAAGGGAAGAAATATTGATCAAAGATATAATAGACGATATAAACAACAATCTTGTATCTGCCGTTAAGAATATACCGGAAGCCGCTCCGGCTCTTGTTAAAAAAATCAATGATAACAATATGTATTTGGACAGGATGATGGCCATTGATGGTTCGACCAAAAAGAACATTGAGGCTAAAGCGAGAAACTATCTGAATCTGGCACGGGTGTATATGATTACAGGTGATACAAAAGAAACACTGAATGCTTCAAAGGAAGCAATCAAAATATATGAAGCTCTCGCCGAAAACAGTAATGATGAGACAAAGAAGAGGGATTTGGCTACCTGCTATAACCTCACAGGGCTTTTTATGCAGTATTTGTCCAAATATGACAGGGCCATATATTATCTGGACAAGGCCGCTGACGTTTATACAAAGCTGGAAAAATCCTTTAAAAATAACGAGTATTCAGAATCCCTGGCTGATTGTTATAACAGTATGGGAGTCTGTCATTACTTATTAAAAAATTACCGCGAAGCAGCGGATACATTTGTCAGGGAGATTAATGTACGCAAAAAAATGTCATATGACATGTCATTAACCGAGAACCAGGTTTTATTTGCAGGCCTGTACGCTGATGCGGCATCATGCTATAATTCGGCATCAGAAAACAAAAAGGCGGCAGACTGTTACAAACAGGCGGTTGCACTGTATAAGGACCTTTATGAAAAAAGTAATGAGCCTGAATTACATAAAGCTTACGTGGTTTCCCTATACAATCTCGGCATTAATTCGGCATATGAGAAAGATAATGCCGAAGCCGAGTATTATCTTCGATTGAGTATAGCAGAGGCTGATAAATTGGTAAAAGAATCAATACCCGAGTATGATCCCTATTATCTTTCCATGTATGCTATGTATGATTTGCTGTATGCGCCGGACAAAAAAGAAGAAGCCCTGAATATGGTTTCAATCGCTTTCAAAAGAAATTCCACGGACTCCTTCATCAGGCATATTTATGCATATTGCCTTTTATTTAATAATTACTATGATGAAGCCTTAGATATTCTCAATACCCTTATTAATGAAGACAATTCAGCGGAACAAAAGATTAAAAACGATCTTGGGCTTTTCATCATAAGAGGATATTCTACAGACCTTTTGCCTGGATTTATGGAAGATCTCCGGCCTTCTGTTTCCCGGCAAACATAGTGGAAGAAAAGTAACCGGTCCCATGATCAATTCGTTGACAATCAGGTTCAATATATTTTTAAGAATGTGTTTCGCGGATTATTCCGCCTCCCACTACCGAATCGCCTTCATAAAGGACAACAGACTGGCCGGGCGCAACAAATGCAAGGGGGCTGTCAAACACAATCTTTGCGCTGTCGCCCTCCAAGGCAATTAGTTTTGCGGGAACTTCCTTCTGCGAATAACGGGTGCGTGCCATGACTGCTTTTTCCTCGCGAGGTTTATCATAAAGTATATAATTCATATCCTTCGCGATGAGACTTTTTATAAGGCCATCCTCTCTGTTCCCCAGGGTAACCGTATTATTAACGCTGTCTTTCCCGATAACATATTTAGGTTCTGGAAAGCTCATACCCAGCCCTTTTCTTTGCCCAATGGTATAATTAACCATACCCTTATTCTTTCCAAGGACATTGCCTTCCTTATCCAGAAAAACACCTTCGGGAAAACCAATTCCTTTATATTCTTTAATGAAATCCACATATTTACCGTTAGGCACAAAGCATATATCCTGACTGTCAGGCTTTCTGGCGTTTACCAGGTTCTTGCTCTCGGCTATGGCCCGGACTTCCGCCTTGCTGTAATCACCTAAGGGAAGCAAAAGTCTTTTTAACTGGTCCTGTGTCAGCATATAAAGTACATAACTCTGATCCTTTGAAAGGTCTTTAGCCTTTTTCAGGATATACCTTCCGGATTCTTCATCATATTCAATCCTCGCATAATGACCTGTGGCAATGTAGTCCATACCAAGCGCCATGGCCTTATTAAGCATCGCCTCAAACTTGATATACTTGTTGCAGGCAATACACGGATTAGGCGTAATTCCGCCAAGGTATGCATCAACAAAATAGTTGACCACCTTTTCTTCGAAAAGCTGCTTCATATTCAAAACATAGAAAGGTATACCCAGTTTGAAGGCCACTGCCCTGGCATCTTCAACATCTTCCAGCGAACAGCAGGTCCTGGTCATAGGTTTGTCGCAGTCGTTAATGGGATCCCATAGTTTTAAGGTAGCTCCGTACACTTCATATCCCTGATCCAATAATAAAGCCGCGGCGGTACTGGAATCCACTCCGCCGCTCATGCCAACCAATACTTTTTTCTTTGTCTCCATATACTCTCCATTATAATTATTGTACTTTATTTAATTAAATATAAAACATTATTGCGTCCGAACTGTTCAGTCGCTTATATTCATTTACCAAATCCTCAAGGGTTATGGAATCCACCACATTCTTGATACTTTCGTCAATTTTGTCCCAGACACATTTCTTAAGGCAGTATTGAATACTCCTGGTATCCATGTTTTCAGTGTCGATACCGTCTATAACCGACAAGTTTCCTTCCAAGATGCGCAATATTGTACCGACCTTTATATTTTCCGGATTTTCTGAAAGAATATATCCGCCCTGGGCGCCTTTGACACTCTTTACCAATCCGGCTTTTCTCAGCCCGGAGAAAACCTGTTCAAGATAGTTGGTAGAGATATTCTGTCTTTCTGCAACCGCACTTAATGCCACATGCTCATTCTGGGCATGAACAGCCAGATCTACCATAGCTCTCAGGCCATATCTCCCCTTTGTTGAAATTTTCATATGATCCTCCCCATAGTTTTCCTATATGTTTTATTATATTTATTATTATATATTCCCTGTTTTACAGCGTCAAATAACACAAATATTCAATTGTGCTTATTTTGCGAGAAGATCCTTTATTACCTCGCCGGCTATTATTAACCCTGCAACGGAAGGAACGAATGAAATGCTGCCGGGTACCTGGTTTCTGACAGAACATTTTCTCTGGGTTCCTTTCGGACAAATACAATTGGCTGAACAACTGTTTTCTTCGGACTCTCTTGGCTTTATAGGCTGCTCGGTGGAATAGACAACCTTAAGGGATTCAATGCCACGTTGTCTAAGTTCTTTTCTCATAACCTTCGCTAAGGGATCCACAGTTGTTTCATAGATATCTGCCACCTGGAACTTTGTCGGGTCAAGTTTGTTGCCGGCTCCCATACTGCTTATTATTGGTATGCCGCGTTTTTTGGCCTGTACCACCAGATCAACTTTCGCAGTAACGGTATCCACGGCATCAACGATGTAATCATAATCATCCCTTATCAATTCATCCGCCTTTTCTGGCAGATAGAAGCATCTTATAGCTTCAACCTCAGCATGGGGGTTTATATCCAGGATTCTTTCCTTCATAATCTCCACTTTAACTTTTCCAATTGTTTTTCTCGTCGCGTGGATTTGACGGTTTAAATTCGTAAGGCAGATTAAGTCATCATCAACAAGAACAAAGCGGCCAACTCCCGATCTTACCAACCCTTCTACTACGAAAGTGCCAACTCCGCCTATACCAAACACTGCAACTTTGCTGTTTTTTAACTTTTCAAGACCTTCTTTTCCAATAAGGAGCTCAGTCCTGGAAAATCCATGTAACATTCAGTTATCCTCACCTTTTCTAAAATTATCGCATTACAATATCGGATTGCCCATGCTTATTCTTTAATATTTTATCTTAAATATTTCAATATTTAAACCTCAATAAAAAAAGCAACACCCAACCAAAGAGGATTTAAACCGTATTGAACAGTATGCATAAAAATGATAACAACCGCTTTTTGTCCTGTATATAATACTTGTATAGAAATTCCAGATTAGGCCATTAATTACTGGTTTTTTTGTGCAACTACTTTTTGTTAAGCGTATTGAATAAGAAAATCCAGTATAGTAGAATAAACTGTAAAATGAAAATTTTACCTTCAAGGGGGTCTGCAAAATGTTTGAAATCACAACCCAAATGATCCAGGCTTTTGCCATCCTTGTTTCACTTGCCGCTTTCGG
>JAAYFU010000047.1 GCA_012728095.1 Clostridiaceae bacterium
ACAATAATTTACATAATAAGGAAGTCAAAACATATATATACAGTTACCATGAAAAATAAATGTACCCTTACAATTCCAAAAAATAATCAAGCGGATATTAAATATCCGGTCTGTATTGTGTAACAAGGCAGATCAAAAAAACAAATGCAAAAAAAATTGAAGCCGAATTGTCCATGCTCCGGGCATCTGTCAACAATACCATGGCGGAATTAAGATCCATAATATATGGATACAGCTGGGAAAAGAAGGGTTGCAGCAACTTTATTTCGGATATTTACGATTTTGTAAACTCAGTTGGAAGATACCATGGAATCGATGTGAATTTTGAGGTCCGCGGTGACCAGGAAATGCTGTCCTTAGACCAGAAGAAGGCATTATACAGGATTATAAGCGAAGGAATCGGAAATGCCATTCGCCATGGCAACGCAAGACAAATACTTGTGAATTTAATCATTGGAAATAAATATACACTGCTTGAAATATCAGATAACGGCAAAGGTTTTAACATCAGCGCCATTGAGAACCAAAATAAATTGGGCATGGGCATCAGGAATATCCGTATTCTGGCCCGTTCATTACAGGGGAATATACAAATAAACAGCGAACCGGGCCATGGTACCATCATAAGCATAAAGATTCCCAATGGGCAAGAACGTGCCAGAAAGGAGATTGTATGAAGGTTCTGGTTGTAGATGATCACCCTTTGGTAATAAAAGGGATAATTTCAATACTGTCCTGTGTAAAGGATATAGAACGTATCGAGGAAGCCTCCAATGTTGATGAGGCCATGGAAATAATATCAAAAATCAAGCCGGAAATTACAATCATTGATTTATACCTGGGACGGGAAGACGGTCTTGAAATAGTCGACAGGGCACGGAAAAACCATTTTCAGTCCAAATTTATCGTTCTTACGTCCTCTTCCAGAAAAGAAGATTTTGAAAGGGCACGGGATATGGATGTAGATGGGTATATCCTGAAAGAGGCTTTTGCGGAAGATATTATTTATGCCTTCAAGGTAATTGCAAAAGGCAGGAAATTTTACGACTCCTTAATGATAGAACCCCGGTTTCGCATGATGGAAACAGCTCCTTTCGATGAGTTAACCAAAAGGGAACTGGATGTATTGAAGGGTATAGGAAAGGGGATGAGTAATCAGCAGATAGCAAAAGAATTGTTTATTTCCGAACACACAGTGAAGAAACATGTCAGCTCGATACTGAACAAGCTGGGTATGAAACATCGTACAGAAGCGGCTATTAAGGCCAATCAAATATTTAATGGGATCAGATAGAAACGACCGTAAAGAAAGACTTTAAGAGGTGATGAGTGTGCCAAAGAAAGCAAAGACAGCAAAGTTTAAAAATAGAACGGCTATCATTATTTTATCAATGGTTGTGATCAATCTTATTGGCATAGCATATGGCTTGTGGGACGAAAGCTTAAACATGCTTACTTCAGTATCCGCTGATGAATTAGGAATACGCTTTAAAAATTATCAGAGTGAGGAAAATGAACGCGTAGGCGGTCTTGTCATAAGTTATCCTGACAAGTTTACCATGCTGATTGAAGGTACTGTTGAAATTGATCCTGGAACGACGGACCGGGCGAATGAAAAAATAAACATAGATATCATTAATGATGGAAATATCCCTGTGGTTTTAAAAAACTACCGGATTGTTGATAAAAACGAAGACGTCCAACTGGAACTGGTGGCGGAACCGGAAATATTGAATCCGGGAGACAGCCCCGGGGGCAAGAACAGGCCTTATCTGAACATTAAGGCAGGCGAAGGCAGTCATTATTTTGAAATGGAACTCAATTTCCAACAATGTTTGATTGACGGAGGAGCCAGACATGATTAAAAAAGTGATGATACTGATATTAAGTCTTATGACAGCCTATACCCTGGTATCCGCGGGCTACGCTCTTTGGGAAAAGAAGCTGGTAATTAAAGGACAAATAAACGTGGTTAGGAAAGATATGGGATTTAAAGAAGAAATAATGCCCGAAAATATTTCAGGGTCAGAAAAAACAGATTCAACCGAAGTTACCGGTACAGAAGAATATTCTTCAGATGAAGACAAAGCAGGAAGAACTGAAGAACAAATCAATCCGGATGGAACGGAGGTTCAAGTAAACGAAGAAAAACAGGATAACGAACTATCGGAACAGACGGAAGATAAGGAGCCGGATGCGTCTCATATCACAGATAACGAAGAACCGGGTAAAAGTCAAAGCAACGATGATTCGGAACCAACTGAGCCTGAGGAGCAGAAAAATCCCACAGTTTCAGGGACAGACTTCAATACTTCGACTCAGGGAACGGAAAAACCGGATACAATCGATGAATAACCGGCATAAAATAGGCGTATTAATAAACGATTCGAGGTAAAAAAATGAAACATGAGTTTTTACCTTCCAGGACATCCGGCCTAAAATGTCTTTTGTTAGTCAGCATTTTAATTGTTATATATTTGATTGAAAATATTTTTTTTATTAATATACCAGCGCATACCTTAGTCAGCCTGTTAAAAATTATTTTGTGGTCCGTTCCGGCATTAGTGGTTTTTAAGTTTCCGGCGGTTCGTTTCAACATGCCATTAAGGCTTAAATCCAGTGTAAGATGGTGGGCAATTAATGCCGGAGCAATCCATGTCATGGTCCTATTTATGGCCGGCCTTTTGTTGGGGTTTGGAAAGAGCCCTTATAACCAAACCTTAAGGGGGATTCTTATAAATATCCTGGTTACAGGAACCAGGTTGACTGGCAGAGAGATTTCAAGGGACTATATAGTCAACAGTCTTGCAAAAGATGAAAAATATATTGTATTCATTCCGGTCGCAGTATTTATGACTTTACTGGATATCCCGTATTTTGCCATTATGAATTTAAAAAGTATCAAGAAACTCATAATCTACGCGGCTGAAAATATTGCGCCTGATTTTTGCCAGAATATATTGGCAACCTACCTGGCTTTTGCAGGAGGTTGGACACCCTCTCTTATATACATGGGTATAATACAGGCATTTCATTGGCTGTCTCCTATCCTGCCGGACTTGAAGTGGATAGCGGCGGCTCTTATTGGAATTCTTACTCCTTTATTTTCATTAGTTGTCATACAGGGCATATCTTCAAGGCAGACCAGGGAAGCAAAAAGGTCGCCAAGGGAAAAGGAAAACCCGATTAGACTGATGTTAACCTGCATTTGTTCCATCGTCTTGGTCTGGTTTTCGGTCGGCGTATTCCCCGTTTATCCTTCCGTTATCGCTACAGGCAGTATGGAGCCTGTGATTAAGCCGGGCGATATGATCCTGGTAAAAAAAATCCGCACAAAAGATGAGGTTCATCTTCTGAAGGAGGGAGACATCATACAGTTTAAAAGAGGGGAAATTTTAATTTCTCATCGTATTAAGGAAGTAATTGAGGATAAGGATCAGGGTTTAAGATTCATAACAAAAGGCGATAATAATTCTTCAGCTGATTTGGAACCGGTTACTCCTGAAAACCTGAAAGGCAAAGTTATCGGTATTGTACCCAAGATCGGATGGCCGGCGCTTGTAATAAGACAAAAAGACGCTATAACGGAGCAGTAAGGCATACAAATAAGCCGGCTTTTTAAGCCGGCTTATTTGTATTGTATGATAAGTCAGATATTAGTCATACTGTGTATAGTTGAGTTGGATGCTGAAGCTGCCTGATTCGCCTTCAAAGATGTCTCCACTGATAGTTCCTGGCATCTGCATATGGATAGTATATTCCCTGGAACTGCCAGCATTAATACTTTGGGTACACCACGAAGTGCTTTTCAAACCAGAAGACAGAGCATCTAATCTCATCAAGTTATAAATATTTTCGTCTGTATAAAACTCCAAACCAGAACTCAAAAATTCGTTTTTATCGTCATATATCGGATTTACTGATTCCAGTATAACCGGAATAGTACCACTGTTTTGGACTGTGAAAGTTATAGTTGCTTTTGCTCCGGGGAAAAAGTTTACAATCTCAATATCGATTATACCATCGTTGTCATCCCGAAGTTTGGCTTTGACGACATCCGAAACAGCATTTAGATCATTCTGGTAACGTCCCTCATCTGATAAGACTACAATAGGATCGCCTGCAAATTTGACATCCAACTTACCTGTACTAACTGTGTTATTAATTGTTAAAGTCTCATTCCAATAGGCGTACCCGGCGCCTATAAGCATAATTGAAACAACTAGTACAAGGACTAAAAATCTGGTTTTTTTCATACACATCTCTCCTTTTTATAAATTTTTAAAATTATGGACAGTAAGGAAAAAATTTCTTTTGCTATTTTAAATTATAGATTTAATGCCTCGTGGTTTCGTCATCCCAAAGAACCATTTTTAATCACTCCAAGGTTTCTTTTGCAGGCTACGTTTCTATTAGACATATAATACTTTAGTACCATACTCAGGTGTTAAATATTGCCTAAAGAAACTGAAAGTGATAAAATCCTATATAATAACAGATAATTTAGTCAAAAAAGCGGGGTAACTTCAATGAAACTTCATAAAAAAGCAAGAATTGCAATTATTTGCATTGTAATTGCCATGATATTAGTAGTATCATGTTTAATTCTGGCAGAAACGACCACACGTGATTTTATTGAGGTGAAGGAGCCGCTTTTAAGTTCAAGTAACAAAGCCTGCGCCGGATACCAGGTATTTTTAAAACAAAATCCACTATTCGGACAAGAAAGAATTTTGCCTGATAACAATAGCATCATTGCTGAGTATGTTGACTATATCAAAGCTTCGTTCAATTATGACTATACCGCCGACAAACCTGCCGATATCTCGGGTAATTATGAAATAATAGGAGTTCTGGAGGCATATACCGGGAAAGATAAGGACATGGTCTCAATTTGGCAAAAGAAATATGAATATGTGCCCAAAACTGCTTTTGAAAGAAACGGAGCCGATTCTTTCAGCATTAATAAGGAAATCCGGATAAACTTTTCGGAGTACAATGAATTCGTCGAACTCATAGCTGAGGATACAAAAATAGATGCCCCCGCCAGGTTAAGTGTTGTTATGAATGTCAATATCAAGGCAGCTACTGAAAACGGCGTTATTGAAGAGTCCATGAATCCTAGTCTTGTTATACCGCTGAAAAATAAATATTTCACCATAGGCGGCGACCGGAGCCAGGATAAACCCGCTGTCCTTGAAACAGTAAAAAGGGAGCCCCGCCCTGTTAATCGCAATTATTTGCATTTATTAATAATAGCGGATGCTGTTTTAATAAATATCCTTATCTTCATTTTCCTTTTTACCAAAATAAAAGAAATTGACGAACACCAAAAAACACTGATAAAAATATTTAAAAAACACGGAGGAAGATTGGTGGCTCTCAACGATAAAATTACAGAATCCTATGACCATATGTATGAAGTCTTCTCAATTGACGATCTTGTCCGTATTGCGGATGAAATCGGAAAGCCTATTGTTTACCAATATAATAAGGACAAAAATGAAATTCAACGGTTTTATGTATTAAACGGCACGGAAGTGTATTACCTGGATATCAAAACTCTTGACAGCCCGGACAAGACAGAAAAACTGTTGAAAAATGCTTCTAATATAAATAAGTCATCTGCTATGGCCATCAGGTAGAAATAAGAGGTAATCTTTTTTACCGTTGATATTCTCTCCGATGGTAGTATATTTGCTAAACCTTTGAATGACGAATTATTTTTTCCGGTCAGGTATAATAATCAAAGAAATACTATCGACATAATCCGGCAAGGAAAGGATAAT
>JAAYFU010000048.1 GCA_012728095.1 Clostridiaceae bacterium
AAAAACGGCAATCCCACAAAAGCTCTTAACAGCATGACTTATGTTACAACCGCCGTTTATGCAGGGCTTACAGCTCTCGCCACTTTCATTTTCGATCTTGAATGGCGTATTTGGGGCGCTACCATCGTCGGTCTGTTAGTTGGCACCATAATCGGTATTACCACCGACTACTTTACAGATGACAGTAAACCTCCTGTCAGAGCCGTTGCGGAAGCATCAAAGTCAGGACCTGCGTTTACGATCCTTTCAGGTTTTTCTTATGGATTATTGAGTTGTCTTCCTGCTCTTATAGGTATTGCAGTTTCTGCATTGCTTGCATTTAATTTTACAGCACCCCTGGGCGCAGCAACAGGACAAGAGGCAGAATATGGAATGTTCGGTATTTCTATGGCAGCTTTAGGTATGCTTTCAATTGTCGGTATGATTATCTCCAACGATGCATATGGTCCTATCGTTGACAATGCCCGCGGCCTTGCCGAGATGGGCGGACTTGGTGAAAAAGTCATCGCAATCACCGATGACCTTGACTCAGCAGGAAACACCGTAAAAGCTGTTACCAAAGGCTTCTCAATCAGTGCTGCCGGACTTACTGTCATAGCGTTGTTAGGCGCTTTCATGAGCGAAGTCAATACTGCCGCAGCTGAACTTGGTTTAGTTGCTGCCGGTGAAAGCTTAATAAAGAATTTTGACATTATGAATCCTACTGTGTTCTTCGGTCTGATTATCGGCGTTTCTATTCCTGCAGTATTTTCAGCTATGTTGATGCTAGGTGTTGACAGGAACGCACAAAGAATGGTCGGTGAGATCCATCGTCAGTTTGATACGATACCCGGTCTTAAAGAAGGTCGCGAGGATGCCAGGCCGGATTATGACAAATGTATAGACATTGCGACAGCCGGCGCTTTGAAAGAGCTGATTCCTGCTGGTATCGTAGCAATTATATCTACCATTGCTGTTGGACTAATCGGCGGTGTGCAGGCCATTGGCGGTTACCTGACAGGAAATATCGCATCAGGTTTGCTTATTGCCCTTCTGATGTCCAATGCCGGAGGAACATGGGACAATGCCAAGAAATATGTTGAAGCCGGAAACTGCGGCGGAAAAGGTTCAGTAGCTCATAAAGCCGCTGTTGTAGGTGACACGGTGGGAGATCCTTTCAAGGATACGGCAGGCCCTTCCATTAATACTCAGATAACAGTCGTATCCCTTGTATCATCACTGTTATCCGTCATATTCCTGCAGTTCTCAATATTCTAATATCGGCTTTATTTCGATAAGGACAGGATTACGATAATAATAAGACCCGGAAGAATAACCGGGTCTTATTGTTTACACTATACTACTTTGAGTACTTGTTTTTTTATATATAATCCTATCATAAACCGCCAGGAAAAAAGCAGTAATATAGCCGGCTATCACCGTCATAAGAATCTCTTCCAGAAGCCTGGGTATCAGGAACAATGTAAATCCTATATTACTGAGCCCTGGAATAAAGAGTATCAGAATATATGTGTTAATAATGGTTATGGGTATCCCCACCAGGCCAAATGTCAAAAGCAGCTTAAGATAGTATTTATGGACATCCGAATCCGGGAACCTTTTTTTGACTGCATAGTTCAGGATCAGCAGAATAAGCCCGATTATAGAAACCGCTACCAGCCCCAGTACCAAATAATCCTTACGCTTTCCCAGGGAATCAAGAGCCAGCGCTATGAGAGATTGCGGATAAATCTTTGATATAACTAAATTAACCAAACCTATGACACCTATTATTATAAAGGCAAACCACATAGTCGTCTGAATCCTTTTTGTTTCAGCCTTTTTAACTTCCTTAAAAATAATTCCCGTAAGTACCCCGTCCATTATTTGCGTCAGTGTAAGAAACGGTATATAAGCCCCTTCAGGCCGGATTAAAAAACCCAAAACATCAACTATCCCTGTGGCCAGGCCGCCGAAAAACGGGCCGAAAAGAAGAGCCGGCATCCTGGAAAATACTTGCGCAAAACTTATTCGCATGCCGGGAGCTCCCATAAAGGTAACCATAACACTTAAACTTCTTACTGCTAATGCAAGGGAAATTAATAATGACGTCTGAATGATCTTTCTGAAGATTTGAGATATCGACTTTTTCAATTAGATTCTCCTTTCTTATCCCTGTTACCATAAGAAAGAAGAGCAGTATAGTAACAGCGGATGCGGTATTTGCACCGCGAACCTATTTTAAGGCTCTTCGTTTAGAGACTCTACTCCCATTCTCTAACACTTAACGCGCAAATACCTGTTCTGTTTTTGTGTTTATTACATATTCTTTATCAGAATGACTTTTATTATATAATAAAACAACTATAATTGTCTATATTATCAATGCACATTATTAAACCCTAAAAATCATTTGTTGTTACGCTTTTTGCCCGCAGTTTCATGGGCATTCTTATCAAGGTTTCGGACATAGATATGCTTTATCTTGCTGTTTCCGGAATCTCTTTCATCTATCTCAAAACATTTCAATGTCTTTATCAGCGGTGTGAGTTTTGTAAAACCGTAATTTCTTGCGTCAAAATCCGGGCGCTTCTTTTGTATCAGGTTTCCTACATCAGCCAGAAATGCCCATCCATTTTCATCTGCGACGTCTGAAATGGAACTTGAGATAAGATTTATCAAATCTTTCCCAACCTTGCTTATGGGATTAATATGAGTTTTTCTTTCCTCTCCGGTTTTGGGAATTTCCTCATATTCCACACTCTGCTGCGAGTTTGCATTAATTACCTCCAGGTATGTAAACTTATCACATGCGGCAATAAAAGGACTGGGGGTTTTCTTTTCACCAATGCCGAAAACCTTCATTCCGGATTCCCTGAGACGGATAACCAGGCGGGTAAAATCGCTGTCGCTTGATACAATACAGAAACCTTCCACCTTTTCGTTATATAAAATATCCATGGCGTCTATAATCATGGCCGAATCCGATGAATTCTTCCCTGTCGTGTAACTGTATTGCTGTATAGGAGTAATTGCATTTTCTAAGAGCACATTTTTCCAACCTGTTAAGTTGGGTTTGGTCCAATCCCCATATATACGCTTTATTGTCGGTGTGCCATATTTTGCAATCTCCTCAAGTATTCCCTTAACATTACTGTATGGGACATTTTCCGCGTCAATAAGCACGGCAAGTCTCAGTTCAGATTTATCTTTC
Organism: Clostridiaceae bacterium; assembly: GCA_012728095.1. GTDB lineage: Bacteria > Bacillota > Clostridia > DSM-8532 > DSM-8532 > DTU059. The sequence goes on from JAAYFU010000048.1 coordinate 3,194, forward strand.
ATAATCAACCTTTCATTAAAAAAAGTAAACTGTTTTATTACTTCTTAATTATACACTTATACTTTAAACTTTATTATGATTTACTTTCCTGTTTAAAACTAATCTATACTGTATCCCGGTTTTTTGAATAATGTTTTTTCTTTCCCCATTATATCCGGCAGGAAAACTTCTTCTTTCCACATTTCTTTAGGAATTTCTTCAAACGCGACAGATATACTTTTCTCATCCGTATTCAAAGTTTCGATAAGCGCTTCGACTATCCTTTCGGTGCAAAGCCGCTTTTGTTCTTCTGTTCTTCCGGGAAACATTTTAATAATAACATGCGGCATAATGTTTGCTCCTTCCTGAATAATTTCGCAATCATTATTCTTTATTCTTTCGGCCATTGATACTGAGGGATATTAATATAAATATCCTCCATACGATGAAAACTGTCTTTGATTATGGTACTCTGCATATTGTCTATGGTGACGGGTATGGGCTGTATCATAAAATATGGAACATCATATTTTCCGTCATTTATTGTGTCATAGACATTAAACTCTTGTCCGTTTGCCATTTTTATGGCGGCTTCCGCAGCGGCTTTGGCTAATTTTTCAATAGGCTTGTATACGGTCATCAGCTGCGTGCCCTCAACAACACGTTGACATGCCGCAAGATCCGCATCATGCCCGACAACGGCAACTTTTCCTGCCAGTCTCTTTTCTGAAAGCGCTTCTATTGCAGCAGCCGCAAGTCCATCATTTCCAGCTATTATTCCATCAATCTTTATACCCTTTTCCAGCGTTTCTTCAACGCATTGGAAGCCATATTCCCTGGCCCAGTCCTTTGCCCATGTCTCAGCGACAATCTTTATGTCTCCCCTCCTGATATAATCTTTCAGAATTTTCATATGTCCTTCATATAACATTGTACTGTTATAATCCGTCGGCGATCCCTTCAATATGACATAATTGCCGGTGGGGACCTCTTCTACGAGCGCCTTGGCCATTAATTCCCCGACTTTTACATTATCAAATGATACATATAGATCGACGTTTGCATTCTTTATGATCCTGTCGTAGCAGATTACCTTTATTCCCGCTTTTTTTGCCAAATTAACCATTTCTATGCCTTTATCGGCATCATTGGGTATAACGATCAGTATATCAATTCCCTGTTCGATGAGGTACCCTGTTTGTCTGATCTGTTCTTCACTGTCATTATATGCATTAAGGACAATCACCTCTGCTCCGAGTTCCTGCGCCCTGGCAACAAAAATGTCTCTGTCACGCTGCCATCGCTCCTCCTGAAGAGTTCCCATTGAGAAGCCTATTTTTATGACATCATCATTCTTAGAGCCTTCCGGTGTATTCAGTTGAATATCTACATCCTGGCAGCCTGTTGTAATTAACATAACCATGAAAACAACTGACAGGAAGATCTTAGAAACTCTTATAAGGCGCATATTATCCCTCCTTTTATGACTACATACAACCACTTAATTTCTCTGTTCAGATGGGCTATAACCTGTTACTTTCTTGAAAATCCTGCTGAAATAGTTGGGATCATTGTATCCAATCATGAAACAGACTTCTTTAATACTGTGGTTTTTATCTTTAAGAAGTTCAATAGCTTTATTAATCCTAACCTGTGTCAAATAATCAATAAAATTCTCACCTGTTTCCTGCTTAAAGAAACGGCTGAAATACTGGGGGCTAAGGTTTACAGCCCTGGATACATCTTCAAGACTGATCTCCTCATTATAATGTTTATCTATATATTCCTTTGCCGCCGTTGCAAGATGATGGCAGCGGCTCGTCTTTGCATTTTTTATACCGCCGGTAATAGCTTCGATCCTTCTTATGCACCATCTTTTTATAATTTGTTTATCATCTATGCTTAAGTATTCTCTAAGATAATCATTGTTTTGAAACATTTCATTTCCTTCAATTTGATAATCGTTAGCCAGCCTATGCAGCATTACTATCAATTCCAGCAATCTTCCTTTGATTATTTCAGTAGAGTTTTTACTGTTCTCGCACAGCTCATCGAAAATCTGGATGAATATTGCTATAGATTCCTTGGTATCACCTGATGAAGCGCTCTCCAGCAGCATTTTTATCCGCTTCTCAATGTAATCCGTATCAGGTAACTGTTGCTCCTCGGGAATATCATCAATATGGATTATCTCCCTGTCATTGGCATATTTAAGCGCTTTTAAGGATTCCGAGAATGAAATGAGCAGGTTTTCATTATCACTCTTGGTGCTGCCTATTCCTACACGTATACCTGTTTTTATCTTCTGGGTAAGCTTGTCCAGTATTGACTCAGTTGTCTTAACAGTTTCAAGTCTGACCTGGTAATCATCCTTATCGGCCGAAACCGGCACATATACAATAATCCTGTTCAGCATGGCCGGTCCTACCACGCAATTCAGTTCGCTTTTAATTACATCTCTCATCTTATGGTAGAAATTCTGGCTAAGAACACTTGAACCGATAATGTTGCCGTTTTCTCTTCCTTCACCTATTTCAAAGGTAATGATAAACCCCTTTTCTTCGGTTATATCCAATATTCTTTTATAGTTTTTTATTTGCTCATTATAATCTTCATTTAGCAAAATGGCATAGATCAATCCATGTTCAAGTATGGGAAGAACCTGTTCATATTTTTCCTTAAGATCCAGTTCCCTTTTTCTTCTTGCCTTGGCTTCCTCATGGTTTATGGCTGCCTGACGGATTATCTCTATCAATTTGCTGCGATTCACCGGCTTCAAAAGATATTCCGAAACACCGAGATTGACGGCTTCCTTGGCATATTCAAACTGTTCGCATGCCGACAGTATTATAAACTGTACGTTCGGAAGAACCTCCTTGATTTCTTTGATCGCGTCAATACCGTTAATGCCTGGCATTTTAATGTCCATGAAAATGATGTCAGGCTTGATAGTCTCAGCCTTTTCTATTGCTTCCCTCCCGGAATGGGCTACACCTGCCAGCATCACATCTTTGAAATTCTTTTCTATTATGTACTTAATTGATTCTATAACGATGCTTTCATCGTCAACAACCATAATTCTGAGCATGGAAACACTCCTTTTTTACCATAGTTTCGCTTTCCGGGATTGTAATGGTCACTGTCGTCCCTCCTGGCTGCCTGCTTGTTATAGTAACCATATCCTGCGTGTTAAAGAAATTATTAAGACGCTTGATTACATTTTTTGTACCGATACCCGTTGTATGTCCGGTCGATGTATCCCTTTCGGATATGTCTTCTTCGGTATCGGAAAGTATTTGTCTGATTTTTTCCGGAGGCATACCCACCCCGTCATCCTCAATCTCAATCACAATATCGCCATTTACTCTCTTTGCCCGTAATATAATGGTACCTCCCGATTCAAGGCTGCTGATTCCATGAATAAAAGCGTTTTCGATAAGCGGCTGCAATATCATGCACGGCATTTGAACGTCGGTCACGCTTTCATCCACCTCCTGAATGAACCTGATTCTGTCGGTATACCTTACTTTAAGAAGGGCAATATAATTGTTTATATTCTCTATTTCATCCCCTAGGGTTATCGGATTGTCCAGACTTCTTAAATTATATCGGAACAAATCCGAAAAGCATTGTATAAAGTGGTATGTTTTATCCGCGTCCTCAAACATGGCCAATTGCGCGCCGGCATTCAGTGTGTTAAATATAAAGTGCGGATTTATCTGGGATTGAAGGGCCTGGAGCTCAGCTTCTCTAAGGTGATTCTTCATAAGAAGATACTGCATTTCCTGTTCCTTATACTTTGCTTCCAATTCAGCGCTTTCCTTTATAGCCTTCATTTGCTGTTTTATACTCTCAGCCATTCGATTAAACGCCTCGGCCATAATACCTATCTCGTCATTGCTGTGAACAGTAACCTGCTGAATTTCCAAATTCCCCTTTGATATTTGATTGGCGGCATTTGACAAACTTATTATGGGTTCAGTTATTTTGAAGGTCATCCTGATTATAAAAATGGTGTTGAAAACTATTATCCCAATGATAATAATCAGATTCAAAGCCTGTATCAGATTAACACGGCCTGAGATCATGGTATAGCCTTTGGTATTTTCATCAAATTGATCCAACGTAAGTTTATTGATATTGGTATTAATATATTCAAAAATCTCGCTGGCCTTGGTGTAGTGGCTTATATAGCCCTCTATATCCCTCCCTCTTTTAGAACTGACAGCGGCGTCGGTAGAATCAAGGTACGTTAATATCATGTTGCCTATATCCTTTAGCAATAATCCGCTTTCTGCCTGAACATGCCTTTTGCTCATGGTTTCCGCTGTCGTTCGAAGCTCGCTGGAATACTTGTAATAGTCCCTGAGACTATCGGAATGATTCGTAGACAGAAAATTCTCAAGAACACTGTGTAAAGTCGTCACTCTGTTGCTTATATCGCTTAAGTATTTATTATTCAGGAAAATTGCATCCATCCCGGTAGCCAGCATCCTTGCGTTATAATATGTAAAAAACAAACCTACGCCCATAATCAGAGTAGTGATTAAGGAATAGAATATAAGTTTTTTCCTTATTCTATTTTTGGAGAAAATCTCGATTATCTTTTTCAATCATTATCACTCTCCTCTGGTTCATCCTTGAGAGTGCTCCTGTATTTTTCAAGGTTGCTTGCCGTTATTACCTTTGCCCCAGTATCAACATACGACGAAGTCATTAACTTCTTTTTGTATTCAACAAGTGAACGAATGCTTTCATAGCCCATCTCATATGGATTTGCCGCTACCGTTCCGTAAATGACTCCTTTTTCGATATACCTGAGAATTTCAGGCGCATCGCCATACCCGATTATGGTGATTTGTCCCACCTTATTAAGATCTACGATAATCTGGGCAGCGCTTATGGTGTCTTTGACGTTGGTGCATACTATTGTGTCTATCTCGGGATAATTATACAGTATCTGCCTGGTTACTTCTTCCGCGCTGAAGAGCCCGGTTCCGGACGACTGTATGGTTTTTATGCTTGCGTTGGGCGCGTCTTTAAGAGCATCCTTGAACCCGGCCACCCTCAGGCTCTGGGGTACGTTTTCGCTTGTCCCGTTAAAACTCTTGATAATAATACCAATATTCGCTTCTTCCCCTGTTGATTCAAGTACAAGCTTACCGGCTTCACTGCCCAGGTTATATGTATTGGTACCCACAAAGGCTTTTCTTTTGCTGTTTTTTGCATCAGTATCGATTGTGATTACCGGTATTCCGGTTTCCGTTGCTTCATCGATTAGAGGAGTAAAAACATCCTCGTCCAGGACATGGGTTACAATACCATCCACCCTGGATGCTACCGCCATCTTAAAGTATTTAACCTGCTCATCCATATTTGTGAATCTGGGCCCGTTAAACTCAACCGCAACATTGAAATCGCTTGCCGCATCAAAACAACCTTCCTTGACAGTTTGCCAATACAAATCATCCGTATTCTGGGCTATTACTATAAAGTGATAATCAATTTTACTCGCGCTTTCCTTAAGAAGGCTGTTGGCTTCAAGAAGATTTATCTGAAAATAATTTATGGAATACCCAATAAGAAATATAAAAATGAAAAACAGTATGACAACTCCAAATACCAGTAATTTTTTCATTTGCAACCTCGTAAATTTTTGCCACCCCAGGTACCGTCTGAAGATGCCCGTGCTACAGGTGGTATTTGTATTAATTATAGCATATTACGAGCATTTATCGCACGCCCTGTTCCTCGGTGCCAGAGAGAATATTGTTAAGCTTTCCCTATATTTCCGCTTATTTATTTTTATTATATAAAATATTAACATATAATAAAACCCAAAACCATAGACCTTCTGTTCTAACTTCTATTTCCCTCTCTAAATTAAGTAAAACAAAAGGGATGTTACAAACCTTCAACATCTCAATAATCTATTAATCAGTTTTGTAACATCCCTTTTTCATATCTTCTATTGTATATTTAAGTTATGTTTATAAAGTATGATTGTTAATATAAGTTCTTATCATGTTCTCAATATATATGTTTTGCGCGGTATATGCCGCTCCCATAGCAGCACTGTAGGGATTGGATACCCTCTTGATAATTACATCAGAATACAGATTATCATGGATAATATCTTTTATTTTACTGAAAGACAAATCATAAATAAACTGATAGTTTTCTATTATTGAACCAATTACCAGAAGGTATTTTGTATTATATGTATAAATCATATTGCCAAGAAAAGTTGCAATATTACTTGTAAAAGCATCTATCTCCTTTATAGCCCAATCTTCGCCGTTATTATATGCTTCCACAATATCCTTAAAGGATTTAACTCTATAGCCTTTTGATTTGCATATTTCCACCATTCCAACCTCAGTTAAATAAGATGCCAGACATCCCATTCTTCCACAAACACATAACCTGCCGTTAGGCTTAAAGACTGTATGTCCAACCTCACCTGCTGCATTGCTTATACCTCTGACCAGTTTGCCATTATACATTACTGAAACGCCAACGCCAACGCCTATTGTAACAATTGCAACATCTGATTCTTTCATTTCATCAGAGTTATATGTTGTCCCTATAAGCGCCATTTTTAAGTCATTGTCAATATAAATTGGCATTTTAAATGCCTCTTCAGCCATATATTTTAAATCTATTTTTTTCCATCCCATTTGCGGTGCAAAAAATACATAGCCACTTTTATTGTCAATATTACCAACGCATCCTATTCCCAAAACCTTAACCTTTTTACTGTCAAAACTGCCTTTGGTGCACATTTCATCATACAAGCCCTTAGCCAGTTGGATGATTTCTTCAGGTTCATAATCCCGATCTTCGAGGCAAAAACAAGCTTTATCCAGGACTTTACCCATACAATCTATAACACACATTCTCAGAAAATCTTTGTCTATGAACAGACCCAGACTTAATACTGCATCATTTACTATTCTTAGTTGTGTTGCCCTTCTGCCGACACCTTTTGAGAAAGTTTCGGCCTGTTTTACAATTCCCAGATCAATTAGATCTGCTGTAATTCTTGTAATACTGGTCGGGCTCATAAATGTTTCTTTTGCAATATCCGCCCGAGATATTGGAGTAGCCTGGTTGTCCCTGATAATATTCAATACAGTTTTGCAGTTATTAAATCTTAATGTCTGTTGATTCTGAACACTATATATCTGCACGAATTTACCCCCGTAATTGTATGGTAAATGACACAGCCAATTTATATTATAGGATTCAGCCAAATATTTGTCAAAGATAACCTTAAATGTCAAATTGGCTTTTCTGTGTCGACATGGATAAAGCTTGTTTTTTTTCAGTTTTCAGTTAGATGGTACACTGTCTCCCACATATTTCAGAGGATAGACTGGCGGTATTATATTCCTGTATTCGAGATTTTCAATTAACTGATGAGTGCATCCGGGTGTCAATGCTAAAATAGCAAGCTTTGCAAGCTTTCTGAGCTCAGCAAATAAATAGCCTTGTTTTACCACAATAACCTGATAATCATCGATATTAAGTCCGGCACCTTTAAAATGCTTTAATGTAATAAAAGAGCCAGGTCGATCGAGTATTACAATGTCAACATTACCCGTTGAGATTGTTATTGCTTCTCCTACTGCCACAGCTTCAAAACCTAAATACCCATGAAGTTTTCCTTTCTTTTTCAGAATTCCCGACACAGTGACACTTTTTGTATTCTCATCATAATTATGCCCTATATCAACAGTAATATAGTCTCCTTCATTATACTTCATACATTTTTCAACCGCTTTTTCATCCCATATTCCTGCAACAAGCACCTTTTTACCATTATAATCACGACAACTTAAAAACTCACGAAGCATTATGGTGTGATCTCCTTCACCGCCACCGGTTGTATTATCACCTGAATCTGAAACGTACACAGGCGCCCCTTCGTATTTTATCGCATATCTCATTGCTTCATGAGGAGTAAGCGGCAATTGATCAAAGTCAAAGCTGTCTCGTAAAGAATAAACGTATTCGCCAAGTTCCTTTGCAATATTCTTTGCATACTCAGTATATTGTTCTTCCGAAGGTGTCACACAGATATTTGAAGCTAATGTTTTACAATCGCACCATACCATACCTATTCCTAAAGATGCAATTGCGATTTCTTTTCTCTTCTCCAATTCAGTTAATTTTTCAAATATTTCACTTAGTGGCCATGTCGATGATAATGTCTTCTCCGGATGTATAGCATATGGTAGCCGTACGAATTGCGGGATAGTTTTTTTCTTATTCTTAATGCAATCAATCATATGCATTGCAACTGTTCTTTCAGTCATATCCTGATCTGTATGTGGGACAGTTCTATAATTTCTGATTCCATTTACCATTTCAGGCAATCTTGGATCAGTGTTGGAATGGGCATCCAAAGCTAAACCTATTATAACTTCATTTCCGACTATTTCTCTGATTCTCTTAATTAAATCGTATTCTCCTGATCCCAGACCATCAACTTCCATACTGCCGTGTAAATGGAGGAAAATTATTACCGACACTTGTTGTTTCAATAACTCCTTCTCTTTTTCGATCCTCAGGAAGAAAACCGATTTTATGTTTGACAGCATCAGAGGGAGACTTAATTCTGACAGGTTCACCTTTCAATTCCATTTCACACTCAACAGGCCCTTTGAAAGCTCCCAGCATTGCCAAGATGGTCTCTGTTCTCCCAGCGCCTACAAGGCCGTACATGGATAATATTTCACCTTTTCTCAATTCAAATGAAACATTATCAACAATTTTTTTAGTCGGAACTTTAGGATCCTTTATTGTTACATTCCGTACCGAAAGAATTACTTCGCCCGGTGTCCTGTCATGTTCCGGATACACTTCATCAACATCACGTCCTACCATGAGAGAAACTATTCTCTTTTCGTCCATCTCAGAATTTGGTGCTGTTCCTACTATTCTTCCGTCTCTCATAACAGTAATTACATCAGAGATTTCCTTGACCTCTTCAAGTCTATGAGATATATAAATACATGCAATATTTTTCTTTTTTAGTTCTCTTACTTTTTCAAAGAGAATCTTACATTCTTTATCTGAAAGGGTTGCTGTGGGTTCGTCGAGAAGCAATACCTTTACGTCATAATGCATTGCCCTTGCAATGATAATTAGCTGTTTTTGTGCGATACCGATTTCCTTGACTTTTGTCAGGGGATCTACATTTAGATCAAATTCATCAATTATTTTCTGAGCTTCAGAATACATCGTGTAGTAATCTATTATTCCTCTTTTATTAGGATAATTTCCCATAAACAGATTTTCAGCCACAGTCAACTCATTTGCCATGTTTAAGTCTTGAGGTATCATAACAATACCCTTGGACTGGGCTTCAAGAATATTTTTAAATTGACACTTTTCACCCATTAACTCGATAGTACCGCTGTAGGAATCATACGGGTATACCCCAGAAAGCATTTTCATTAATGTTGATTTACCAGCACCATTGCCTCCAACGATAGAGTGGATTTCACCTGCTTTAATTTCCAGCGAAGCATTTTGAACTGCGATAACACCGGGGAACTGTTTAGTCAATTCACTGAATCTCAAAACAACTTGATCTCCCATTTCTTCACCTCTATTGCTATTGATACTGGGATTCTGATTTCAGAATCCCAGTATCAATAATTCATTCACTATTGTGCGAGAATTTGTTCCATGGTTATCCATCCCTCGGGAGCAACGTTGTTGACCCAATCTTCTAAATTATCTTTTGTTACACCCATAATAGGAACGAATACTTTTGGCACTTCATAGTCCCCGTTCTTAATTATTTCATCATATTCAAAATCTTCTCCCTTAACCAGGGCAACAGCAATTTCAGCGGCACGTGTAGCACATTCATCAATCTTTGTCCAGATATCTATTCCAATATAACCTTTATGTACTGCCTGCATAGCTGCAACTTCACAGTCCATTCCGGTTAAAAATACTTTACCTGCAAGTCCTGCAGCCTCAATGGCCGGAAGTATACCAAGAGTCAAGACGTCAGCTGTGCATACAAATGCATCTATATTATTATTGTAAGCTGAAAGTGCATTTTCCGCAGTTTTAAGAGCCTTCTCAGCCGAATAAGCTTCATGATATTGTTCAACAACAACATTTACATCAGGATACTTTGCCAGTACCTCATCATAACCGTTTGAGTACCGCTGGTGTTACCGCAAGCTGTCATAGTCAGTAGCATGGCTAACACCAAAATTAACGAAAGAATTCTTTTCATTTCTTTTTCTCCTTTCATTTCTCATTTTATCCTTAAGTTGATATTGGTAAATGGATTAATCCATTTAATACATGACATGTGAAGCGGTTTGTTACTCTTTGGAATAAATCAGGCTGGTATCGAGCATGTATGGGAACATAACACCTGCAAGACTGCTCATAGGTAAAACATCTTCATTAATATTGATGTTTAATACTTCCTTTATAAACTTGCGACGCTTCTCAACACGATCGTAAACATCCGGATACATCTCTTTAAGTTTTGTTCTTAAGTTTTTGTCAGCAAGAACAATAGTATCTTCACATATTGAAGTCATAACAGGATCAGTCGATGAGGCAATAATATCGCTCTGTAATACAGAACCACTCTTGAAAGGTATTTTTGAATCTTTTTTTACATTGGAGTTTGTCCATTCATCCATACCGATATAATGTCCGGGATTAAGTGTAATACCAAATTCAGGAGCGCCTACAATATTCATTACTGCTTCATATACTTCTCCTCCTGTTACACCGACCCCGACAGTTTCAAACCATGTTGCTACTGAAAGCCAATGCTTCATATAAAAACTTTCGATTTTCCCCTTTAAACGCTCACAAATTGTTGACTCATCATACGCGGCTATACCAACTTTTGAGCAAAGGGAACCTCTGAGCGAATAACAAAGTCCAAATACTTCGCCCAGTGTCATTCTCAAATTCGGATCAGGGCTTCTTAAACCAAGACTGATTGAGAGAGGCGTACAATTTACAAGTGAATACATTTGGGTGGGTGTCAGATCGGCTCTTGCATAACTGGCAATCTCCGTTTCCGTCATACCTGGTTTTGCAGCTTTCAGAAGTCTCTTGATAACATTAGCGGTTTTAATGGCCTGATATTCAACGAATGCAATCTCCTGGGGATCTCTTACGGTCATTCTAATGCCATCAGGTAAACCGGTTATTTCCTTAGTAAAGTTGATAACATTTTTACGGTCTGCAATTTTGAATAATTCATAAAGTATGTACTCCGGAATATCAAAATGATGCAATACATCATCTACAGCACCGTCTTCGCCGGCTTCAAAATACTTGTATCCGATAATTCCTATTTTTGAATCAGCTTTTATACCAACTTGTTTGAAAATCTCAGTAAGACTGGGAGAACCTTCTCTAGGCTGTCCCTGTAAACTGAAATGACGATACCTGATCCTGTTTATTTCGAATGGAATATAATATGAATAAGCCTCCCCTTCATTTCCTACAACAATTGTCCTTTCTCCGTCCCTGGACAGAATGAATAACCCTTCTTCAAATCTGCAATCGTATCTCGTAAAATATTCAATATTGGCAAAGTGTTCTCTGTCGCCATAAATGATTACGAAATCAAGTTTATTGTCTTTCATTCTGTCCTGTAAAATTCGTATGCGCTCAAGGTACAAATCGGCAGACAATTCAACTGGAATTTCTTTTTCTTCCTCCATTACCCATGATGGACAATTAATGATTTTGACAGCCACAATAACTTCCTCCTTGTTAATTAAATAATAATTAATAAAAATTAATGCGAATGGGCATTCTTATTAAAACACGAGAATTTCATTGACTTGGATTGGGGGATAGGATCTATGATTCCATCGCTTTAATCGGATATAAGATTTACAATGTTCGCTAATAATTAATTTCTCCACTGGTGTTATTATATAATTAGCTAATTATTTTATCAATATTTATTTTATTTTTGTACAATTTGCAACAAGAACTTAGCGAAAAAGGTATTAATAACCAGAATTGAAAAAGACATGGATACAATTAGAAAAGGCATCTTCCTTTGGTATCAAAGGTCAGATGCCTCACCTAATCAGTGTGTTTCTAAACTTTTCGTTACCTGTTACCGAAAAATGTAATAATTTATTTTTTCAATTTTTCTGTTGATAATAAGGTTTCTACTTCCCTGACCGAAGGCATTGCCGGAATTGCCCCCTTCTTTGTGGTAGCCAATGAGCCGGCAGCGTTAGAAAACCTTATCATGGATTCCAATTGAACTTTATCCAGTAATTCAATCCGTTTACCAGAGTTTAGGATTTTATACAACATGGCTCCCAAAAAAGCGTCCCCTGCGCCGGTAGTATCTATTGTGTCCACATCATAAGCGGCAAGTTTTCCGGTGCTGTCTCCGTGTCTGTAATAACAGCCTTCTGCTCCAAGCGTCACTAAAATAAGGCGGGTTCCGTATTTATCACGTATATAGCCGGAACCTTTTTCAAGATTTGTTTCTCCTGTTATGAATTCCAGTTCCTCTTCAGATACTTTTAAAATATCCGTATAGACCAATCCTGTTTTCATTAACTCTCTGGCTTCCTTCAGGTCATCCCAGAGAGGGGGCCTTAAGTTAGGATCAAATGAAATGAGTTTTTTATATTTCTTTGCAGTCATTACCGCATGTAAAGTAGCTTCTCTGGAAGGTTCCTTTGTCATGGATACCGTACCAAAGTGGAATATCCTGCAATCCTTTATTAATTCCGGATTTATTTCATCCTTACTTAGAAGCATATCTGCGCCGGGTTTTCTGTAGAAACTGAAACTTCTGTCTCCGCTGCTGTCCAGATGTACGAATGCCAATGTGGTATTGGCCTGGTCGGTTACAACGATTCCTCTTGTATCTACCCCAATATCTCTCATCGTGGATATAAGGAAACTGCCGAATTGATCGTCGCCTACTTTGCTGATTAAAGCTGTCTTTTTCCCCATTTTGGAGAGAATTGCCAGTACATTTCCCGGTGCCCCGCCGGGATTTCTTTCAAATAATGCGGTGCCTTCGGCTGTCACTCCTCCCGGAGTAAAATCTATCAGCAATTCGCCTATTGCAACTACATCAAACATATAAATACCCCATTTCATATTGTTCATTATAACTTATTTATTAAGGAGTCTTTCAATCTGAATATATTTCAGGACTGAAACGGCAATATTCCCGGTATTTCAATTATGGTTCCTTATTTAGAATATACCATACAAATATTTTAGTCTATTTTTACACTCTGTTCCCGGTTATCCCATTTATGCTCTGGTTTAACTTAGGGACCTTCCGGATTTTATTCATCCTTTTTAAAGAGATCTTCTATCTGGGTTTTAGTCTCTGCCGATATAGCTTCTTCCAGGTAATTTCTGTTTACCGTCTGTTTTTGTTGGTAAACCTGCATCACTTTCTCCAACGAAGTTTCAATTTCTGTCTTAAGTTCGCCGGCGGACATAACAGCACAGCCCGCCCCTCGAATGATAATCTGCTGCAAATTGTCCGATGTGGCAACAGTAATATTGTATTTTTTCTGATTGTCATGTGCGAACCTTTCAATATACTGGTCGGCTGTTTGCGCCTCCCTTGTAAATACCAAATGAATATTTTCGTAATCAAGAAATTCTTCCCGATGTCTTTCTACCCGATAGGCATCAAACACCGCAATAATATGGTTTTTCCGGATACCCTGATACTTGCATAGGATATCCAGAAGTTTCGATCTTGCATTATCCATATTGTCCTGTGCAAGCTCTTTCAGCTCAGGCCATGCAAAAATAATATTATAGCCGTCAACAAGCAAGTACTCGTCTTTTTTCTCTGTTGGCGCACTTTTATGGACAACTGGCCTGTGAAAGCTTTCGGCTGTCGTTCTTCGTTTTTGCCGTACAGTCTTCTTCCCCTGATTGGCATAATATGTCTGGTTAAGAATGCGATCAACTTCCTCGGGATCCAACCATCGTTCCTCTGTATGACCATGACGGACTTCCGCAGCTTCCTCAGAACTCTCCTCTTTATTTTTAAGATAGCTTTCGATATGCATATAGTTCTTTACTTCATCCCAGCTTACCAAAAAACTGGAGCCGTTGGCGCAAAATATCGACGATGTCGGATTATCCGGGTCTCTTTCCGAATCATACCCAATTTCTCTGATTACCTCATCAGCATTATGGCATGGCTCATAGCCTTTAAAACTGCAAAAGAGTCTGCCCTGGCCTTTTGTGTATGCTGTAAGCTCTTTTTGGTAATTTCTCATGGTTACAACCGGAGCACTCCCTGTCAGCACCGCCATACCGTTTTCTATACGAGTAATCCGGCAGCTTCCATGCATTCTTTCTATGTCGGTCATGGCACGTCCCACCATGTTCTCGGGCAGTTCTATCTGAAATGAGTAAAACGGCTCCAATAATATTGATTCCGCTTCTTTTAATCCCTGTCGGACCGCACGATATGTCGCCTCCCGGAAATCCCCGCCTTCAGTGTGTTTATTATGAGCCCTGCCGGATACCAGAGTAATCCTCATATCAGTGATAGCCGAGCCTGTCAGGACTCCCTTATGGACCTTTTCTTTTAAATGGGACAGAATAAGATTCTTCCAGTTCTTGGCCAGTACATCGTCACTGCAGTCAACCGCGAACTCAAGCCCGCTTCCCCGTTCCTTCGGCTCCAATAACAAGTGGACTTCCGCATAATGTCCAAGCGGTTCAAAGTGGCCAACACCTTCTACGGTATTTCCAATAGTTTCTTTGTAGACAATGCTGCCTGAATCAAAGGTTACTTCAACCCCGAACCTGCTTAGTATGAGACTCTGCAAAACTTCGATCTGCACTTCGCCCATAATTTGGGCCCGGATTTCCTGGAGCTGTTCATCCCATACGATACGTAGCTCAGGATCTTCCTCCTCCAGCATTTTAAACCTGGGCATCATTACCCGCGGGTCAAAGCCTTCCGGAAGTTTGATTTGATATGATAATACAGGTTCTAAAATCGGTTTGCCGGAAGACTTCTCTTCTCCCAGACCTTCTCCGGGTTTAGTCTGACTTAAACCTGTTACAGCGCAAACGGTACCTGCTTCGGCTTCATTTACCGCTTCAAATTTCTTGCCGGAATAAATCCGTATTTGATTCACTTTCTCTTCAAATTCCCTGTAATTTACGGTATCCCTTACCTTTAACCTTCCCCCGGTAATTTTCATATGTGTAAGACGGTTTCCCTGCTCGTCCCTGCTTATCTTAAATATTTTAGCTGCGAATTTTTCCGGGTAGACAGGTATGGAGACATACTCAATAATACCTTTGATAAAATCATCAATGCCTTCCAGTTTCAAAGCCGATCCGAAAAAGCAGGGAAACACTTTACGCGTTCTTATCGCTTCTTTTATCTTATCGATGCCGATATTACCGGATTCCAAATAAGTTTCCATTAATTCTTCATCACACATTGCAAGCTGGTCAAAAAATTTATCTTTATCATGAGATCCAAAGTCAATACACCCGTCACTCAGACGCTTTTTCAATTGATTCATGAGTTTGCCTTTATCAGCGCCTTCATAATCCATTTTATTAATAAAGATAAATACCGGAATGTTATAAACCGAAAGGAGATGCCATAAAGTCCCGGTATGGCTCTGAACGCCATCCGCTCCGCTTATTACCAGTATGGCATAATCCAGTACCTGGAGCGTCCTTTCCATTTCACTTGAAAAATCCACATGACCGGGGGTATCAAGTAGAGTAATTTGTGTGTCATCAATCTCAAGAACGGCCTGTTTGGAGAATATGGTTATTCCTCTGGCTTTTTCAAGTTCAAAGGTATCAAGGTATGCGTCCTTATTGTCCACCCTGCCTAATTTCCGTATCTTGCCGCTTAAATATAGTAAACTCTCTGAAAGTGTCGTTTTGCCGGCGTCCACATGTGCCAGTATTCCAATAACCAGTTTTTTCATAAGCATTTTCAATCCTTCTTGTGTCTATGGTACAAAAATTCCTTGGTAAACATATGAATCATTATGATTCTTCTTCAATTCCTAAAAGATAAGTTAAAGTTTATATATATTAATATATTATCTCATGTTTATTGCAACGGCAGCAACTGCAGATTAATGGTCAATTTAACCGGTAACCTTGGAGACAGTTATTCAGTTAACAGTTAAACAATGGATATATAATCCTAAAGAACCGTCCCTATGATTTAATATAATTATGTGTCAGGCTATTTCCTATCCCCTTATTATGTATTAAGACTTCCTTGAATTTGTGGTCTCATATGAGCGAGAATATATTGATAATACTTGCAACCGGGATCAATGCCAATAAATCAGAAAATATATTCAAAGATTTTAAAGACGAAATAAGGAAACGATACATCTTACTTGGTAAAACCGTAAAATTCGCTGAAATCTTCCCTTTAGGAGAAGTAAGACACACCACGGTTGTAAGACAGATCCTGGAAGTTGGGGTTCATATTCATCGTGGAACCGGAGGCAAGGAAATTGTTCGGTATGTAAAAAACAACTCGGTCTTGGCTTCCAGAATAATATTGATAGGTCACAGCGGAGGCGGCCAGGCTGTGGGTGATGCCCTGGTTACGCTTGAGAGGATGGGAATTCCCATTTATCATGTTGTCCAAATAGGAGCTCCGGCTGTACCGGTACATAAAAAATACGTGCATAAGGTTACCAGGGTAGAAACCAGAACTGATTTTGTATCCCGGAATATCCATATTGGAACAGAGGCAATCTCCTATGGAATAAACCCCATATCAGGATTGCTTTTGTCTTTTGTCCGTCTATTTAACAGGAAAATGCCTGAAACCCGCTATGTAGAGCTGAATATCAACGGTCAGAAATGGGGAGGTCATTCGGCATATTTCAAAAGGAACCTGAAAAATAAATACGGCATTGATAATGTCACCATTACCGTAAATGCTTTCTGGGACAAAATCAGATAGACTCCTTGCCAGCCTGCTGTGAGCCTGCTTTTTTTCTTGAATAGTTGAAAATCAGAAGGCCGAATAATATTACAGACCCGCCAATACATGTTTCAATATCCGGAACTTCCAGTATGACAATATACCCCAATATCATTGATAATAACGGTGTTACGAACATATAATTCGAGACATCACTGGTTTTCTCAGCAATGGACAGAGCTTTTGACCAGCATATGTACGCAATGGCACTCGGGAAGATACCTAAATATATCACAACAAGAATTTGGTTTACAGGTGCCTGAATAATCTGAGTAATCGCTTCCGGTGAAAATATGCATAAAAAAACAGTGCCTGCAACTATGCTGTATGTTGTTGACTGAAAAGCTGTATACTTTTTTGTATATTGTCTTTGAGTTATGTTGTAACAACTTAAAAGAAGCGCAGCTCCTAACATCCATAAGACTCCGGCGTTAATGGACAATATACCGTTCCAGAGCGTCAGAACCAGTATGCCTGAAAACTCAATCAGTATTGCAATCCAGGACAAGGCTCCTAATCTTTCTTTGAGGGAAACGGACGCAATTAAAGCCGTAAGGATCGGAACTGATGAAATAATAAGACTTGATGTTGTCGATGACAATGTCTTTGAGCCAATATTAAAAGTTATCATGTAAAGCGTGAAACCCAAAAGGCCTGATAATATGAATTTTGGAATGTCTTTGAAATCCGGAAGGCCGATTTTCTGTAAACTTGCGACAATAATAAGGACTACTGACGCAACAAAATATCTTAAAAATCCGAGACTGAAGACCGTATAATAGTTTAACGCAACCTTTGTAAAAACATAGGCAGAGGCCCATAAAAAGATTGTGCAAATCGCGTAGAAATGACTTGTTCTATAACGCATATCTTCTTTACCTTACCAGTTATCAAACTGACCCTATTTCTTAACTTTTATTAACACGACATCGTCGCCTGTCCCGTAATCACCCGGACCATACTTTTCCAAATATTCTTCAAGCAAGTATTCTTACAGCACATTTTGCTTATATTTGCTGTCCTTTAATCATATTCATGATTCTTTCTGTTCCATATTCTGTATACCCGGTTATTATTCATTTAGATGTTCCGGCGGCCTGGATACACTTCTTTTTATCTGATCCAATTTTTTGTTATAGATTTTTGACGCAATCTGATGGACATTTTCCATAAGCCACATGTAAGTTGTAGTACCTTCTGAATAATCGGCCTCTGCAAACATATCAATTCTTCCGTCACGAATCAGTTGGTTTACCTGTTTAAAAGCTCTTGAATTACCTTTTGGATATACGGCAAAGGTTCTGCCGCCATTGCTTTTTAATACCGAAAAAGCAGGAACATCACTCGGGCCGTCGGCAATATAAATCATGTTTTCAAACGGGACACGCCTGTCTTCATATGAGATCCTGGCGTTGACATCGATATTGGGATATTCATTTGAACCCTTGTTAATCTCAAATATGGCCCTTGTTTTTGATGTATTGTCCAGGGCATATGCAATTTGTTTTATTTCACGGTTGTTTTCTTTATCCGAATTATCATTTTTATCCTCATTATTATAAATTGAAGAAAGTGAAGATTTTATCGGTTCTTCAATAAATTCGCAACCCCAAATATGTTTTACATACCGGGCCACGACCGACCCTTTAATCATTTCGGCCAAACCTGTACTTACGATGTAATGTTCAACCTTAATATTAAACTTTTGAAACTCCGGATTGTTTTCTACAGAATCCTGCAGTTTCTTAAATATTTCCGGGACTCCGGTATAGAACTTCAATTCTTTGCCTAGTTCTCTCAATACAGAATTATTAAGGCCTTTAAATATTCCCTGGCTGACACATGTCAGGAAGTGATTCAGATAAATAGTATCCCGGTTGACCCTGATACCTTGTGCCTTATATTTATCCTCAAGTGCATTGACCTCTTTCCAGAATTCTGATTCACTTACACCATACTTTCTGAAAATAGGTGTTTGCATATAACCGTCAACCAAGGTTTTATCAAAATCCCATATTATCGCTACAATGTTTTGTTCCATAATTTCGTCCCTTCTGTTTATGATTTCAGGTCATGGATTGAAATCTTAAGATAAAGCTTTTTACAGTCCAAATATGCCGCAACAAATCGTAAGCAGGCAACTATTTTTTGATAATAAACCTGGCCTTATCATAATCTTTTTTTCTCACATAGAAAATATATTCATAATTTATAACCATATTTTGACCGAATAAATTCTATATCCATCCATTATTAATCCAATGCTGATTATCTGCAGATGCATTTCTTCTTTTTTCAGTAATGCTTTGTGCAGCATTTTGCATATCAGAAACCGAATTCTTACCTTAATGCCCATGCGCCCGGGTCTAAACTTTTTATATTTTCCCGCAAGGTGAATAATCTTTCGTTTAATTTTATTTTTCCGCATCCAAAATAAATTTGGGATCATGCTCGGGTCGCCCGGGATAACCATTTTAGGGTCACAATTATATTTTGGTTCTATTAGAAACTTTTCGTCAATGGTTTTATAGGATTTTTTTAGCTTATTTATACTTTTTTCAGCGGAAGTATTGCTTAATCTGTTTTTTTCCGTATTTTATCCCCTTCATTTTCATACTACCACCTCAGAATATTAAACGTTTAAGCCATAAAACGGTTTAAACTTCGGGTGGTCTTAAACTGCCCGCTCCAAAAGTATTATTAAAAAGCCCCTGAAATAATCAGGGACCTGTTTGACAGCCAAGTATTATGTAATTAGTGCTATTTTTTTATTGTTGTTTTCCAAAGCCCGTGCAGATTGCAATATTCGTAGATTTCTATTTCACCGGACTCGGGAACCACGAAAACAGCTTTAGGTTCCTGCCCCGGCGAAAGGCTTACTCTTTGTACACGGTCGGCGCTCATTACACAAATCCACTGAATATAATGCTCCGGAACCATGGGATGCTCAACTGACCCAACCTTAACGGTAATTGCATCGCCGTTAACCTCAGCAACCGGCACATGCTTCTCCTTTGACGCATCCACTGTGTTAGCAACAAGTTTTTCCATTGGCTGTCCGCAGCAGATTATGTCTATACCGCTGTCTTCTATTTTGCCGACTAAGTTTCCGCAAATGCTGCATCTGTAGAAATCCGGATGTTTTTTCATATTATACCTCCCTGAATAAAATTTTGTTCTGTTAACTTAATAAGAAAAATGAGACCTGAAACGCCTCTGGTATAATGGAAATCGCCAAACCACCATTACCTCCCAGAAAGGAGCGTTCAAGTCTCATGACTATTATACCATCTAGCGCA